>JBILUI010000244.1:0-8619 GCA_044371145.1 Chthoniobacterales bacterium | reverse complement strand
TGCACCGCCACTTTGGAAGGTGGGAAGAAGGTCTCGGCGGAGAGGTCGCTGATTGCTGTCGGCCGGAAGCCTGTCGCCGCCCAGCTAGGCTTGGAGGTATGCGGCGTGCGTCTGGACCGGGGATTCGTTCAGGTCGATGGTTCGATGCGTGCCGCACCGGGAATCTTTTGTGTGGGTGATGCCAACGGCCGGACGCTGCTTGCCCACGCGGCCTCCGCGCAGGGCAAAGTAGCGGCGAAGGCGGCGCTGGGACGTGAAGAGATATTCCGCGAGCCCATCCCGAACGCCGTTTATACTTTCCCGGAGGTTGCGAGTGTCGGGATGACGGAAGCCGAGGGAAAAAAGTCAGGCGTGCGAATTTCCGTCGGAAAATTCCCTTACCGCAATCTCGGGAAAGCCATGGCTATCGGCGAAACCGACGGATTTGTGAAGGTTATCCGCAATACCGACAGCGACGAACTGCTCGGTGTGCATGCCATCGGCCATACCGCCGTCGAATTTATCTCCAGCGCGTTGCCGTTGTTTCGGGCCCGCGCAAGCGCGAAAGATCTCGCGTCGCTGGTCTACGCTCATCCTTCGATGGGAGAGGCGATGGCGGAAGCTGCGGACGACGCTTTCGGGCAGTCGTTGCACCTTCCGCCCAAGGCACTGGCCGCCGCATCGGCGTAGTCGTGCTGGCCCGGCCTCGCGATCAGCTCAACGGCGCTTGGTCGTGAGCTTCTTCCAGATTTTGTCTATCTCGAGACGCACGACCTTCGCGTCCTCCCAGCTGTTCGGCAGAGTGCTCAGATTGTAACCGCTCGCGACGGGTCCCATTTCGGGGCAAACGAATAGCTCACGATTCGTGTTTCGATTCCCGTCGAGCCAGCATTTCAAAAGCGCCTCGGCAAAAGGCAGCCAGTCCTTAAACTCAGGCGTAAGCTTTCCATTTCCGTCCGTCGCCGGGATCTGGCAGTGATGCCCGTTGAAGGGGCGGAAATGGAACATCTGGGCGCGTTGGATGAGATCGGGGCGGACGAGAAGCTTCTCCGCGTAGTTTCCGGGATGAAGGTGCTTCACGATGGCGAAATGCGAAAAGTCCCACGTGATGGGCAGAAGTTCGCCTGTCACTTTGAGGTAAGCATCGGCAAGCGCGTAGGCCTTCTCCGGAGTTTCCGTGCAGGTGTCGCGGTGCATTTCGACGGCGGGTGCGAGCCCCATCGACTTTCCCTCCTGCATGAGGAGCACAGCCAAGCCGAGCGCCTCTGGCGTTAGAGTGTCCTCGTCGGCCAGTTGGACGTTGATGTGGTGTGCGCCGATTTTCTTGTTCGCTTTCAGCTCGCCGGCGAACTCCGACTGCTTGCCGGAGGAAAAATACCCTAGCACGGTCAACCCATGCTTCTTGGCGGCGCGGCCGACCTCGGGGATGGCCGCAGTGGCGATCGCGTCGAATCCCGCCGCCTTCGCGTCGGCGAGTTTGCGGTCGTAACTCCATTCCTTCTTGCGACTCGGGTAGTCCACCATAGACCACCTCGAAGCAACGTGCCGAAGGATGGGGCCGGTCATTTCTTTTTCTTCTTCGGCGCGCGTCCCTTGAATGTCAGCTCGGAAATGCCCGACTTGTCGATCTCCCCGAGGCCGAGATCGACCATTCTGCGGTATTGCCGGTAAGTGGCGGCGGCAAGCGGCAGATTAAGCCTGGCGGTTTTCGAGAGGGCGAGGGCGATGCCACTGTCCTTGGCCGCGTGGCTTGCGCTGAAGAAACAGGCATGGTCGCGGTTGACCATGTCCTCGCCGTCCGTGACGAGAACGCGAGAATTTGCACCGGTTTGCGAGAAGACTTCCATGAGAACCTTCAGATCCAGCCCGAGTGCCGAGCCCAGCCCGAGGCCTTCGGCGAGGCCGGCGGTATTGATGTTCATCACCATGTTGACCAGCGCCTTCACCTGCGCAGCTTTTCCGGCGGTGCCGATGTAGCGAAGAAGCTTTCCCTCGTCGCTCAGCTTCTTGAGCAACGGCTTGAGTTTGTCGAACGTCGATTTCTGCCCGGCGCACATGAGGTAGAGTGTTCCGGCGCGCGCCTGGTTGATGCTGGAAGCCATCGAGCCTTCGAGCGTTTCGGCGCCGGCCGCCGCGGCCAACCGCTCAACCATGAGGTGGGTTGCCGGCGAAAGCGTGGCGCAATTGATGAACACCTTGCCCTGCGCATTCCACAAAAGATTGTCTTTTTTGCCGGTAAAAACTTTGAGCTGCGCTTTGTCGTCCGTGACGACCGTGATGATGACATCCGCAAGTGCCGTGACGCCCGCAAGGGTGGGGGAGGCTTCGCAGCCGAGTTCTTTGGCCAGAGCTTCCGCGTTTTCCCTCCTTACGTCGTAGACTGCAGTGACGGGAAAACCGACTTCCTTGAGGCGCCGCGCCATATTGGCGCCCATGCGGCCGACGCCGACAAATCCGATGCGTTGTTTTTTGCTCATGGTTTATATGCTGAAAAATGGATTGTTTCTTTTTTCCTCGCCGACCGTGGTGAGGGGGCCGTGACCGGGGCACAAAACAGTGTTATCCGGCAGCGTGAAGATACTTTGGCGGTTCGTGCGCAAGGCCTCCTCGTAGCTCACGGCCCCGCCGCCCATCGAACCGGCAAAGATTGCGTCCCCGACGATCGCCAAGGGTTTGGCAAGGCCCGTGATGACATAAGTCACGCCGCCCTTCGCATGGCCGCTGGTGCGGCGGGTTTCGACTTTCAGGCTGCCGATGGAAAAAGCCGTGCCGTCGGCAAACTCTTCCGCACCCTCGATCGGTTCGCGGTCGCTCACGTAAGGTTTGGCGCCTGTGGCCTCCTTGAGCCGTGCGAGATCGACGACATGGTCCTCATGGATGTGTGTGAGGAAAATCTGTCCGATCTTCACTTCAGGCTCCAGCATACCCGAACAGTCCGCCCCTGTATCGAAGGCCGCCGCGGCCTTGGTTTTCGGATCGAACACAAGGTAGCTGTTCACGGTCATGTCCTCGAACGGAGTGTTGAAGCAGACAAGGCCTTCAATCGGACCGGGATTGGCGGGGTAGTAGCCGCCGTTCGCGATAGACAGAAGTGCGTCCGCTCCCAATCCCAACGATGCAGCCACCCGAAGTATGTCGGCCTCGCTCTTCGGTTCGGGAATTTCCGGAAGATTCAGCCCGCGTTGGGCCTTGCCGATGATGTCGATGAGGGTGTCTTCGAGGGGGATGCGCATCATGTCAGTTTGTAGTCTGGGTCTAGCTGCTTCGGAAGACCGTATCCGGAAGCGTCGCGATACTACCAAGCCAGGTATTTATGGCCTCAAGTTTCTCAAGTGCGGACGGGCAGCGTTTTCAGCATGCGGGAGTTCCTCTTCTCCACGTCCCAGTCCGGATCCGGGTTGACCAGTGCGATATCCGGATACCTTTCGAAGAGCGTTTTCAGCGCGATGTGGGCTTCCGCCCTTGCGAGCATCGCCCCCACGCAGAAGTGGACGCCTTGGCCGAAGGCGAGATGCTTCGTTTCTTTCCGGAAGATGTTGAACCGGTCCGGGTCCTCAAACCGTTCGGGATCGCGGTTCGCTGAGTTGAGCATCTGGAAAACGATTTCTCCGGCCTTGAGAACCTTGCCGTTCAGCTCGAAGTCTTTCTTCATGAGACGCGGTTGCCTGGGAACAGGGCTCTCGAATCGCAGGACTTCCTCGATCGCAGGCGCCAGCAAATCCCAGTTCGCCTTGACCTGCTCAAGCTGATCCGGGTGCTTCAGCAATGTGTAAACGCAACTCCCTGTAAGCGACGTGGTGGTTTCATGGCCGGCCACCAGCAATGTGACGCAGGTGTTGATCAATTCGGCCTCGTTCAGTCGGTCGCCTTCGGATTCGGCCTGCACGAGCTTGGTCAGCAAGTCGTCCTTGGGATTGCGTCGCTTCTCCTCGATGAGCACAAGCAGGTATTCCTTCATCTCTCGCAGAGAGTCCTGCGCTTGGAGAAGAACTTTTTCCGAGGGTTTGTTGATACCTTGAAAAGCAAGGAGGTCGTCTGCCCACTTCCGGAAAAGTCCGCGGTCCGCCACAGGCGCGCCGAGCATTTCCGCAATGACGGTCGCAGGAAGGGGAATGGCAAGGTCCCGCACGATGTCGAAGTCGCTTTTTGCTTCTGCAGCGTCCAGCAACTCGTTCACGATCTCCTTGATGCGCGGCTTGAGCGTTTCGATGACCCTCGGAGTGAAGGCCTTGGTAACCAATGAGCGAAGGCGTGTGTGATCCGGAGGATCGGAGTGGAGCAGCCCTTTCGTGCGGTAGTGTGACTCGAAATCCGCCAGCTTTTTGCGGGAGTCGCCCATAAGATGCTCCACGGAGCGGGCGAGTCGTCCTTCGTTGGAGAAACTCGATACCTCCTTGAAGGAAACAAGGATGTCGTCGTAGCGGGTGAGCAGCCATCCGCCAATCCCATCACTCCACATCACGGGCTCCTCCTGCCGCATCTCTCGGAAGGTGGGATACGGATCGGCCACGAACTCCGGTGTATTGACAGTGGTTTCGAAACGGGAGAGGGATGCAGTCTTCATGGATCGTTTTTGCAGATTTCCACCTTAGTCGGCCCTCTTCTGCCGGCTCCCTTTTCCGGCTTGCTCTGCTCCTCTTTCGGAGGATTTCTTTTTTGTGGCGGAGGCGGTGGTCACCGGGTCAAAAACACTGCGAGTTCGTGTCCCTCGTGCAACATCGGCGATGAGGTGTTAACGGCTGTCGCCACTACCAGTAAAAGCCGTCAAGGCCGCCGAAAAACTGCTTGGCCTTCTCCATACCCCCATCGAACGCGTTTGCCCGCCACTCCTTCCAGGTCATGGACCGCGCGCTGCCGTCGAAAAACACCACATTACCGACATTCGAATGGAAACTTGTTCCCAACGAATCGATCTGGCTCGGCTCATAGAATCCGAAAAGCGCCACCCCGTTGTCGTAGCGCCAAGAGTTGGAACCCGACTCCTCGAACAGCATGACCGTTTGGGATGGTGGAGTGCGCAAAGCTTTCAGTGGAAAGTCGAGATCGACCTCATCAGCCTTTTTGCCGAGCGCTAGGCGAAGGGAAGCGCCGGCTTGGCCGTTTACCGCATACGTGCAACCGGGAAACCTTCCAGTATAGCCCCAAGGCTCATATCCCATCGACGTGTTGTCTCGGTGAGCGGGGCAACAGAAGGCTTTCTCGCTCGTAACGTATCCCCCGCGCATGAGAAGACCACAACGCACATCTCCTTTCCCTGGTTCTCTCGGTTTAAATGGCGGAGGAGGGGTGGCCCTGTCCGCTGGCTTTGCATATGGAGGATCGTTGTAAGCCCAGCCCCACACGGGAAACCTGTTGTTGTTGTCCGCAGTGTAGGAGAGCAGGCCTGCCGCAAGACCTCGCATGTTACCAAGGCAGGTCGCTCTTTGGCCGCTCTCCAGCACCCCTTTCGCAGCGGGAACGGCAATCGCAGCGAGGATCGCAAGCACCGCGATGACAACAAGAAGCTCAACGAGGGTGAACGCTTCATGACGCTTCTGGGGTAGAGGGTGGGGGTGCATGCCTCAACGCGCAACATGGCAGAAGCCAAGATCCGCGCATCGCTTTTTGTAGATAATCTTCCCTATTTTTACGAGGCAACCATCTGGACTTTTTTCCCGGGGCGCTCTTTACAGCGCGGTCGCCAGCGAGAGGATGTGTTCAAAACAGAAGGGAATCTGACGAAAACGGATTGTTGTGAGCGCCAATGCGGCAAGAATGGGGCTGTGCCAAACTCGCTCCCATGAGCTTCCCCACAACGCTTCGCAAGCTCATGCTCGGCTGGCGATGCGCTGCGAAAAAATTTGCATGAGGAGCCACGGAAGGACCGAATGAACTTTAAGACCATTTCGCTGCGCTCACTGTGCGCAAACCTAAAGCGGTCGGGTCGCGCCGTGCGCCGGCTTGATTTTTCCAGCGGGACAGTGGTGGTGCTTCCGGAAGGCGGGCGCGTTATCGGTCTGTTTGCGAAAAATGCGCAGTCCAATTTCCTGTGGACACACGACTCGCTACGCTCCGCCGCTGGTATCCGGAAACTTTACGCGGAATCCCGCTGGCCGAATCCCGGTGGCGACCGCACCTGGCTTGCGCCGACCACGCAGTTGTTCGTGTCCGACCTCAAGCGTTTTTGGGAAACATGGCGCGAGCCGGTCGCGGTCGATCCTGGAAAATACGTCTGCCGTGAGATTGGCGGCCGCCTGCACCTCGTCAATCGCGCCAAGCTCGAACTGCGGCGGCACGGACAGATTGTGGAGGTGGAGATCGACAAAAGTTACGATGCCGCGCCCGACCCGCTGCGCACCGAGCCGAAAATCGCGGGGCTTTACGCCTACGCCGGCTTTACGACAACCGTGACGTTGAAATTGCTGCGCGAGCCGAAGAAATCCCGTGTGCCCATCGGCTTGTGGCAGTTGTTGCAGCTGCCGCCTGGCGGCGAACTGATCGTCCCCACGCACAGTCCGGCGCGGACACAGGTGATCTTCGGGAAGATTCCATCGGGCCATGTGCAGCGAAAGGCGAATTCTGTCTGTTACCGCATGTCGTCGTCGACGACCGCCAAACTGGCCATCCGTGGCGTCTATGTGACCGGACGGATGGGCTATGTGCACCGCGACGGAAAAGGCGGCTGGGAGTTGGTTGTGCGGAACTTTTTTGTCAATCCTTCCGGAGAATACGTCGACACGCCGTTCGACAACGAGAAGGATCGCGGCGACGCGGTGCAGGCAGCCAATGTCGCGGAGCCCGCCATCGGCTGTTTTTCCGAAATGGAGCATCATGCCCCCGCCGTCGGCGCTGACACGGGTCGCCGAACCAGCACAGACGTCTCGCAGGTCTGGGCCTATCGCGGCAGCCGCAAAGTCATCGGACGCGTCGCGGAAACGCTGCTGGGATGCACGCCGAAATTTTATGGGTAAAAAAAACACATCCGGAAATTCGAAAACCGCAACCCCCGCGCAACACCTTGCGCTCTCCGCGCATTCCATCCCGATGGACGCGCCGATGCACGGCCGTCCGCCGGCGCGCTTCATGGACGGCGAGGTATTGGCCATCCAATACCGCACTGATCCGGCGGCCATTGCCGCACTGCTTCCGCCGCCGCTGGAATCGCTGAACGACGTTGTCATGGTGCAAATTGCGCGCTGGGGCGATGTCCCCGGCATGGGCCGCAACACCTACGAGGCCAATATCATGGTTGCGGCGCGCTTCAAGGGGCCTGGCAAGACGGTGATCGGGGCCTACTCGCCCTACTTCTATGTCGACAACGACCGCGCCATGGTGGCCGGCCGGGAATTCCACGGCCAACCCAAGCGCCATGCCATCGTCAAATTGGAGGCGCGGGGGGATGTTTTCGTCGGCGAAGTTATCGCCAACGGGCTAACCGTTTTCACCGGCACGATGCACTACAAGGCTCGGCGCGCGAAGTTTGAGGATGTCTGTCAGAACGTCAACCCGGTGACGAACATCAACCTGAAGATCATGCCCCACATCCATGGCGGCTACGCGGTGCGCCAGTTGACCGCGCGCGACTTCGTGGACATGGACATCACGGAATGCTTCACCGGCACGGGCACGGCTGAAGTGCACCCGCACGCCACCATCCCCATGTACAAGCTGCCGGTGCGCGAGCAGATGGATGCCTTTTATTGGTGCGGTGATTTCTCGCTGATCGGCGGCGTCGTGCTCCACGATTATCTCGCCGAGCAAGCGAAATAAATCTGCCTACAGAACCCTGCCAGATATCCGCTCTCTTTGCGGACGTTAGTCAGGGGTGGCTGCAACGTTGGCTTCGCTGGCCACCAGCCGCCAACGGCAAGAGTCACGGTATAGGCTGCTGACCCTGCTTTTCCGGGCTGGTGTTCGCAGCGTCGCCGCCGTGATACAGTCCGAACTCGTTTATGGAAAAGGGTTTTCCCTGCGGCAGGTAAAGTCGCACGTATCGCGCCGTGAAAGCGGGAACTTTCCGTTCGAAGCGCTCTTCACGGTTGCCGGTGACCTTGTCCACGTCCGTCCAGGTAAAGCCGTCATCGCTTTTCTGCAGCGTGAAATTCACCGGTCGCCAGCCCTCGGTCGGCGGAGTGGAAACAACGATATAGCGGTCGATGGTCTGCGGTCTGTCCAGATCCACCTGCAGCCAGTCTTCGCCGGACGTGATGCGGTCGTCCGGGTAGATGGCAAAAGCTGACTTCGCGTCGCCATCGACGGCATTGAAAGGCTGCGCACCGAACGAAAGCATCTTCGAGCGGGCGTATTTGCCGAGGGCCAGATTCTCGTCGCCGGGCGGATTAGGACGATACACCGCAATCGATAGGTCGTGGTTGGCGGGCTTGTCCGCGGCGCCCGGTTCGGCGCGCCAAAGCTCCTCGGAATTCTTGAGGAGTCGCGCCGCGGCGCGGCCGGCGAGGGGTTCTTCGCTTGTGACTTGGCCTTCGACGCGCACGGTCCCCGCATGCGGAGCCACCCACTGCCGCACGGCTTCGCGTCCGGTATCCGGAATTTGGTAGTTGTGGCCGATGCGAACCGCGCCCTCTCCCTGCCAGTCGGCTGTGAAGACCTCGTCGCTGGGAATGAAGCGCAATCTCTCGTCAGTGTCCCCGGCACGCTGCA
>JBILUI010000100.1:0-8704 GCA_044371145.1 Chthoniobacterales bacterium | reverse complement strand
CGGAAAAGCCGACCACGAGGAAACGCGCGCCACCAGTTCCCGCGCGCGGGACACGCAGGGACACGGTCACTTCGTCGTGGTTTACAATCCGGCCGAGGCCGACATGGTCTGCGATTACATCCGCGGCGGAGGGGACCGCGCCGCATTTCTTGGGAAATTCGCCGGGGCCACATCTGCCGGATTCGATCCTGATCTGCACTTGGGTAAAGTCGGCGTGGCCAACCAGACAACCATGCTGCGCTCCGAGACGGAGGATGTGCAGCGCCGCGTGCGCGAGGCGATCGTGGCGCGTGATGGCAACGCGGACAATTTCCGCGTCTTCGACACCATTTGCGGCGCGACGCAGGAACGACAAGACGCGCTCAAAGAACTCCTCGATCGTCCGCCCGACCTCATGCTCGTCGTCGGAGGCTACAACAGTTCAAACACCACGCATCTGGCCGACATGGCGGCGGAACAAACGCCGACCTATTTCGTGGTCAACGCATCCTGCCTCGAATCTCCGGCCAAAATCCGCCACTTCGACACACACCACAAAAAAGAGATCACCACGGAAAACTGGATTCCGGCGGGTCCGGTCACCTTGGGCATCACCGCGGGCGCATCATGCCCCGGGAATCTCATCGAGGATGTCTTGCGCCGCTTTCTCGAGTTGCGCGGGATCGCGCTCGTAGAAACTTCTGCCCCCTGAGGCATTCAGATTTGCCGGCGCAGGATGGTCACGGGGCGGCCGTTTGTTTTGCCATCCTCAAAAGGCAAGAAGCCGTGCTTCCGGAAAATGTGTTCCGCCGACTCGGTGAAGACGTGCAGGAATTCGACGCCATTGCGTCTCGCCAACTCGAGCGCGGCCGCAACCAACCTACCCCCGTGCCCGCGCCGGCGCTGCCCAGGCATCACGTAGAGACTGGCCAGCCACGGATTCAGATCCATGCGCGCCTCACAGTCGTTGTCGACGACGCTCACCGATCCGACCAGCTGTCCGCCTTCGCGCAGCACGAGCGTGGCGGGCAGTGTCCCGTCCGTCTTTTGCGCGCCAAATTCTTCGAGAGCGGTTTGCCCGTCCCACGCGGTGTAGAGGTGACGCCATTCCGCCGCATGGAGCCGCGCGAGTTCCCCCGCCTCGTCGGAAAGCCCGTCGAGAAAATTCAGGGTAATCCGGCTCAAGTTGATGCGGGCGACGTGCTGACCAGAACGGCGCAGGGATCACCGCCCGCGGACGCGGTGTCCGGCGCGCCTTCCGCCGGCAGCAGATAGAAGTCGCCGGTTTTGAAAAGGTTGTCTCCGCAGCGGACCGTGCCGCCCACCACCGTGACAATGGCGAAGTCACCAGGCGCACTCAGCGCGGTCGGGGCATCGATCAGGCGCTTCTCCACCCGGAAATGTCCGCACTCGGCGATGACTCCGGAGACGTCATGTTGCAACGTCGGCCCGTAATCGGCAAAGTCTATCGAGGCGAGGGATTCCCCGATATGGAGCTCGCGCGGTTTGCCGTCCAGTCCGACTCTGTTCCAATCGAACACGCGATAAGTCGTGTCGCTGTTCTGCTGGATTTCGACAATGAGGTTGCCGTCACCGATGGCATGGAGACGCCCGCTGGGAATGAAAATGCTATCACCTTCGCGCGTGGGCAGCGCGTGCAGCCGCCGTTCCACCGTTCCTTCTTGCAGCGCCGATTCGAACTCCGCGCGCGTGGTCCCCGGTGCCAGTCCCGCATAGATTTTGCTGCCCGGATCGCAGGCCAGGAAATACCACATCTCCGTTTTTGGTTCGCCGCCGAGCTGGGGTGCGACTGATGCGGGCGGATGCACCTGCACCGAGAGGCGTTCGCGCGCATCGAGCAACTTGCAGAGCAGGGGAAAGCGCGGACCGGCTTTGGTGTGGCGCGGACCGAAGATCTGCGCGCGATGATTCGTCCAAAGCTCGTGCAGGGTTTTGCCGGCCAACGGACCGTCACTCACCACGCTCTGCGCTTCCTCGCGATCGACGATTTCCCACGCCTCGCCGACGGGTTGGGACCCGGGCAATTCGCGCCCGAGCCGCGCGGAAAACTCGCGCCCGCCCCAGACGCGATCCATGTAGAGCGGGACGAAACGGATCGGGTTCATTTGGTCGCAGTGTAAATGCTGACGATCCCCGCGGCGAGCGGCCTTGCATCGGCCGAAGCGAATCCGTTGCTGCAGATGAGGGAGCACATCGCTTCGCCAGAGGGAAACGTCTCGATCGATTCGCCCAGATATTCGTAGCCCGCGCGGTTGCCCGTGACCAACGCGGCCACGAGGGGTAGTATGTTGTGCAGGTAAAACCGGTAAAGCGCGGCGAACGGCGGGCGCGGCATGGAAAAATCGAGCACGAGCAAATGACCGCCCGGTGCCAGCACGCGTGCCATTTCGCGAAGCGCCACCGGCCACGATTCCATGTTGCGCAGACCGAAAGCCACCGTCACGGCATCGAAGGAACCATTGGCGAAAGGAAGACGTGTTCCGTCCGCCACGACGAGCGGATGCAGGCCTTTGCGCGCCGCCTCCCGCAGCATGGGCAGACAAAAATCGGCACCGACGATGCGCGACTGCGGCATCGCTTTTTGCATGGCCAGCGCGAGGTCGCCGCTTCCGGTGGCCAGATCGAGCACGGAGTGCGGTTGCCAATTCCCGACCATTCGCACGGCACGCGCGCGCCAGAGGAAATCCAGCCCGCCTGAAAGCAGATGGTTGGCCAGATCATAGCGCCTGGCAATGGCGCTGAATATGCCGCGGACCTTGGCCGGATCTTGCATGGGAAAAATGCTCACGAGAGGACTCGAACCTCCACGGGTCACCCCATGCGCTTCTGAGACGCACGCGTCTGCCAGTTCCGCCACGTGAGCAGCAGGAACTGGATAAAATGCACTCCGTCGCCCCCGTTGTCCAACGGGAAAAAACCGCCGCGCGTCGCAGGGGTTGCGCCCCGTGCCGCCATGCTTTTAGCTAGGCCCATCGCCCTGCAACATTACATCAGTGCCGCCCAGGGATATCTGGAACTGGGCATGACGGACGAGGCTCTCGCCGAACTCGAGCGCGTGCCCGCGGAGGAACGCACTCACGAGGATGTCGCGCAGTTGCGTGTCTATATCCTCATGCGCGCGCGGCGCTGGGACGACGCCCTCGCGTCGTGCGAGGCTTTGCGCGAAGGCCGACCGGAGTTGAGCCTCGGTTATATCCATGGCGCGTTCTGTTTGCACGAACTCGGCCGCACTGCCGAAGCGATGGCGCTTTTGCAGGAAGGTCCCGCCTCGCTCCTGCGCGAGCCGGTTTATTTTTACAATCTCGGCTGTTACCATGCGGTGCTCGGCAATCCGGAGGAGGCGCAGAATTGTCTCCAGACGAGTTTCAACATGGACGAGAAATTCCGGGAGATCGCGCGCTACGATCCCGATTTGGAAGGCGTCATCGGCAAGTTGGCATGATCCGGCTCGATGAAGCCGCCGTCATGCGGGTGCGGACGGCGTTCGAGGACAACTTTGCCCGCGGCGAGGAAATCGGCGCCGAAGTCTGCGTCTGGCAGGACGGACGCGAGGTTCTGCGCTTCGGTGGCGGATGGCGCGATGCCGGTCAGACGGCACCGTGGACCGCAGATACGCTCGTCTTTTGCTGGTCGGCAACCAAGGGGCCGGCCGCGGCCTGCGCTTTGCACGCTTTGCAAGAGGCGGACATCGGCCTCGAGACGCCGGTCGCTTCGGTCTGGCCCGAGTTTGCCGCGCAAGGAAAAGACCGCGTCACTTTTGCCGAACTGCTCGCGCACCGTGCCGGCTTGGCCGTGCTCGAAAAAACCGGACTCGATTTTTTCGATCTCGAAGGCGTGGCCGCCGCACTAGCCGCGCAAAAACCGAATTGGGAGCCCGGGACAGCGCACGGTTACGCGCCGCGCACCTTCGGCTATTTGCTCGATGCGATTGTGCGCCGCGCCGCCGGTCTACCGCTCGGAGATTACTGGCGCAAAACTTTCGGCGATCCGCTCGCCCTGCAATTTTGGATCGGGCTTCCCGACGAACTTCATTCCTTTGTCGCCCGCATGCATGCCGCGCGCGTCGAAGATCTCAAGGAACCGGGTCCTTTCGAACACGCTTTGGCCGACAAATCCTCGCTCACCGCGCGCTCCTTCGCCCAACCGGCCGGAATCATCGGCGCGGCGGCGACCAATCGCCCAGAAGTGTGGCGCGCTTCGCTGCCCTCGTTCGGCGGTATCGGAAATGCGCGTTCCTTGGCTTGCTTTTACGATCGCTTGGCTGCAGGAGAATTTTTCCGCGGTCCGTGGCGCGATGCGTTGACCTGCCGCGCTAGCAATGGACCTGACCTCGTCTTACAGCAGTCGACCGCTTTTTCCGTCGGATTCATGATGGATCCGCTCGACGCTTCCGGAGCGAAGTCGCGAGCCACCTGCGGACCCTCGCCCGTCGCCTTCGGCCATCCGGGTGCCGGTGGTAGCCTTGCTTTTGCCGACCCGGAAAACCGCATCGGATTTGCTTACGCCATGAATCGCATGGAGAATGGCGTCCTGCGCGAGTCGCGCCCGGCGCGGCTCGTCCAAGCCCTCTACCAGATGTCATGATCGCCAAGACCGAAAGTTTTCATGTTTCCACCCGCGGACGCGACAGTTACGAGATCACCGACGAGGTTGCGCGCGTCGTCCACGCCTCCGGTCTCAAGGAAGGGATTGTCACGGTCTTCATCCGCCACACCAGCGCGAGCTTGGTCATCTACGAGAACGCCGATCCGTCGGCGCGCGAGGACTTGCATGAGTTTCTCGATCGCATCGCGCCTGATGGAGAAGCTTGGCACATCCATACGGCGGAGGGACCTGACGACACGGCGAGTCATTTGCGCATGACGGTGACGCGCACGAGTGAAACCATTCCCGTATCCGGCGGCCGCATGGCTCTCGGCACATGGCAGGGTGTTTTCCTCCTCGAGCACCGCCTCGTCCCGCATAGCCGGGAGATTGTTGTGTCGGTGATTGGAAATTAGGGAACCACAGAGAACATAGAGGACTTAGAGGGGAATATTTGCAGACCTCTCAGGTGATTCTCCGTGCCTTCTGCGCTCTCTGCGGTTCATTTCCTTATTGGCTGATTGAGGCGTTGACGGGAACAGATACCATCGGGTTATGCCGCGCTTCGCCCAAGTAATCCTCGACCGCTCGACGGGCAAGGAACTCGATTACGAGATTCCGGAGGAATGGAACCGGCGCGTTGCTGCCGGCTCGCGGGTGCGTGTGCCGCTGCGCAATCGCCAAGTCATCGGGACCGTCGTCTCGGTGTCAGAGACAACAACCGCAAAGGGCGTGCGGCCGATTGCCGCGGTGATGGACGAGCGTCCGCAGATAACGCCGGTGCTGATGAAGTTGGCCAAGTGGATGGCGGATTACTATGCGTGCGACGAGCAGGATGCGCTGCGCTGCATCCTGCCGCGCGCCGTGCGGGAGACGGGCCATGCGCCGCTCAAACGGAAATTCGTCGCGCTCTCGCGGGAGGTATCCGCCGAGGAGTTGGAAGCGATGCGTAAGCGCGCGCCGCGCCAAGCGGCCGTCGTGGAGGAATTGCAGCGAACCGGCGTCCCGATGCCTGCCTCGAAGCTGAACGGTGTTCTCGGATCTTCCGATGCCGCGTTGAAAACGCTCGCCCGTCGCGGAATCCTCGAAATCACGGCCGAAGCAGTGCGCCGCGCGCCGCGCGGATCGGAGGAGTATGTCGCTTCGGCGCCGCCCAAGCTGAGCGCGGAGCAGGAACGGGCACTTGAAGGGATCCGGCCGGCCCTTGCCGAACCGGCCAAACACAAACCGATCGTCCTCAAAGGAATCACTGGAAGCGGCAAGACCGAGGTTTACCTGCGCGCCATCGGCGAGGTGCTCGACGCAGGCAAAACCGCACTCGTGCTTGTCCCGGAAATTTCCCTCACGCCGCAGACCGTCGAGCGCTTTGCCTCGCGCTTCGCTCCGCAGGGTATCGAGGTTGCCGTTCTGCACAGTCATTTGAGCGAGGGCGAACGCCATGACGAATGGCACCGGGTGCGCGACGGCAAAGCACGCATTGTCATCGGCGCACGCGGCGCGGTTTTTGCGCCCCTGGACAACCTCGGGCTCATCGTCATCGACGAGGAGCATGACACTTCCTACAAGCAGGATGAGGGGCCACGCTACCATGCGCGCGATCTGGCCGTGGTCCGCGGCAAGATGGAGCCCTGCGCTGTCCTGCTCGGTTCGGCCACGCCGTCCCTCGAGAGTTACGAGAATTGCCGTAAGGGAAAATACGACCTGCTAGAACTGACCCACCGCCACGATGGTTGCGTGCTCCCCGTCTTCCGGGTGGTCGACATGCGACTGCGGAGCAAGGATGGCGAGCGCAACGACCAATTCATTTCGCCGAAGCTGGCCACGGCCATCGAGCAACGACTGGCCAAAGGGGAGCAGATCATTCTTTTTCTCAACCGACGCGGATTCTTCACCGTGCTGGCGTGCAAAGCCTGCGGAAAAACGGTGGAGTGTCCGCACTGCAGCGTTTCACTCGCGCTACATCGGAAAGACGATGAGGCACGATGCCATATTTGCGGACACGCCCAAAAGCCGCCGCAGTGCTGTCCGCAATGCCGCGATCCGCAGATCGCCTTCAGCGGAGTGGGGACGGAAAAAGTCGAGACGGTGGTGAAGAAGATGTTCCCAAAGGCGCGCGTCGCACGGATGGATTCCGACACCATGACGCGCAAGGATTCGTATCACGAAACGCTCGGTGCCTTCCGCTCGCGCAAGATCGACATCCTCGTCGGCACGCAGATGATCGCCAAGGGCCTGCATTTTCCGGGCGTCACGCTCGTCGGGATTATCAGCGCGGACTCCGCCCTACATCTGCCCGACTTCCGCGCGGGCGAGAGGACGTTCCAACTTCTCGTCCAGGTGGCGGGACGCGCCGGGCGCGGCGATGCGGAAGGTGAGGTTATTGTGCAAACATTCTCGCCGGCGCATCCGTCGCTGCAGTTCGCCAAATCGCACGACTTCGATGGTTTTGCGGCGCATGAGCTGGAGATGCGCGGGAATTTCGGACATCCGCCGTATTCCCATTTGGTGCTGATCACGGCGCGAGCGGATACGGAGCAGAAAGCGGAATTCACCGCGCGGACGCTTGCGCAAAAGTTGTCCGCCGCCGTCCCGGCTTCGGTCATGGTCAGTCCAGCCGCCCCCGCGCCGCTCGCCCGGGTGCGCGGGATGTATCGCTACCAGATCGTGGTGCGCGGCAAACAAGTCCGCACGCTCACCGGCGCGATCCGCGCCGCACTAAGTTCAATCAAGCTGCCTAAGGACACGCATGTCTCGGTCGACGTCGATCCGGTGGCGGTTCTCTAAGAAAAGCCAACGAAGGCCACGAAGCGGACCCGCTTGGCCCTTGATTTCAAACAAACTAGATGATAAACTAGTTAAATGAAAGTCCAAGAGGCTGGTCTCTTCGAGGCAAAGACACATCTGTCCGAGATGGTCTCCAAAGTTGAGAAGCGCAGGATGGTTTACCGCATCACCAAGCGCGGCAAGCCGGTGGCGGAACTGCGCCCCATCGGCGGCGCGGAGAAAGATTATCGCCTGCCCTTCGGTTACGGCGCCGGAACGGCTTCTTACATCGCGCCCGATTTCGACGCTCCGCTTGAGGACATGCGCGAATATTCCGAATGAGATTGTTGCTCGATGCGCAACCGCTGATCTGGCACCGCGCGGGCGATGCGCGCCTGCCGGAAAAAGTGCGCCAGGCCTTGTCCAGCGCCGAGAACGAACTCTTCATCAGCGAGGCGACGTGGTGGGAAATCTGCGTGAAGCTGTCGCTCAAAAAACTCGAGCTGACCGGCGGCGTCGACGGATTGCGCGAGGAGTGGATCGGGCGCGGTGCGGCGGAGGCGCTTCCGGTCGAGTGGCGTCACACACGGCGATTGGTCGATCTTTCTTTTGTCCATCGCGATCCCTTCGATCGAATGCTTGTCGCCCAAGCGTTGACGGAGAATCTCACCATCGTCGGCGGGGATGTATGTTTCGCGCGATATCCCGGGGTGAAAGTATTTTGGTAAACCCCAGAGGACGCGGAACGCGGCCGCCGGATTCTTTACTCGAGAGTGATGCTGGCGATCTCCAAGCGGAAGGATTCAGCGCGACCGTTGGCGATCATCAAGCGGACTTGGGCCACTGTCTCGGCGGGATAGTCGGGGATGTTCAGGCGATCGCCCCGGCGCATGGGATACATTTTGCGCAGTGGGATCTTGATTTCCTGCCAGTCGCCGCTGGTGGCGAACTCGGTAACGTAGTAGTGGCGGTCGCTCGGATCGGACTCGACGATGAAGCGGTAGTCCTTGCCGTCACCTTTGAGGCGGAGGATGGCGTGCTGGTAAGCGGAAATGTCGATGGGGCTGAAATTGTTTTGGATGGAGGAGAAGCCGCCGTTGTTTTTGAGGGAGACTTCGCCGCGAAAGATGAGATAGCCGGCTTCGTCGTGGATCATGTTTCCGCGGGATACGCCGCCCATGACACCATCATCTTCGACTTGCCATCCGCTCATGGCAGCGGCGTTGGTAAAATCGAAAAGCACTTTGCGGGTCTCGGCGTGGGACGGAGTCAGGCTCAGGAGACAGATGATTGCGAAGGTCAAAAAATAGGGCATGGGGCGTTTAATTTACCACAGAGGGCGCAGAGGACACAGAGG
>JBILUI010000099.1:0-8717 GCA_044371145.1 Chthoniobacterales bacterium | reverse complement strand
ATTTTCCCAAAGCGATGCGGCTTTTTACCTCAATGCCTCGGCTCCGGCGGCCGTCCCCGAACCCGGCACATGGGCCGCAGCAGCTCTGCTTGTTGGCGGCGCGGCTTACGCTCGCTGGCGCAAGCGCAAGGTTGCCTGACCAATCGTTTCCTTTTGCAAACACCCGTCCCGCGTTCGCGTGACGGGTGTTTTTTTTGGATCCAAGCCTGCCGCACTTTACGTTAAGCGACTGCCCGACGAGAATCCGGCGATATGAGTTCGCGCGCCACTAAAAGCCGCCGCAATCAACTTCTCTTGCGCACGGTGGCCATCCTGGCTGTTGCCCTGGTCATTCTCGGTGCGCTGGGCGCGGTCGGTTACCACTTTTTCACCGGTTGGCGGGCGCGCGATCTCGCAGCCAAGGCGAAGGACAATTTCGAGAAAGCCAACTACCGCATGGCCTGGCTGCAGATCAATTCGGCCAAAGAGTTGCGTTCGGAAGAACCCGATGTGCTGCGCGTGCTCGGTCAGGTCGAAGGCGCGATGGGGCGCGCAACTGCGCTGGATTACTACGAGAAACTTTCGCAAAAATCGGAACTCAACGCGGATGATCTCCAGGCGCGGGCCGAAATCGCCACGCGTTTCGGCAACGAGGAGCAATTTGCCGAAGGGATCGACGCGCTGGAGAAAGCGGGCAAAGCCAAAGAAGCTGGCGAGTTACGCACCGCGCGCAAACTGCGTCAGGGGGACATCGACCGCGCCATCGCCGAGGCGCGTGCCGCCGCCGCGATCGCCGATGATCCGGCTCAGCAACTCACCTTGGCGCGTCTGCTTTTGCAGCGTTACCGCCCCGAGTTCGGGCCGGGCATGACGCCAAGCGCCAGGGCCGTGGCTGGTTCGGCCGAGGTGGTGGAAATTATCGACAGCCTGCTCGACACGCCGCTGCGCAAGGATGCTCTTGCCTTCGCTCTCAACGAAGTCAACAGCTCGTCGGCCAACCGACAACGCTGGGCCGCGGCCGCGATAGAAAAAGTCGACATCGACAATCCCGCCCAGATCCGCGAGGTGCTGAAAAAGAGCGACCGCGTGGCATTGCTCGAGGTGGACTATCCGGAGTTGGTCGCGGAGCCGGAGAAGGTGATCGCCCGCATCGCGGATTTCCTCGGTGATTCCTTCAAGAATGGCCCGCAAGTCCTGGCCTGCGTGCAGCCCAAGTTGCAACGGCAACGCGCACAAGGTTGACCTCCGAGCCCGCTCTTTACCCGCAGGCCAAACCGCCGGAGAATTGCCCTTCATGAGTTCCCGCAGGAAAAAAAACCGCCGTGGTCGAATCCTCCTGCGGTCCCTCGCTATCTTCGGGGCTTTTCTCTTGCTGCTCGGGATTCTTGGGGCGGTCGGATACCAGTTCTTCACCGGCTGGCGGGCGCGGGATTTGGCGGGCAAGGCGAAAGAGAATTTCGAGAAAGCCAACTACCGGATGGCATGGCTGCAGATCAATTCGGCCAAGGACCTGCGCGGGAATGAGCCCGAGGTGCTGCGCGTCATGGGCATGATCGAGGCTGCCATAGGCAAAGCCTCGGCCCTCGACTCCTACGAGAAGCTCGCGCAGAAAACGGAACTCACCCCGGAGGATCTCCAGGCGCGTGCGGAGATTGCCACACGCTTCGGCACGGACGAGCAGTTCTCGCAGGCTGTCACGGCGCTCGATGCATCGGGACAATCTTTGGAAGCCGGCAAGCTCCGCACCACGCGCCAATTGCGCCGGGGAGATATCGACCGCGCCATATCCGAGGCACGCACCGCCGCCGCGGTTTCCGATGATGCGGCTCTCAAACTAGCTTTGGCCCGTCTGCTCGTGCAGCGCTACCGCCCGGAATTCGGTCCGGGACGTAACCCGAGCGCCGAGGCTTTGGCCAGGTCCGCGGAAGTGGTGGAAATCATTGATGGCCTGCTCGAGACTCCGCAACGCAACGAGGCCCTCGCCCTCGCCCTCAGCGAGGTCAACACCGTGCCCAAAAACCGCCAGCGTTGGGCCGCGTTGGCGATGGAAAAAGTGGAAACCGACAATCCCGCGCTGCTCCCCGCTGCGGCCGTGCTGGTGCGGAGCGGACAAAAAACTTCGGAGCAAATCCACGAACAATTGCGGCCCATCTTTGACGCCGCCCCGCTCGAGCGCCGCGCGGCTTACTCGCTCTGGCTAACCGGCGCCGGACTGCCGAAGGAGTCGCTCACCTTGATCACCGCACAGGAAGCGGACGAGTCGGCCGCCGCTTTCGGTGCGCGCATCGAGGCGCTCTTTGCCACGGAAAATTTCGATGGCGTGCTCGCTGCGGTCGAAGCCGGCGGCAATGTCGATGCCGACATACGCCTCGCCGCCAAAGCCCGGGCCGAATACGCGCGCGGACGCGGAGCACAGGGCGGCGCCGCCGCGTTGCGTGAGGCGATGGACGCTGCGGCCAAAGGCCGTCGCCTCGAACTCTTGCTCCCGACGGGCGACGCCCTCGGTGCCGCCAACGTGGTGGACGAAAAATTGGCCGAGCTATGCGGTGATCCCGCGGTGGCCGACTACGTTTTTCGCGTGGCCCGCGACCGCTTCAGCCGCAGCGGCCGCGCTTCGCTGCTCGCCGCCTCGCTGAAGAATGCCCTCGCGGCTTCGCCGCAAAGTCCCGCGGTGAAAGACTACACGCGCTACCTGGCGCTGATCGGAGATGAGCCGGTGAGTCTCGAGGAAACGGCCGCCGCCTGCACGGCCGAACCCGCCAACGTCACCTTCCGCATGACCCACGCCCTGAACTTGCTCGAGAACCGCCAACCGGCCGAAGCACTCAAAATCTTCGACGACATCACCGTCTTCGCCGACCGTCTCCCGCACGGTCAACTGGCCGTCCTCGCCGCCGTCCTCGCTGCCAATGGCGACACGGCCCGCGCCAATCAGGCAGTATCTTTGATCAATCCCGACCTCCTCGCCCCCGGCGAATACGCCCTCGTTCTACCTCTTCGTGCAGGCTTGGAATGATAGTATTTTTTGGGCGCACGTGGCGCGAGTTGAGATAACTGCCGAGAGCACCGATGGTGTGAAAGCAGGCGCTTCCGAGGCCTGTTGGTTGACGCGTGACGCTTAGTATGCTACTAAAGTAGCATGAAATCACATATTAGTGCTACAATCGACGAGGATATCCTCGAGCAGGTCGATCGCTACGGCAGCGAGGAAAAGCGTTCGCGCAGCCAGGTGATCGAATTGGCCTTGGAAAAATTCCTGCGCGATCGCGCCGGTGAGGGTGGTGACATCGTCACTTCGGCGGGCAAGTTTTCCGGCAAATTCAGCCGGGAGGAAACCTATGCCCGCTGACCGGATTCGGTCGATCGCCGGACGTGTTCTGGTCGACACCAATGTCCTGATTTACGCGACGCTCTCTGCCGACCCGCGTCAGGCGAGGGCGCGCTCGGTGTTGGAACAGCGGCTCCGCCCGGATGTGGAAATGTTCATTTCGGTGCAGAACCTCGCCGAGATGTATCCGAATCTCACCGGGCCGAAAAATCAACCGCCGGACAGTCCGGCGCTGGCCCGCGACAAGATCCGGTCCATCGCGCGTCTACGCGGCGTCACTGTCTTGCCGACAACTTTGGACACGGCCTTGCGCGCCCTTGACGTGTGCGTGGCCGCCGGACTGACCCGCCAGAGTTACTTCGCCGCGCAACTGGCCGCATTGATGTTGCAGGAAGGCATTCCCACCGTTGTCACGGAAAACGTTGCTGATTTCGCGAAATTCAAAGGCATCCGCGCAGTCGATCCTTTTGCCTGAGCTTGAGCTTCGACCGCAGAGAGCACCGAGGGCACAGGAAGAGGGCAGGCACATCAAGGCAGCTAGAAGTCTGGAAAAGGCAGGGCCACGGAAAGTGAGCCACAGCCGAGTCTGCGAGACAGCCGGAGGCAAATCAACGCGGATAGGCGGGGATAACAGACCAGATTTTTTTGCGCCGAGTGACCTCGGCGCAAAACAGAGTCCGCGGAAAAGATCATGGTCGAAGGCGGTTCTTGAGGCACTTGGTTTTGGCTGATGTCAGTCAGCCAAAACCTAATCCTGCCTTTTATCAGCGTTAATCCGTGGCTAATGCTTTTTCTGACTGGTGGATTTAACCGCAGCAATTTGCCTGCGGCTCGGCCTATCTCTGCCTTCTTTCCTCTGTATCTGTCTGCGTTTCCTTCGTTATCTTCTGTTCAAAGCCTTCCCATGAACCAACTCGATCAACTCAAGCAATTCACCACCGTCGTCGCCGACACGGGCGACTTCGAAAGCATCCGCCAATTTTCCCCGCAGGACGCGACGACGAATCCTTCGCTTATTTACAAGGCGGTGACGCAGCCGGAATACGCGCCGCTGCTCGACCAAGCCGTTGCCGACTGCAAAGGGAAGAATCTTCCGCGCGAGGAGCTGATTCGCGACATCATCGACGACCTTCTCACCATCTTCGGCCAGAAGATCCTGCAAATCGTGCCCGGGCGTGTTTCGACCGAAGTGGATGCGCGGTTGTCCTTCGACACGCCGGCGACGATCGACAAAGCGCGCAAGTTGATCGGGCTCTACGCCAAGCGCGGCGTTCCCAAAGAGCGCGTGCTGATCAAGATCGCCTCCACCTGGGAAGGCATCCGCGCGGCCGAGGTGCTGCAGAAGGAGGGCATCAATTGCAACCTCACCCTGCTCTTCGCGCTGCCGCAGGCCATCGCCTGCGCGGAGGCGAAGGTCCGCCTCATCTCGCCCTTCGTCGGACGCATCTACGATTGGTACAAGGCCAAGACCGGGCAGGACTACCGCGGCGCGGACGATCCCGGGGTGAAATCCGTCGTCACGATTTACAACTACTTCAAAAAATTCGGCTACGAGACGCAGGTCATGGGCGCGAGTTTTCGCAACACCTCACAAATTCTCGCGCTGGCCGGATGCGATCTTCTCACCATCAGCCCCGAACTGCTCGCCGAGTTGCAGGGAGCGGACGGCAAAGTGGAGCGACATCTCTCCGTCGAGGAAGCCAAGCGGTCCGATATCACGAAAACGCCGCTCGATGAAAAAGCCTTCCGTTGGATGCTAAACGAGGACGCGATGGGCACGGAAAAGTTGGCCGAAGGAATCCGCAAGTTCA
This sequence comes from Chthoniobacterales bacterium, assembly GCA_044371145.1. GTDB lineage: Bacteria > Verrucomicrobiota > Verrucomicrobiia > Chthoniobacterales > JACTMZ01 > JACTMZ01. The sequence continues at coordinate 3,599 of JBILUI010000099.1, read as the reverse complement.
CCGAGGACATCATCAAGCTCGAAGGCTTGATCGCGAAAAAGTTGGGCTAAAGGATCTTGCGGGGCAGAAAAAGACAGGCCACGGAATTTTCCGGCCACCGATTAACGCGGATAAAAGGCAGGATTAAATTTCTGCTGACTGACATCAGCCGAAATTAAGGTCCACTTAATTGGTGGTTGTCGCGCTGTTTGGCTGGACATCTGTTTTTTGCCGGAACCGGAGGCGAAGCCATAGATGGGTCGCCGCGGCGACCAATCACACGGCAAAAAACTCTTTGTCTTCATCCGTGTTAATCCGCGTCTATTTGAACGCTTCGCTCAACTCTTCGAGTTGTCTGTCTCGCAGACTCGGCTGTGGCTAAATTCTCAGGAATTTATCGCGCTCGGAGTGCGCGATCCACCTTGCTCAACGCCTGCGCACTCAGCGAGGCGACTTGCTTATCCGTCGTACACTTCACGGCGGTGGCCTATCAGCAGCACAAGCACCGTCACTTTGCCGTCATCGACACGGTAGATAATCCGATGATTTCCAACGCGGATGCGGTAGCGGTCCGTGGTTCCGGCCAGCTTGCGGCATCCCGGTGGACGCGGGTCGGTAGACAGAGACTCGATAGCTTCATCCAGGCGTGCCTTGAGTTTGGTGTCTCGGAGCCGCAAGAGAAATCGCGCGGCGGATTTTTCGAGAAGAAGCGCGTATTTCACGCGAGCTGCTCTTCACTGGATAGCTTCTTGTATTCTTCGAGGGGAATAAACTTCCCCCCTGCCTCGGCTTGATCGGCCAAGGCATTGTCCTCGATATCTTCGAGGATTTGCATGAGTTCGTAGCGCTCTTCGGAAGTCAGGCGCTCGACTTTCTCTTTGAGTTCAAGAACCGCTGTGCTCATGGCCGAAGCATAGCCCCCCGACCAAGCTCGCGCAAACCGGATTGCGGGTATCTGCAGAGCGTTACTCTAAAGGAAAAGACAGGCCACGGATAAAGGAGGATAAAAGGCAGGATTAAATTTCGGCTGACTGACATCAGCCGAAATTAAGTGCCTTGCCATCTGCGTTCGCTGTGTCGTTTGGTCGGACACTTGTTTTTTGCCGGGGTCACACGGCAAAAAACATTCTGTCTTCAGAACTGCAGTTCACTTTCCCACCTTTTCGCACTCGAACCTTCAGGCGCTCTCTCTTCTCGTCACACGTCACAAGTCACTCGTCACCGCCTTTTCTTCCCCCTGACTTCACGGCCTGTTGCTCGCGCATTTGCCGGAGATTTCGTTCGACCGCCAGTCGCACTGACTTCGCGGTTATGCGCTGCATCCAGCCTTCCGTCGCTTTCCACCTGAGGAGGCTCAGATCGGTCTCGGGCAGCTGGGCGACGACCCGGCTCCGGTTCATCGCGGCGAGATAGGCCAAGTCGAACAGTGCTTTTTCCGGCGAGGCGACAAAACCGTCCGCCATTGCGTCATATTCGTAGCCGTCGAACAGTTCCGGCTTGATCCGGTGCAGGGCGATCTGGGTGCCGGCGATCGTGACTTCACCCGGACGTCCGAGCGTCACGGCGAACAGTCTTTGGGGAATTTGTTGGATGCGGCCGTGCTGACGCAGGGCGGACCATCCGGAAAGGTAGGCCTGATAGGGCTCGGCCGCCGCGGTGACAAGAGCGCCCGGTCTCGCGCCGGAATCCCCCACATACCAATGTCCTTTCTTCAACGGCATGACGAATCCCTCGGCCGCCAGCCGCCGCAGAGCCATGGAGGCGGCCGCAACAGTCAGGCCGGTGAGCTGCGAGGCCTCGCGTGTGGTGATCCGTCCGCGGTTGCCCAATTTCCGATGGAAGGCGGTGGCATTCATGGCCGAAATTCCTGTGCGGCTGCCGCGAGGTGCGCACGCACCTCCTGCATCATCGCTTTCCATGATCCGGGGGTTCCGTGATGCGCAGCCAAGTCGGGCGGCAGAAAGGGAACCACTTGTCCCATGAACATCTCGAAAGTGATCAACTCGAGCTGCTCCATGGCGCGCTGCAGGATCTCGCGGGGAACGTCGTTCGCCGCCGCCGCGAACGGCGCAAGATGGTACAGGTCGAAAACGTCGCGAGCCTGAACCAAAGTGCGGGCGGCCAAGGCATGAACTTTCTGCCGGCAGGCGGCACCGGCGACATAGCGGTTGAAGACGAACGGCACGACCCGGTGCTCGGCCAGGAGCGTTGGCGATGGTTTTTCCACACCGCATCCCTCGAATTCCTCGTCCCCACGGCGCGAAAACTCCAAGCGCGTCGGTATGGACTGGTCCTGGCAAAGGACATGGAGCTTCCAACGCTGAACCGTCGGAGTCTGTTTGGCGGGCTTGATCTCACCCAAGGAGATGCCCGCCGCGCTCAGCTCGGTCTGCAGCGGGCGCCCGGCCAGCACCTTGTTGACATTCTTTTTCAGGATTTCCACGCCGACGACGCGGGCGTCGAAGTCCATGTCTTCAGAAAGCCGAGGGCTCTGGTGGTAGAGACGCAGGTTCACGCCGCCCTTCAGGCAAATCGTGCCCGGACTGACCAGCGGGGCGAAATGACGCAGGAAGACGAGATGAAATTTTTCGACGACGTGTCTGGAATTCATTGCGGTATATTAATGCATGTGTTAACAAAATACAATAGACTAGTTGTCGCAACGGGGCGTGTCTGGGGAGGATTCCTCCTGCAGCGGGGCTGAGCAGCTGTCTCTCAAGGAGAGATGGAGAACTTTTTACCACCGCACCATCCAACCTCTCTCTTCTCGTTGCGCGCCAATTGGTAACAGCGCGCGCCGAGCATGATGCGTTGACATCATCACATCAATGGGTATGGTGATCCTATGAGAACCACGCTGGTTTTGGACGAGGATGTTTACGAGGTGGCAACCGCGCGGGCGCGTTTGCACAAAATGTCGCTGGGCAAGGCTGTCTCGGAAATGGCGCGTCGGTCGCTTGGTGCAGTGCGCCTCGAGGAAGACTCGCGGGGATTTCCTGTGCTGCGGGCACCAGCCGGTTCGCCACGGATCACCACCGAGCGGGTGCGGCAACTGATAGATCAAATGGATACTGATGAAGCCGGTCGCGTTGTTGGACGTTAATGTTCTCTTGGCCTTGTTGTGGTCGCACCATGCCGACCACGCCCGCGTGGTGCGCTGGCACGAGGAATGGGCTCCGAAGAAGTGGGCGGTGTGCTCCTTCAGTGAGTCCGGTTTTCTACGCCTGTCGCTCAACCCGGCGTTCGTCGCGGGTCATGCGCCCATCGGCACCTTGCTCGAAATTTTACGACGTCTCCGCGAGGAGCCCGGATACCAACGCTTGGAGACTGTGCCGGATCCGACGGACCAGCGCTTTTCCACGCTGTGGGACAAGGTCCGGGGTTACCGTCAGGTGACCGATGCCATGTTGCTCACTATGGCCATCACCGCTGACATCCGCGTTGCCACCATGGACAAGGGTATGAGCGCCCTCGCCGACCAACCTGGACGGGTGCTCGCGATATCTTGAGTTTTGCCGGGCGCGAGATTCATCGCCTCTTCAGGACCCCGCGCGTGCGTCTGCCTGAAAAAATGAGCGGTCGAAAATCTACTTGGTAGCGGAATGATCGCGCTCGGAGTG
>JBILUI010000098.1:0-8873 GCA_044371145.1 Chthoniobacterales bacterium | reverse complement strand
CGCTGCCAGAAATCGAGCAGGATACCCTGCAATCCGGGCGGCGCCTCGAAGACGATCGGGCCGTCCTTGCCGAGGTCGACGTAGCCCATGGCATAAATGACGTCGGAATTCGGCGTGGTCACCAGCGTCTTGGCATCGAGCCGTTTTTTCCACACCGGCAAAACGTTGTAGCCGGCGCCGAAAGTTTTTTCCGATCCTTCCTTCATGCCCAGCGTGTTGATCAGCGGCAAAGCCCAGAGATAAGCCTGCGTCGCGCGCTGGAAGAGCAGCTCGTCGCGCAACATCTGCGCCGATTCGGCCGTGGGACGATTCTCCTCGAACTTGGCGTTCGCCAATTCGTCGAAGCGCGAAGTCTCCGCGTGCGAGTTGATCGGACTGAACGCGGTGAGTGCGGCAAGAGCAGCGATGAACATATGACGTAGGAAGGAGAATTTCATGGGAGTTGTCGGAAGTTGGGAAGCGGGAGCATGACAGAAACTACCTGCGCGCCGCGAGCGCGGACGGGCAGACGTTCTTCGTTTGGTCTGTTTCTGCATAACGGAAAAACGGGCGAGCGAGGACTCTTTGATGCAGATTGACCGGCTTTCGACCGGAGGTCCGAACCGGAGAGCAGGCCGGAGAATTACATTGAGCAACAACGCCCGCAAAACTTCTGCGAATAGTCGCTTCGGCGATCGCCGCAAGCGAATCGCGCGCCGAGCCGAGCGCGACACTTTCGGGCGCATTGTTATGCCCGCGCTCTACATTGTCGGGCTCATCGGCTTGGTCGCATTTTGTGCGATGGCGGTCTATGCAGTGTTCACGGATGCCGACATCGGACCCTTTTCAGTCGTTGCCGCCGCGCCGGCGCTTTTGATTGCTCTTCTGGAATTGTATCGTCTGTTCCGCGGGCATCACAACGACTCCCTGGAGGAGCCGTGAACAAACCTGCCTGGGGAAAGCGTGGGGCCCTCGTCCGCGTGCTTGTGTGGTCCGGCATCCTTGTGGCAGCTGCCGTTTTCTGGATTTCCGTCGCCCTCGGCCTGGCAGCCTGGATTCGCTGATCAGTGGAGGCGCCGGTCTGCCGCAGTCCATTTTGTTCCGATTTTGCATAGGACATACGCTCTCCTGAGAAGCCTTCGCGTTGCACCCAGAAGCCCGATGATGCAGTTTATCGTGCCCATTGACCTTACGTTCCGTGTCAAAAGACAACCAAAATAGAAATCAAGTCGTCAGCGGCTCGATCCAGCGCCAAGCCGTCGAAGAGGTGGCGGCGCCGATGAGGAACTACTTCTCCTTGGATATCCACCAACTGCGGCCGGGCGCCTACCCTAGTCGTCTCGACTTCGTCGCCTCGAGCGGCGCGATCGTTTACCGCGAGAACTATCCGCAGGCCACGCGCATCGTCGGCGAGCTCATTGGCGGACGCTTCGGCGTGGGCATCAAGCTGGGCGAGGTGGACGGAACTTTCGCCGGCGAGAAAGTAGCGCGGCAGTCCCTCCCCTCGGCCATGAGCGGAGAGCAGATCGATTTCACCGGACAAAACGGCTACCGCCAAATGGTCATGGTGGTCGACCACGCCAAACTTTATGCTTTGGCTGAAGCCGCGCGTGTCGCCCCGCGCGTCCTGCAAGGACTGAAACCGGGACGGCAAGGCATGGCACTCTCGGCCAAACCAAATGCTGCTGAGTGCCTCGCCGAGACCTTTGGCAAAATGCTCGATCGCGCCGTGGCCGGTCAGGTCGAAGCCGATCAGGGGAACTTCGAGGATCTGGTCTACGACGCTCTGCTCTCCCTCGTCGATCATTCCGACTTTTGCTACGGCCGTCCGCCCGCCGCGGTGATCGTCCGGCGCGCGACCGAGATGGTCGAAGCGTCTTTTCCCGACACTCCGCCCATGAATGTGCTGGCAGCCCGCCTGCATTTGAGCCCGCGCACCCTGCACAAGGCTTTTCTCTCAGTCACCGGACTCGGACCCCACTTGTATTTCCGCCAATGCGCCCTCAATCGCGCGAGAGAGGCACTGCTTCAGGCACACCCGGCCGAAGACAAAGTCACGGCCATCGCCGCGGGCCTCGGCTTCACCGAGATCGGAAGATTCTCCGTCCGCTACCGCGAACTGTTTGGCGAGAGCCCCTCGCAGACCCTCGCCCGCCGTCCGCGCTGCATCGTTCCTATTCCGGGGTAGAACGCGCGGCGACGGAAACGGAGAGACTCAGACGCCTTTTTTCTCGGGCGCGAGGTAAGCGATGGGCTGGGTGGGTTTGAAGGCGTTGTTGATCTCGCCCTGCAGCTTGAAGCCTTCTTCGCCTTCGAGCGCCACGCTGCGCACGCCGGAACCGGGAGCGAAGTCGATTTTGTTGAGATCGACCATCACGACGTAGGGGCTGAGCGCGGATTCGAAGTAGTAGTTCTTGCGCGAGTGATCGAGCACCGAGCGCCAGTAAGTGGGCGCGATGTTCGGATGATCCGGATCCGCCGCGCCCCACGGCACGGAGACGTTGCGCATGACGCTGAAGACGCCGGCCACCTGGCGACGCGGTTCAGCCACATCGTCGCCCATGAATTTCAAGTAGTAGGACGCGCGCACGAAGCGGTCTTCGCTCTGGTGCGAACCCGGCAGCACCTTGGTGTTGTCCATGCGGGACCAATAATCATTCAGGGTGAGTTGCTTGTCGTAGGTCGGACTGTTGGTCATCACCTGGTATTGCTTGCCGTGGTGAATCACCACCTTGCCGTCGAGAAACTCCATGACAGCCGAATCACCCGTCGGATCGGTCAGCGAGAGATGGACGGAAGGATGCGCCGCGCCGCCCGGTCCAAAATTGCAGGGCACGAAGTAGATCGGATTGTCCTTCATCGCCGCGACCGCCTCGGCCACCGTGGCGTAGTTCGAGAGGATGTATTGCAACCAAGCCGCCCACGAGACCTGCGGTTTGTCGCCGGACGGCGCCGGACCGAAATCCGTCTCGGCCAGATAGAGCATGTTGGCCCCGAGGCCCTTTTCGTTCATGCCATCGAAAGCGCCGTTGATCGGTCCGCCCGGATTCATCGCTCCGGCCAGCACCACTGTGCCGTATTTGCTTTCCCACGAGTGGCCGCCGGGCAGGCCTTCGTTGTTTTCGCCGCGCGGAATGACGTAAAAGTGCGTGTTGAAATCGTAGGGCCAATCCATCGAGCGCCCCGTGATGGCCGTGCCATCCTTGCCCAGCCACGTGGCGCGCGAGCAGGCGTCGGAGTGATCGGTGAAGCACGCGACGGAAAGAAAAACGCAGAGGAGAAGTGCGGAGGGTTTCATCGTCCCGAATTTTTACAAATCACGCCGCCGCCGCGCACGCGAAAAAAAGCGGCGGCGAAGATCTTCGCCGCCGCTAAATTTTGGAACCGTTCACTGCGGCGAGCGCCGCTGTCCGCTTAGATCGTCTGGCAGGCGGGAGTGGAATATTTCGGTTTCCGTTTGCCGCACATCAAGAAGCGCCCTGCGCACGGCAAAGACCAGCAACTGCGAAGTCGAGCATCGACTCAAGTGAGGCGGAACGCCCGCGCCGGTCGGTGAACATGGCGCGTCCGTCGAGAGCAAGGGATGCAAACCCATGAACCAGACTCCATGCTTTCAACTCCGCGCCGGGGCGCATACGTGGAGCGAGTAGCTTGTCGGCAACGAGCTCATCCAACGACTGGCCGAGAAGTTCGTAGGGGGTTGGCGCGGCAGTGGCCCGCTGCTGTTTCGTTTCGCCATGCAAACAACAGATGCCTTGCTCGCCGAACATGAGTCGAAACAGCCTCGGATTATCGAGGGCAAACTCAACGTAGGCGCGACCGACAGCCTTGAAGCGCGCGATTGAGGGCACGTCTTTTCCGGATCGCCGCGAGACCGCTTCCATCGCTTTTCGCATGCGCTGCGCGAGGTTGTCGAAGCCTTGTGCAGCGACCGCTGCGGTCAGGTCGGATTTGCTCGCGAAGTGCCGATAAGCCGCGTTGGCTGTCACGCCAACATCCCGCGCCGCTTCCCGCAGACTGAAGGCCTCTTCCCCTCCTTGTTTCACCAGCTTGGTCGCCGCCGCCACCATGGCATTGCGGAGGTCACCGTGATGGTAGGCGTCAATTTGGAGGCCCATAAAAACAATGTAGACACTGTATACTTAAGGTGTCAACCTCGGTCCATGAAGACCCCGAAAACGATCGCAGTTCTGGGAGCGACAGGGAGACAAGGCGGAGCGGTCGTTCGTCATCTGTTGAAGTCGGATAACTTCCGGGTCCGCGCTCACGTCCGCGACAAGACTTCTGCGGCAGCCGCGCGTCTGTCTTCACTCGGCGTGGAAGTGTGCCAAGCGGATTTGGAAGATCCCTCGGCACTGGAGACTGCTTTGGCCGAGGCGGACGGCGTATTCTCCGTCCAAAATTATTGGGAAAAGGGCGTCGGGTATGACGGCGAAATCCGGCAGGGAAAAAACCTCGCGCTCGCGGCCAGAAATGCCGGGATAGGGCATTTTGTCCAATCGACCATGGCTGATGGTGCCATCGCGCTTACCGAGGAGATGAAGCACTTCCGCTCCAAGAAGGCGCTGGAGGACTACATCGACGACATTGGTTTACCCCGCACCTTTCTCGGAACCGTGACTTTCGTGGACAACATCCTCGTGCCGGAGTTTGGCGGTGCTTGGACGTTTCCATTCATTTCCGGAATTCTTTCATCGGAGACGCCTTATCATGTGCTCGCCGTGGATGACATCGGAGGTGTCGCCGCAGCGATCTTCTCCGAAGCAGAACGTTTCATTGGTCGGAAGATCAACATGGCGGGAGATGCCCTGACCGTTCCCGAGATGAAAAGCGTCTACCGGGAGGTGTCGGGAAAGCGTCCCAAACGACTGCAGTTTCCCGTCTGGCTCTGCCGTCTGATCAACGGTGAATTCGTGGCGCAACTCGAGTGGCAACGCGAGGGTGGCTGGACCTTCGGAACCGAAGAGGCGCGGGCTGTTTACCCGGACATGACTTCATTCAAGGACTTCATCGCCAAGCACGGGGTAAAAAATCTGTAGTCGTGGCCCCGTCCAAGAATTTCATTGAGACGGATCTCGGCCGCATTTGCGTCCACACGCGAGACCAAGGCAATGGCATGCCGATCGTCTTTCTGCACGGAATCTATCTCGATAGCTCGCTTTGGGATGACGTTGCAGCGGATCTTCCCGCCCGCCGTATGCTCATGATCGACATGCCCGGGCACGGGGAAAGCCCGGAACCGGATAACAGTTGGTCTTTGAATGATTGTGTAGCCATGCTTCTGCGAGTTCTCGATGCGATGGGCATCAGCAAATGCGTGGCGGTCGGTCATTCGTGGGGCGCCATGACAGCTTTGCGCACCGCGTCTCTGCATCCGGAGCGCTTTGACGCTTTGTGTCTGCTCAACATGCCTTTCCGCAAAACAACCGGTCTGCGGCGCTTCTGGTTCAAGTTGCAAAAGCTTCTCGCCGCGTTTCCATCTTTTTACGCCAAACAAGCCGCGAAAGCGCTCTACACGCCGTCGTTCATGGCGAGACGTCCGGAAATTGCCGGTCGAATGGAGAAAGGCGTGACGGCGAGATCTCGGGACGGGATCGAGAGACTGATCGATGCGGTCATCTTGGAACCCGATGACACCCGGCATTTGATCGCCGACCTCAAGGTGCCTGCGGTGTTTGTGGTCGGCGAAGAGGATTCCGTCGGCGTGCCGCCGGTTGAGACTGTTGTTGTTCCGGGCGGACACATCAGCCCTCATGAGGCACCTGCTGAAGTAGTTCGGAGTATTCGAGTTGCGACAAACAAAACGGGCGACCCGGAGGCCGCCCGTCGTGAGTAGATTTTTCGAAGGACTTTAGATCGTGCGGCAGAACTGCTCAATGCGATCCAGACCAGTCTTGATGGTCTCGAGATCGGTCGCATAGCTGAGGCGCACGGTTTTGTCATCGCCGAAGGCGATGCCCGGAACGACGGCCACTTCGGCTTTGCTCAGCAAACGGTCGGCGAAATTGGTCGAGCTAAGACCGAATTTCGAGATGTCGGCCAGCATGTAGAACGCACCGTGCGGTTTGACCGTGGTCATGTTCGGGATCGCGGCGAGGCGCTCGTACATGTATTCGCGGCGGACGTTGAATTCGTCGCGCATGTCGGTGACGCATTGCTGCGAACCCTTGAGCGCGGCGACGGCACCCTTTTGCGCGAAGGAATTCGGGCCCGAGGTGCTGTGGCTCTGCAGGGAGTCGATGACCTTGGCGATTTCCTCGGGCGCGCCGAGGTAACCGAGGCGCCATCCGGTCATGGCATAAGCTTTGCTGAATCCGTTGACCGTGATGGTGAGGTCGTAGGCTTCCTTGGAAAGCGAGGCCACGCTGACGTGCGAGGCATCATCATAGATGAGCTTCTCGTAGATTTCGTCGGCGAGGATGAAGATGTCTTCGGTCAGCGCGACTTCGACCAGCGCTTCGAGTTCCTCGCGGGTGTAGACCGAGCCGGTCGGGTTGCCCGGGCTGTTGATGATGACCATCTTGGTGCGCGGGGTCATCGCGTTTTCGAATTCCTCGGCGGTCATCTTGTAGGAGTTCGAAGCCTTGGTCTGGACGATGACTGGCTCGGCGCCAACGAGGCGGACCATGTCGGGATAGCTGAGCCAGTAAGGCGCGGGAATGATGACTTCGTCGCCGGGTTCGCAGCAGGCGAGGATGGCGTTGTAGCAGGACTGCTTGGCGCCGTTGCTCACGACCACTTGGTTCGGCTTGTAATCGAGATTGTTGTCTTTGGCGTATTTCTCGCTGATCGCGGTGCGCAACTCGGGCAGACCGGCGCTCGGCGTGTATTTGGTGAAACCTTCCTGCAGGGCCTTGATCGCCGCTTCTTTGATGTGCTCCGGCGTGTCGAAGTCGGGTTCGCCCGCGCCGAATCCGCAGACATCGATGCCCTCGGCGCGCATGGCCTTGGCTTTGCTGTCGATGGCGAGGGTGAGTGACGGGGTGAGTTGAACTGCGTGGGAAGAGAGGTCCATGGTGTTTTTCGGGATAAAAAGTTGAGCCGGACAGCCTACGCCGCCGTCGCCGCGGATTCAACGAATCCTTTCAGCGAGTTGTCCGTCACCCGCACGATACCGAACTCGCGTTGCGCGTTTTCGGGGGAATCGGAGGCATGGGCGGCGTTGACCATGATGCTGGTGCCAAATTCTTTGCGGATGGTGCCCGGAGGCGCCTTGGCCGGATCGGTCGGACCGAGCACGGTGCGGATTTTTGTCACGGCATCGGGTCCCTCGAAGACCAGCGCGAGGATTTTGCGCGTGCCGGGATTGGCATGGTCTTTTTCCGCGACGGCCGACGGACGCGAACCCGCCATGAACTCGACGATGTTCTCCCAATGTTCGCGCCCTTTCTCCGCGCCGAAACGCTCGGTCAGCGCGTCGAGCACCGGACCGTAGAATTCCATACCCTCGGCGACCGACATGTGATGCAACTTGATCGCCACCGGAACGAGGCCGGTGCGCGAAAAGACATCGAGCACCGCGCCCGGGCGCGTGCCGGGGAATTCGAAGTTGTCCGGCTTGACCAAGACCAACGAGCGCTGCGCGCTTGCGGCAACCGGCACGGCGAGTCCATCGGCTTGGGCGTCGGCGAATTTGCCTAACTCGGCGATAACATCGCTGCCGGGCTTGGCCGCGGAGACGGTCCCCTCGCCCAACATGGCGACGAGCGATCCGGCTTCGTTGGCTGACCCGACCGCAGAGGAAAGTTTGTTCACCGCATCCTCGCCGCGAAGAACGAGCAGCGCTGCACGTCCGCCCGGTTGATCGACCAATCCGGCCCAAACGAGCTCGAGCCCGCCGGTGCGCGCCACGGCGCCCGACAAAAGCCATCCCAACCACCCGCGCTTCACGGCATCCGGAGAGATCAACAACCAAGAGAGAGAATTTTTCATAAATAATTACCCGCCAGAAAGGCGGGCCAGAGAATTTACGCGGACAGATGCCGCGCGGCAATCCGCATTACTACAGTCACAAAAAGGTTCTGGGCTTCTGGCGAGGTGGATCGCGATAGGGACATCGCGATCCACCCATGATCAAAGTCCAAAAACTTTTGAGGGTTGGTGTTACTCGCGCAACCGCGAATCGAGGACGAGCGTGACCGGACCGTCGTTGACGAGGGACACCTCCATCATGGCCCCGAATTTGCCCGTGGCTACCGGACGTCCGAGCAGTTTTTCCATCTCGCGGACAAACGACTCGTAAAGCGAAACGGCCACCTCAGGCGGCGCGGCGCGGTGCCAGGATGGCTTGGTTCCCTTGCGTGTGCTGGCCAGCAAGGTGAATTGGCTGACAACAAGAACTCCGCAACCGCTCTCGAGAACTGATCGATTCATTCGCCCCGTTTCGTCCGGAAAAAGTTTTTGCTGCACGATCTTCCCCGCCAACCACGCAAGATCCTCGTCCGCATCATCCGCCGCCACTGCGAGCAGCACCAAAAACCCCGGTCCGATCTCTCCGACCGTCGCCCCTTCGACCTTCACCGAGGCTTGCGAAACTCTTTGGACTACCGATCGCACACCACCTTTTACACACGAAAACCTGAAAGTGACAGAGCCAGGGAAACATGTAGATTCCACCCATCAGGCCTCCCGACAAAAAATCACTCGAGGCAGTCCCACTAATTGGCTTCTTGTTCGAAAAGAAGGCGCTGGGAGAAAGGCCCATTGTCTGTTTCTTGCTTGGGCTGCCATTCTTTCTCGGAGCTTATCGGCTTGGAAACGTCGCCTGGCTGACACTCTTGCCCCAAGCGTTGCTGATTTGCGGCGCAATTTTTTGGGCGCTGCCAATCGCCAACTGGGTCGGCACGCTTGCCGGTGGCTTCTATTTTGGCGGCGAAAGATTCTCGAAATCTCCC
>JBILUI010000096.1:0-8941 GCA_044371145.1 Chthoniobacterales bacterium | reverse complement strand
ACAAACAGGCTGGAGTTCAGAGTAAAATTGTTGGCATTGAAGCCGACGATGGACGAAGCACTGGCGATCATCCAGCCCGTGGAGTAATTCGTGTTCGGCGCGAATGCGGGGTTTGACAAAGCACCCTGCGTCGAGTTGTCGCTCTGCAGGGTGATAAGGTTGATGGTAAAGCCTCCGGCGGTGGTGATCCCGGCCAGATTGAGCGAGCCTCCGGTGACCGAGAGCAAGTCCCAACCGGTGCCGGCCGGCCCATCCAAGTCGAAGATTTCCCAGTCGTAGACGCCGCCATTGGACCAAGACGCTCCGTTGGTTGCGGTTGTCATTCCCGCGGAGTTGCCCGGAGCAAAAACGCCACCGCCCAGAATATTCAGCGTGCCCACGGTGCCGGAGCCGCCGACCACGCCGCCGGAAGAGGCGGTGACCGCGCCGGCAACGGTGCCGTTCACCGTGAGAGTTGATCCGGTCACTGTCGTGGTCGTGCTGGCCAGGGAACCGCCTTGCGCCACGACCAAGCGTCCTTCTTCAACCGAAGTCGTGCCGGTGAAAGTGTTGTTGCCCGAGAGCGTGAGCGTGGTCGCGCCCTGTTTGGTAACGCCACCCTGACCGGAGATGACGCCCGAGGACGAGCCACCGCGCAGTGTGACGTCCGTGCGGCTGGCGACATCGATGTTGCCGCCGTTGTAGTTGGACACCACCAAAGCCACGTTCGCATTGAGCGTGCCGTTGCTCATCGTCCCTACGCTCGAACCAGTGGCCCCGTTGCTGAAGGTGACCGTGCCGCCGCCGAGAGTATTAACTTGCGCACCGGTGCCGCCAAGGTTGACCACCGCGGTGCCGCTGACGGTGTCCACCGTGGTTGAGGAACCGCTCGAATTGAGCGTGCCGCCGTCCGCGTTACTCACGACCACGCTGCTGCCGCTCACATTGACTGTCGCACTGCCACCCACCTCGGTAACCGTGCTCCCGTCGCCGCCGATGTCTGTCGTCCCGTTGGTGGCGACCACGTCGTCGAGCGTTCCAGACGAAAGGATCGTTCCGCCGTTGTTTGTGATGCTGTTGGCAACATTGTGGCTCTGAAGGTCAAGCGTGGTTCCGGACCCCACGATGATGAAGCCGGTTCCGAAAGCATTGGCGTCGTCGGAGTCCAATGTGCCGCCATTGAGGAAGGTTCCCCCGCTGTAGGTGTTGTTTCCGGAAAGCGTGAGGTATCCCGTGCCGTTTTTGATCAGACTTCCGCTACCGGAAATTATGCCGGCGAAGCTATTGGAGTAGCTGTTACCGCCAAGGGTCAGGCTGTTCGCCCCGAGATTCACGGTTCCGCCGGTGCCGGCGAGAGAGGACACAATTTCGTTGCCGCCAAGGGCAAGTTGCCCGCTGTTGACCGTGAGCGATGAACCGGAATTCAGGCGTCCCGCCGAGCCCAACGTGTTCGTGCCGCCGCCCACGGTGATGGCACCCGCGCCGAGAACGGCATTGATGTTACCGCCGTTCAGCGCGTAGGTGGATGCGGTGAGCGTGCCCGAACCGCCGAGAGTTCCCCCGCTCATGGTCAGGCTGCCCACCGTGTCGGTGCGTGTGCCCATGCCGAGCGTTCCGCTCGAAACAGTAACCGCCGCCCCATTGGCCAAGCGATCATTGGCGCCGAGGTTCACCGTGCCGCCGCTGATGTTCACCGTCGTCGCGCCGAGCGTGCCATTGAGGGCGGTGGTTCCGCTCGAGGCCGTAGCCGTGCCCGCGCCGAGATTAGCTGATACCGTGCCGCCATTAAGCGCGTAATCAGCGGCGGTAAGCGTGGCGCTGCCGCCAAGTGTTCCACCGGTAATCGTGAAAGTGCCGCCGATGGTGTTGGCGCCGCCGGTCGTGTAGAGGCTGAGCACCGTGTCGCCTGATGCGGATAGGGTTAGATTTCCAGCACCGGAGATCGTGTTTTGATAGAGGGTTCCCTTGTTGGCACCGTTGACCGTCAAGGTCGCGCCGCTGCCGATGGATATAACGCCGCCTGTCGTGTTCGGAGCCCACTCCTGCACCGATGCCACGGTAGTGTTCGCGTTGATGTTAAGCGTAGTTCCGTTGGTGAGATAAACGTCGGAACCGCTCCCCAGACTCCCGCCACTGGCCACCGTCAAAACGCCTTCGCGCAGCCGCGTATCGCCCGTATAGGTGTTGTTGCCGCTGAGGGTCAGAGTCTTCGCCCCATCCTTGAAGAGCGAGGTGGTTGTTCCATCTTGGCTGTTGCCTGCACCGCTGATCGCGCCGCTGATCGCGACATTTTCCTCCGCGCCGACGAAGAGCACGTTGGCGCCTCCGCCAATGTTCCCGCCCACGCTTAGGCTGCCGCCGGTGGCAGCAATCCGGGCATTGGAACCCAACGTAACAGCGCCTGATAGCGTGTTGGCTCCCGCGGTGTTCCGCAAAGCACCACCAGCGCCAGAAACACCAGTTCCGTTCAACGTGATGTTTTCCGCCACCGTCATGGAGGTGGCGTTGGATAGCTGCAGCGCGGCGCCGGTGTTGACCGTAGTTGCGCCGTTTGTCGCACCAAGCGCGTTCGCACTCGCAGCAACCAGAACACCCTGACCGACAGTGGTCGCGCCAGTGTAACTGCTGTTGCCGGAGAGGATTTGTGTGCCGGTGTTGGTCTTGATGATGGCGCCTCCGCCGGAGATCACACCCGAAAACGCGTCCGTCAGCCCCGGATTGATTGTCATCGTGCCGTTGCCGAGTGTCACGGTGCCGCTGCCCGCAATGGCGAGAGTTTCGTTGAAACCATTCATGTCAAACTCGCCGCCGCTGTTGATGGTGAGATATGTCGTATCGCCGGAGAACTGGTTGCCCGCGCCCAGGCGGATGATACCACCGCTGTTGATCGTCGGCGTTCCGGCCAACGCATTGACGTTGCCGCTTTTGCTGAGAACCAGAACACCGGCATTGACCGTGGTGTTGCCCGAGTAAGTGTTGGCCGACGAACCATCGAACGTCAGCGTTCCCGTGCCGCCCTTGACCAACGCACCGTTGCCCGCAATGACCCCAGAAAAGCTGGAGGAAGTATTGGCGCCCAAGGTCAAAATTCCGCTGTTCGTGATGTTGATCGTGCCCGCCGTGCCGGTGATCGAACCGATGGTGTCGCTTGCGCCGACGGTGAAAGTGCTTGAGCCGCTGCTCAGAGTCACTGCCGCGGTGTCGGAGAGATTGGCGCCGGCTTCCGTCGTCAGGTTCCCGCCGCCTAATGCGTAGGACGCGGAGGACATGGCGGCGGAGGTGCTAAGAGTGCCCGCGCTTAGAGTCGTCGCACCGGTGTATTGAGAGGCCCCGTATAGAGAGAGGGTAGAGTCGCTGTCGTTGAGCGTGAAGGTGCCAGTGTCGCCACTAACACCAAGGATGTTGAGCAAGTAAGTGCCGGAGCCGCCGCTCATAGTAAGTCCCTTAGCGCCGAGCTTGACCGAGCCACCATCGTTCACGCCCTGCTCAGCGAGCCCTTTGACGGTGGCAGATGTGGTGACACCGCTAATATCAAACACTGCTCCAGTTCCGACTTTGACCACGGAACTGGAACCAATCGCGCCACTGCCACTGAGAGCGAGCGTGCCGCCATCGACCACGGTTTCACCATCGTATGAGTTGTTCGCACTCAGGATGAGGGAGCCGCCGCCGCTTTTGGTTATTCCAAACGAGCTGACTCCGTCTCCAACCGCTGACGACAGCGTAAGCTGTGTGCCCCCCACGCTGACGGTGCTGTTGCCGCCCAAGGTGACAGTGCCCGCGAAACTGCTGGTTCCGGTGCTGGCACCGATTGTTCCGCCGTTGATCGTGACGGCTTCCGCGGTTGAGTAGCTGACATTCCGTAGATCGAGCGTTGCACCGGACGCAACGGTGGTTCCCGAGGTGCTGCTGCCCAGGCCGTTATTCGCTGTTACGGCAAGAGTTCCGCCGCTGATCGTTGTCGCTCCATCGTAAGAATTGCCGTTGCTGAGAACCAGCGCTCCATCACCCGACTTGGTTAGCCCGTAGCTACCAGCATTGTCGGTAATCACGCCGGAGAATGATGTGGTCTCTCCGGACGATGAGCTGATCGTAAGAGCATTGGACAGCGTCACGCCGCCACTGAATGACACGGCTGCATTTCCTGTGGCATTGTCAATGGTCTTAGTTCCCGAGCTTCCGTCCCTGACAATAATGTTATTGCCAATAGTGATGCCTCCCGTGCTGCTATCCAGAGTCGCGGCTCCCGTGCCGCTTGTCTCTCCAAGGTAGACTATGGCGGATCCGGCAGCGTTGGCGTTATTCAAGCCAAGCGTGCCGCCCACTGCATAAATCGCAGAGCCAGAAGCCAGACCGGTGCTGGAGCCGGTCAAGCTGGTTGTGCCAGCCTTGAAAACGAGCGATCCACCAGAGGAAGCACTGACTGTGCCGGCCCATGTTCCACCGCCACCGTTCATGATCACTTGCCCCGTCCCAAGAGACAGCGTGCCGTCAACGTCCAAGCTGGCAACCGTTTCATTCAGACTGTTGACATCCCAAGTTCCTCCGCTGCTGACCGCGACCGAATTGCCATCATTGATTTGATTGCTCGCCAAGTTCCTGAGCGTGCCGCCACTGACGGTGGTGGTGCCCGCGATGGCGTCCGTTCCCGCAGTCTTGTTGAGTTCCAAGGTCCCAGCCTGCACTGTCCACGAGGCGCCGGAGTTTGCCCCAGAGCCGGAAAGTTGAACCGTGCCACTGGCATTGACGGCTGCCCCGTAAGTTCCTGAACCGGCGCCGTCTTGGATTTGTCCGGAGAAAACCACACGACCGCCTGAGGAGGCCGTAAAAGTTGCGTTGTTGTCCAGGGAGATGCCGCCGCTCAGGGTGTTGTTTCCTGAGGTATTCAAACCGCCGATGCTCAGCGTGCCGCTTGAGCCGGCACGAACGACGATAGAAACGTCCTCTGTTGTTCCGCCATCTGAATCACTGATAAAGAAGCCTGCCGCGTCGGTTCCGCTGGTGTTGCCCACTCGCACGATGGTGCCTCCAAGGCTCCCTCCCGCATTGATGCGAACCGAGCCTTCATTCACCAACGTGTCCCCCGTGTATGACTGCGCAACGGTTATATTGACAATGGAGTTTTGGTTAAGGGCCAAACCCCCACTGCCCTCCATGCTTTTACCGAGTGTCAACGTGTGTCCACTATCGCCATAAACATCCATCCAATTGCCGTTGTTGTAAATGCTGCCGCCCCCGCCGAGGGTCAGATTGCCGCTCACAGGGTTAACCTCCTGCGACCCGCTGTTGAACGAGAAGTTAGCGATATTCAACGACTGGGAACTGCTGGAGTTGTTTTCTATTTTGCCATCAAAGAAATCGATGGAATTGCCTGAGATTGTGAAGGAACTGGCACCGCTATTGAAATAGATGCTCCGGAAATCGGACCAGTCACCGTAGTTATTCCAAGGAGTCAGCCTCGATGATCCTCCAAAAAACAAGTCGACGGTCGTTCCGGTCGAAGGGCTCGAATTATCGTTCCAGTTTCCGCCGTTGCCCCAGTCATCGTTGTTACCTCCTCCATCCCAGGTTGTGCCTCCTATGACATGACTAGGAGCATGGATCAACGCGATAAGACCAAGCAGGCGAACCAACTTATTTGTGTTCATGGGGTACGAATTGAGGGGTTGGGGGTGAGAGTCGGGGAATGTGACTAACTTGGCGCAAACTACGGTGAGTTTTGTTGTGTGCAACAAAATTGTGACATTTCCTAAAAAAATTTTTCAGCTCTAACACCCTGGTTATGAGAATGTTATAAATAGTAAATTATTCGTGAGTTTCATTTCTTAATCCCGAGCAAAGCGGCCGAGTAGGAGAATCAGAGACGCCGGAGTGCTCTCGTCAGCGAAATACCAGGCAACCGCTTGTCCACCAGCCTGTTGTCCCATTTGAAATCGCAACATAGGCGGACTTCCCAGTGTTGGCCCGTTGCGCTGTTTAGGGCGGTAGCAATGTCCCAAAAATTCCATCCAGGGTTGCCGTCAAGGAGGTACAGACCGGCCGCTGCATCATCAACAACTTCGGCCAACACGCGGGCCGTGTCTTCCAAAAACGAGCAGGCCGGGAACCATTCGGTGCTGGCCGCGATATGCCCGTCCTCGGCTTGGCGCTGCGCCAAGTATTCCGTCATTTGATTGCCGCCGCGACGCAAAGCGATCTGCCATCCGATCCGCACGATGCGAGCGTCCGCGTTCGCCGCACGCACACGCTGCTCGCACTCCAGTTTGTAGCGTCCGTAGTCATCGGACGGCTGCGGGACATCATCGACGGTGAATGGTCCGTATTGCTGCGTTCCGTAAACGGAAGCCGAGCTGACGTAAAGAAACGTGCTCCCCTCCTCCGCACAGACCCGCGCCATGTCCTCCGCCCACTGCGGATTGCCCATCGCGCAATGAATCAAAGCTGACGGCATGGTTTCGCGGATGAAGCATTCGATCGCTCCGGAATCATCCGGTGACACCGCACCGCGATCCCATGCAACCACCTCATCCCCGCGCGCCCGCAATTCCTCCGCCACCGCCGGCGCCACCGTGCCGTTCATGCCGGTGATGAGAACTTTTTTTGCCATGGCCTTGTTGTGGTGCATGATGAACCCGCATGCGCAGGATGAAAGCCCGGGTTACCGCAGCATTGGTCGCCGTGCTCACCACGACCGGCATGGACGCTTCGGCCGCCCAAACCGAAGAAATCGATCTGGGAGGAGCGCCGCTTTTCTTTCGTGTGCCCGACAATCCCGCCCCGGGCAAGCCGTGGGTTTGGGTCGCCGAATTTTCCGGGCACCAAAAGGGTGTCGAGGATGCACTGCTGGCCAAAGGTTGGCACGTGGCTTACGTGCGTGTGGCCGATCAGTTCGGCTCGCCGTGGGCCATGGACAAGTGGGAGAGGGCCTACGATGAACTCACTGCACGGCGCGGGCTGGCGGCCCAACCGGCCATCTGGGCGATTTCGCGCGGCGGACTTTATGCGCTCAGCTGGCTGCGGCGGCATCCGGACCGCGCCAGTTTTCTCGTGCTCGACAATGCCGTGACCGACATCCGCTCTTGGCCGGCCGGACTGGCCCTCCAGAAAAAAGGAACCGGCGACGCGTTCGAATGGCAACGATATAAAGAGCGTCTGGGCTACGCCGATGACACGGCCGCACTGGGCGCCTCACCGAAACCTGCGGACGGACTGCAAGCGGCCGTGGAGGCGGGTGTTGTTCTTGTCTCCGGTTTCGGCACGGACGATGACGTCGTCCCGCACGAAGACAACGGGCAGGTGCTGGTTGATTTCTGGCGGGCGCACGACGGGGAAGCGCATGTCTTTCCCAACAAAGGGGGCGGGCATTTTCCCCACGGGATCACGGACCCCTCGCCGGTCATCGAACTCCTGACCGCGGACGGGGAAGAGCGCTGAACCCCGAAGAAATCTCTGGGCACGGGGCGGGCGGACTGCTTCATTCCCCGCCACCATGACGAAGCCGCGCCACCTCACTTTCCTCCTCCTGCCGCTTCTTGCCACCGGATGCGCGGTCGTGGGGGTGAAGGTGAAGAAAGAAAATGCGGCCACTTTGCGCAGCGAGGCGCTGCACGTGGCCAGATCGAACGGCGATTCGCCGGCCGCCGCCCTGTTGGCCAAGGCCGGGCAAACAAAACTCGCAGCGCCCGACCGCACTGCCGCCTTGCTCGAAGCGGCGCGGATGACCGCATCGGCCAAACCGGGCACACCGGGCCATCAAATCAACGGCCTAGCGACGCGCGCGCTGGTCACCATGATGGCCGCACAGCAATTCGCCCCGCTTGCCTTGCCGGACGGGAAAATCCTGACTACCTCGGGCGACACCAAACGCACGATCGATCCGCGCACGGCGGACGAACTCATCGCGGCGGATGCGGTGCAGATCAAAAGGCTGCGCGCGCGCACGACACAGGCAGGCGCCGGTGTTCCCTATGTGGCGCACTTCGAACCCAAGTCTCCCGCCCTGAGCGGCCAACCGGGTATTCCTCCCCTCGCCGGCCTGTGCGAACCGGTCACCGCGCTGGTCACCGCGGACGGCAAAGCTCCGCAGATCATTTTCTACCGCACGCGCGTCGACGACGACGTGACCATCGGCGGCCGAAGCGTGCATCTGGCCGCGGATTTTTCCGCGCCCCTCGCCTACATGCTCTCGCAGGGACGCAACCGGAACATGGATATCCGCGCGCTCATCCGCACGGACCAGAACATGGACCACGCGGGTCTCTATCAATTCCATCGCTACGATCCCGACAAAATCCCCGTCGTTTTCGTGCACGGCCTGATGTCACGCCCGGAAACCTGGGTGCCCGCCGTGAACGAATTACTGGCCGACGAGCAGATCCGCGAGCGCTACCAGTTCTGGTTTTTCCTCTATCCGACGGGCCTGCCGGTCTGGGCTTCGGCCGCCAAGCTACGCGGCGAACTCGACCGCTACCGCAAGACGCTGGATCCGCAGCGCACCAACGGCAACTTCGGCCGCATGGTTCTGGCCGGGCACAGCATGGGCGGGCTCATCTCCAGCCTGCAGGTCCGCACGGGCGGACAAAAACTATGGAAGCAATTCATGGACACGCCACCGCAAGAACTCGACCTCTCCCCCGAAATGAAGGAGCGCATCGCGCGCATCGTCGAATTCCAGCCCCGGCCGGAAATCGCGCGCGTCGTTTACTTTGCCACACCGCACCGCGGGAGCGAGCTGGCCGTGAATCCGTTCGCCGAATTTTTCGCGCGTCTGATCAAGCTTCCTTTCGCGTGGATGGAGACCGACCTGACCCGCCTGCGCGGCGCCATTCGCGAAGAATACCGCGATCTCTTCGTCGCCCCGGCCAACAGCATCGTGTTCCTGCGCGCCAATTCACCGCTGCTCAAAGCCATCCTCAATCTCCCCATGCGCCCCGGCGTGCCCTGCCACTCGGTTGTCGGCGAC
>JBILUI010000008.1:0-32279 GCA_044371145.1 Chthoniobacterales bacterium | reverse complement strand
TGAGCAGGTTGGCGTCGGGTATGATCATTTGTCGGCCACCTTCAGCGTGCTTTCCGCCTCAAGTTGGTCGTAAATCTGATTCATGCTCATCCCGAGGTAGGCTGGCTTAACACCGATGCGGAATGTCCTGACCTTTGCCGGCTTTCGCTGCGGCGCCTCCGCCGACAGGCCGCGCTGCAGAACTTCCTCGATGGTCGCGTTCATGGGGCGCCCCGTTTCGTTGGCGCGGGAACGCAGTTCTGCCAGTAAAGCATCACTGATGTTCAATGTTGTTCTCATAATAGCATCATGATGCTTCCAAATGACACAGTCAAGAGGTCGGGAGGCAAAAGTAAAGCCCGGGGAGTTTCCTCCCCGGGCCTGGTTTGGTTACGCGAATTCGCGCAACAAATCGCTAGCTGCAGCCCTGGCTGGTGCCGCACTCGGTGCAGCAACCGCAGGCCCCGGCGCGGATCACCTTGTTGCTGCCGCAATTGGAGCAGGTAGTGTCCATGAACATGGTGCCGAGGGCACCTTGGATGCGCTCGGCGTGGGTTGCGGTGCCGGCGATATGGACCGGCGTGCCTTCGCTGTTCTGCGTCTGGGTGATGACGTCGATGATTTCCTTCTCGCCAGTGCGCGGCAGGTCGGTGACCGGACGATTGACCGCCTTGCGCTCCATTTCGCTGATCTCCTTCATGGGGAGTTCGGGCTGGTTGCGGTTGGGCGAGGTCGCTTCTTTGTAACCTTTGATGAATTGGCATCCGAGCCAGCGGAACACGTAGTCGGTGATGCTGCTCGCATTGCGGATGTCGGGGTTCTTGGTGAAACCGCTCGGTTCGAAGCGCTGGAAGGCGAACTTCTTGACCAGGCTTTCCAACGGCACGCCATATTGCAGCGAGATCGAGGTGAGCGTGGCCACGGTGTCCATGAGGCCGCCGATGGTGCTGCCTTCCTTGGCCATCTGGATGAAGAGTTCACCCGGCTGACCGTTCTCGAAGAGGCCGACGGTGATGTAACCTTCGTGCCCGGCGATATCGAACTTGTGGTTGAGTGCAACGCGGGTGTCGGGCAGACGGTGGCGCGGGGGCTGGTCGAGTTTCGAACGCAGCGCGTCGATCTCGTTTTCCAGCTCGATGACGCGTTCCTCCAACTCGTTCTTGGTCGAAAGCTCGGCTTCGAGTTCGGCTGTGCTGCCGGTGCCGTGCTTCTTTTTGTCGGTGACGACCGGAGCCGAGCGCTTGGAGCCGTCGCGGTAGATGGCGATGGCCTTGAGGCCGAGTTTCCATCCCTCGACGTAGGTGTCGACGATATCCTCGACGGTCGCGTGCTCGGGCAGGTTGACCGTCTTGGAGATCGCCCCCGAGAGGAACGGCTGGGCCGCGGCCATCATGCGGATGTGCGCGTGGTAGCTCAGGCTGCGCTCGCCGCGCATCGGCTTGAACGCGCAATCAAACACCGAGACGTGCTCGGGGCGCAGGCCGCTCTTGATTGTGCGACCATCTTCCTCGACGTCCTCGATGGTGTCGTGTTTGTCGATGTGCGCGATGATCGCCTCGATGTCGGCGTCGCTGTAACCGAGCTTATGCAGGGCAGGGCGGACCGTCTGGTTGACGATCTTGAGCATGCCGCCGCCGGCGAGGAGCTTGTATTTGACCAGAGCGATGTCGGGCTCGATGCCGGTCGTGTCGCAATCCATGAGGAAGCCGATGGTTCCGGTCGGCGCGAGCACGGTGACCTGCGCGTTGCGGTAGCCCTGCTGTTTGCCGAGGCGCAGCGCCTCGTCCCAGACGTGGCGGGCTTCGTCGCGGAGGTATTCGAACTCGTCGGACTTCTCGATTTTCTCCACGGAATCGCGGTGGAGTTTGATCACCTCGATCATGGGGTCGACGTTGTCCGGTGCGACCGGTTTCTTCACGCCGCTGGCGCTCGAGTCATGGTAACCCGGGAAAGGTCCCGTGATCCCGGCGATGCGCGCACTCTGCTCGTAGGCGTGGCCGGTCATGATGGCGGTGATCGATCCGGAGAGCGCGCGGCCCTCGGGGCTGTCGTATCCGTAGCCGTGGCTCATGATGAGCGCGCCGAGGTTGGCGTAGCCGAGGCCGAGCGTGCGGAAGATGTGGCTGTTCTCCGCGATGAACTTCGTCGGGTAGCTGGCGTTGTCGACCACGATCTCCTGCGCGGTGATGAAAATGCGCACGGCGGCCTTGAATTTCTCCACGTCGAAGGTGCCGTCCTCGCGCTTGAACTTCATCAAGTTGAGCGAGGCTAAGTTGCAGGCCGTGTTGTCGAGGAAGAGATACTCGGAGCACGGGTTGGTCGAATTCTGGCGCGCGGTTCCTTTGCAGGTGTGCCACCTGTGGATCGTGGTGTCGAACTGCATGCCAGGGTCGCCGCAGACGTGCGTGCCCTCGGCGATTTTGTTGAGGAGCGTGCGTGCATCTTTTTTCTCGCAGGGCTTTCCGTCGGTCACGCGGACGGTGGTCCACTCGCGGCCGTTGATCGCCGCCTCCATGAACTCGTCCGACACGCGAACGGTCAGGTTTTCGTTCTGATACATGACGGAGCCGTAGGCTTCGCCGTTGAAGGATCCGTCATAGCCCTGCTCGATGAGGGCCCACGCTTTTCGCTCCTCGCGCATTTTCGACTCGATGAAGTCTTCAATGTCGGGGTGCCAGTCCTTGAGCGTGTTCATCTTGGCCGCACGGCGGGTTTTTCCGCCGCTTTTCACCACGCTGGCCACCTGGTCGTAGACCTTGAGGAAGGAGAGCGGGCCGCTCGGTCTGCCGCCGCCGCTAAGCTTTTCGCGGGTGGAGCGGATGGTCGAAAGGTCGCTGCCCGTGCCGCTTCCGTATTTGAAAAGCATGGCCTCGCTCTTGGCCAGATCGAGGATGCTTTCCATGTTGTCCTCAACGGACTGGATGAAGCACGCGCTGGCCTGTGGGTATTCGTATTGCGACGCGGCGCGCAGGGCTTCGCCGGACTTGTGATCGAAGTAGTAATTGCCCAACCCGGCGTCTTTGCCGACGCCGTATTGCTGGTAGAGGCCAACGTTGAACCAGACGGGGCTGTTGAACGCGCCGTGTTGGTGCAGGCAGAGCCAGGTGAGATCGTTGTAAAACGCTTCGGCACTCGCCTCGTCGGCGAAATAGCCGTCGCGCCTGCCAAAATCGGTAATGGTGCGGGTGACGCGGTGGATGAGTTGGCGCACGGACGATTCGCGACCGCCCTTGTGCGGGTCGGTGCCGTTGGAAATGTCGCCGTAGAAATACTTCGACACCGCGATCTTCGTGGCCAAGGCACTCCAGCTACGCGGCACTTCGACGTTCTCTTGCTTGAAAATGGCCTTGCCGCCGTCGTCGTTGATTTCCGCGGTGCGTTTGTCCCATTCGACGTGGTCGAACGGCGTCCCGGACTTCGTGTGGAAGAGCGGTTCAAACTGCAGACCTGCGGATTTCTTCGCGAAGTGAGGACGCGCCGAGGTGGTCTCGGTCGCGGTTGCGGGCTTGGTTTCGCGGCGCGACACGCGGTCTGCGCCTGCGTTTTTGCGAGTTTTCGAACGATAGGAGGATTTGGTTGCGATCATGGATTCAGCTTCTGAAGGGGGAGGTTTGCGCTAACCAGTCAACCCTTGGGAGAGATCACCGACACCACAATATGTGGGCGAGCCCCGCAATCACGCCACAACGGGCAGTGGTGGTGAAGCAATTTTTTGCTTTAGTGCGCAAAAAATTTTGCCGCCTCAGCGGCAACGACTTACAGGCCAACGCTCGTTTGACGCAATTGGCCTCCGGGGGCACTTATTCACACTGTCGCCCGCTGCGAATCCATTATTTATCGGCCTTTGCGGTCAGCGTCGCCCGCGAAGCCAGAAAATCAGCCAGTTCGCGCTTGGTGGCGAAATGGAGGGGCGATTTTGAGTCCTCCAGCAACCCGAAACCCTGTCCGTAGGCCGCGCCGTTGATGATCGTCGCATCGGTGGCGCCCGACGCGAGTTGCGCGCGGCCCGCATCGATCGCGTCCTCGCGTGATCCCTCGAGTTCGTATTTCCATCCGGCGATCCACGCCCGCGGAAACCATCCGCGCAGGCTCGGCAGAAGTTTTTTCGCGGGTTCGAGCACAAGATGGATTTGCGCGAGGTCGCCGGGCAATTTGTCACAGCCGTCCAACGTTCCATCCGGCCCGCGTAGCGCGGCGATGTCATAATCAGCCAGCGCGGCAGCATGGAAAAATCCCGCAACATCCTGACCACGCGTTGCCGACAGTTCCTCGAGTGCCCGGGTCAGGTCCTCGTTGGTGGTGAATTCGTGCAAGCGCGCGCCTTCGGGAAGGTGGCGGTGGGTGGCGCCCGTGCCGCGGCAGAGGAACACTTCCCATTCTCGCTCGATCAAGGCTTCGGCCAGCAAGGCGCCGATTTCTCCCGAGGCGGAATTCGTGATGCGTCGCACCTCGTCGATCGGCACGGAGGCCGGTCCGGTTGTCACGATGGCGGCAGGGCGGGTCATGCCGCAAATCTACCGTCACGCCAAGCCGCCTGGCGAGCGGTCAGCCGATCATTTTGTGCACCGAGGCGAACATGTCGCGCGCCGCGACGTAGCCGAAATGGCCCTGCGGACTGGTGATGACTCTGGCCCCGTCCCATGCCACGGCCAAAGCCTCGACCCGGTCCGGCGGCGCAATGCGGTCCCATGCCCCGATCGCCATGACAATGCGGTCCGCAGGAGTCGACGGCTTGCCGTGCAACGGCGAAATGAGGTGCGCGTGCCTGCGGGTCAGGGCGGAATCGATGCCGTTCCCGTGGAGGAGGCTGCGCATGGTGGCTCCGGCCGGGCTTTCCCAAATGGCGTGCTCGACGTCGGCGATCGGTTGCAGAAGAGCGATGAACGAGATGTCCCGCTCGAGGGAAGCAAGCAACGCGCCGGTCCAAGCTCCGTAGCTCGTGCCATAGACTCCGAACTCGCTGCATCCCTTGGCGCGCAGCCACGCCATGAGTTGGCGCAACTCGCTCACACCTTGGCGCAGACCTTCCGCGCTTTGCACGACATGCGCGGTGATGGCCAGTTCGCCGTTGAGGTAGCCGCGCGGACGCCTTTCGTAATGGAAGGGGAGGTGCATGAACGCCGCGTTCCAGCCGAGAGCGTTGAATTTCGAGGCGAGACGCCGGTAACCGATGTCGTTGACCGACATGAGCGCGTGCAGGATCAAGACGGTGGGCGCTGACCATCCGCGCTCGCAGGGTTGTAGCCAGGCCGACGCGCGGTCGTTACGGTCCAGACCACTGGGGTGCGGTGTGCTCCAAGCGATATGCCCATATGATTCGCCGAGCGGTTCGAGCGGTGGCGCCGCGTAGTATTGCTCGCGGGTCAACGGTTCACACCGCGCGAGATACTCCTCGAGTTCCCCTCGTGTGCTCGCCTTGTGGCGATGGCGCCACTGGGCCAGTCCGAGCAGCGCGCAGGTCGAAGCGTCGGTCGCCCGGGCCCATTGGCGGCGAAGCGCTGTCATCTCAGGCTTTGCCTTTGCGGCGCTGCGGCGTCTGTGGCAGGCAGTCGGCGGGAATATTTTCCTCCCGGACGGTGCGTTCATACATCGCCCGCAGTGTCTCGCCGAGGCGCGCTTCGAATTCCGTCCGCGCGGTGGCTTTGTCCGGCTTGTCGCCCGGGGGGTCGAGTGGCGGACCGTAAACGATCCAGACGCGCGTGCGCCGTAGGGGTAGTAAGCGTTTTGGATCGTAAAGGGCGTCCGACCCGATGATGACGCAGGGCAGAACCTGCGCTTCGGTCATCTGGGCCAGCGCGGCCACTCCCGGGCGGACCGGTGCGCCTTCCAGCACGGATTGCGGGCCGGTGCGCAACCCGCCCTCGGGAAAAACTCCGACCATTCGTCCCCCGCGCAAACGCGTGATCGCGGTCCGCACCGCCGCGGAATCGAACTTCCCCATTTCCACCGGAAAAGTTCCCACCGCATTGAGCCAAGCGCCTAGCACCGGCATGGCGAAGAGTTCGCGCATGGCCATCCAATCCGTCGTGCGCCAGATACTCGGTCCGATGAGGGGCGGGTCGAAATGGCTGATGTGGTTCGGCGCAAGGATGCACGCACCCTTTTTCGGCACGTGTCTCCGTCCGATGACCCGACGGCGCACGAAGGGCATGAAGAGCAACTGCAAAAATGTCGTCGTGGCCGCGTAGCCGAGGTCGGAAGGCATGGTAAGTTTATTTGGACGTGAGGAAAAACCCGCGCTGCTTTTCCGAGACGGGCATGCCGAGCTTTTCCATGACCAGCATCATATCTTCCCAGACTTTGCGCTTCTCGGTGTTGGAGCCGTTGCGCAGGAGATACGAGGGATGATAGGTGGCGAGGAGCGGGATGTTTTCGAAAGTGAACCAGCGCCCGCGCATCGCGCCCATCGCTTCGTCCGTCCCGGTGAGTCCGGTCATGGCCGTTTTGCCCAGCGCGACGAGGATGCGCGGTTGGATGATGGCGATCTGTTCGCGCAGGTAGGGGAGGCAGCGCTGCATTTCCTCCGAGGTGGGTGGACGATTGCCCGGAGCGTTCGGCGGCATATCCGGGCGACATTTGAGGACGTTGGCGATGTAGATGTCGTCGCGCGTCAGTCCCATGGCATTGATGATCTTGGTGAGAAGTTCTCCCGCGCGTCCGACAAACGGTTCGCCCTGCTTGTCCTCATCAGCGCCCGGGGCCTCGCCGACGAACATCAGTTCCGCGTTCGGATTTCCGATGCCGAAAACGGTTTGCGTGCGGAAGGCGGCTAGATGCTCGCATTTGCGGCATGCACGGACTGTCTCGTTAAGCGCAGCGAGCTGCGCTGAACGAGAGATTTCAGATTTCAGATTGGAAATTTGAGATGGTTGCGGTGCGGGAGCGTTTTTGAGGCGATCGAGGGCTTTGCGGGAAACGCCGGTGCGCCGCACGCCGAGCAGATCGCGGCGGGTGCGCAGGGAATCAACGAGCAACGAAGCGGCTTCCTGAAGCGAGGACATGGTGTTCAGGATGTTTTTCGCGATCTTTTGGCCGGGTGTCCATCGGGAAGGGCGGAGTTGAGCCTGTCGAGCAAAGCATCCGCCTTCTTGCGCTGCTCGTCGCGGCTGCGCGCGGCGTTGTTGAGATGCCGCTGGCCTTTGATCGGGGAGTTTTGCAGAGAGTCGGCCCAGGCGCGGAGTTGGCGGGAACAGGATTCCGCCTGCGATTTCAAATTTGAAATTTGTGATTTCAAATCTCTCAGCGCGGGCCGCCGCTCAAAATAGCTAAGCATAGAGCGGACCTCCCCAGCCGAACCACGCGCGATATACAGAAAGTTGAGGAGTTCGTTCGTTGTCCCACGCTCGAAACCCTCCGCGATGTTGTTCGAGACCGAAAGCGAGGCGCGGTCGAGTTGGTCGCGCTTGGACCATGTGATTCGGTCCTTCGCGGCCAAAATGAAATCCTCGCAGCCCTCGGCCAGCTCGATGGCGGCTTTCCACACGGGCAGATCCTCGAAGCGCTGGTAGGTCATGGCGACGGATAGTTCGCTTTGACCCACGCGATGGCATCTTCTTTGGTGGTTAGCGCGCCCTCGAGCTGCGCGGTTTGCACGGCTTCGAGGATCGGCCCGAAGTGCGGGCCCGGTTTCCAGCCGAGCGCCATGAGGTCGTGTCCGGTGACGAGCGGAGGCGGGATGAGCGGCTCGTTGGCGAATTCCTCAGCCTTGGCTTTGAGAAAATCGTAATTGTCCAAGGCGCCGTGGCTGCTTTGACAGTCGACGCGGTGGAGTTCGAGTTCCTCCTCGAATCCTTCGCGCGCCATGAAACGCTTCAACTTGGCCGTGCGCATGTTTTGCACGTCCTTGAAAACCATGTGCTGGCGCACCGCCTCGACCGTGCGCTCGGTGTCGGCGCGTGAAAAACGCAAACGCTCCATGACCCGCTCCGTCATCTCCGCGCCGACACGGTCGTGCCCGCTGAACCGGATGCGGTCTTCGTCCTTGTGATAGCGGAAGGTCGGCGGCTTCCCGATGTCGTGGAAGAGAACGGAGAGCACCACACCGATCGGCGCATCGGCCGGGAGAAGTTCGAGCATGGCGCGCGTGTGCACGAACACGTCGCCCTCGGGATGGAATTGTGCCGGTTGCTCGCAGCCCTTCAGCTTCTCGATCTCCGGCAGGATTTCTTTGAGCAGTCCGCTCTGGTCGAGCAGGTCGAATCCGCGCACGCGGTTCGGATGGGCGAGAATTTTGACCAGTTCCTCGCGGATACGTTCCGCGCTCACCGCGTGAATGTCGGCGGCGTGTGCTTTGAGCGCGCCCCAGGTGACGGGCTCGATCTCATATCCGAATCGCGCGGCGAAGCGCACCGCACGGAGAAGTCGGAGTTTGTCCTCGCGGAAACGCGCCACGGGATCGCCGATGGCGCGCAGAGTTTCCGATTCGAGGTCTTTTTGTCCGCCGACGAAATCGATGAATTTGTCCGCCACCGGATCGTGGAACATCCCGTTGACGGTGAAATCGCGCCGTTCCGCGTCCTCCTTGGGCGTGGAGAACGTGACCATCTCGGGGCGGCGGCCATCGACGTATTCGTGGTCGGAGCGGAACGTGGCCACTTCGAAAGCGCGGCCGTGTTCCATGACAAGAATGACGCCAAAGTGCGCGCCGACGGCCTGGGTGTGCGGGAAAAGTTTCTGCACTTCGGCCGGTTTGGCTGATGTGGCGATGTCGTAGTCGTGGGGCTCGTGCCCGAGCAATTCGTCGCGCACGCAACCGCCGGCGAAATACGCCGTATGGCCGGCCTGCTGCAGGCGGCGGGCGATGTCGGTCGCGGCGGATTTCAGGTCCATCAGTGACGCGCGAGTCTATCGGGTGCGGCGGAAGATGGAAACCGCAACCGGAGTCTCGCGCGTGCGCGAGATGTAGATGGCCTATAGGCAAAGGACGCAAAGATCACAGAGAGGTGGAGATGGACGGCGAACCTAAGTAAAGTCTGCGGTTTGATGAGTTGGACTGGTCTAAGCACGGCCTTCGGGCTGGGGTTCCTTTATTTCATCGCTGCCATTCCGGCAGGGATGGCGGCTGGGGCGAATGCTTGGATCGCTCCGGTCGCCGCGGGCCTCGGTTACGTTGCTGGCGGAGCGGTTGTTTTGTTGGCCGGTGCGCCCTTGCGGGATTGGTTGGTGCGCAAACTGAAGATTCCGGTGGAGCGCGATCCGACCAAATTGGTCTGGCGCATGTGGGATCGCGGTGGACTGCTTGGTCTCTGCCTCATCGCGCCGGTGACGATCGGTCCCCAGGCCACGGCAGTGATCGCGTTAGCGGTTGGCGAGCGGGCTCCGCGCATTGCGGCTTTCATCGCGCTCGGCGTGGCACCTTGGTGTGCGGTCTTTGCGGTTTTGACCGCGTGGGGCGCTAAGCTGGCGAACTGAGCACAACGTCGACTTCCTCATCGTGCGGCTCGCACGGGATGTCCGTCACGATTTGGGAGGCGAAGCAAACGCCGACACGCAAGATGTCCGGCGGGAGCGCGGCAAGCAGACGGTCGTAAAATCCGCGCCCGCGTCCGAGCCGAGCGCCATCGACGGTAAACGCCAGACCGGGGACAAAAATAATTTCCGCATCATGGATATCCGCAACCGGACATTTTTCTGCATCCGGTTCCATCACGCCGAAGGCGCCGGATTTCAGCTGGCTTGCGTCGCTTACCGCGTGAAAAACCAACTCCTGGCCGTCCACCCGGGGCAGCAACACCTTCTTTTCTCCGACCCAGATCATCGGCCGCAGTTCGGGCTCGTCGGGCAGCGCCACGTAGGCAGCCACCACCCGCGCATCTTGCCACAGGGGGAGCCCGGGGATACTTTCCCGAATGCTTTCCGATGCGGCCTCTGCGGCCGCGGGAGTCATCCGGGCGAGCTGCGCGCGCATCAGTCGGCGGAGTTCGATTTTGGGGGGCATGAAGACGTCCAAGTTGAGCTCTGAACAGAAACCAGACAAGCCCGTGGGGCGGAAGCGCAAGATCTTGCCCGGTCTGCGCCGGCGCAAAAAGCCGTCCAATCACGTCGGTCTGAAGCCGCGTCAAGGCTGGCACAAACGCAATTTCTTCCGCGAGGTGGTCTGGCCGAGCCTGTTCGAGCGGCGGACCGGCGAGCGGCTCACGCCCGAGTTTCCCGAGCTGGAAGAAGGGCAAATTTCCCTCACGTGGATCGGGCATGCGTCGTTTTTGCTCCAATCACCCGGATTCAATCTCCTCATCGATCCGAATTGGGCGCGCTGGCTCAAGGTGATCAAGCGGCTCCGCGAGCCCGGTCTCGAACTCAACGCACTCCCGGATATCGACGCAGTGCTCATCACGCACGCGCACTTCGACCATCTCGACCGTCGCACGCTGCGCAAAGTGGCGTCCGAGCAGCCCATCGTGGTTCCGCGCAATGTCGGCGGTCTCGTGCAACATCTCGGCTTCGCTCGCGTGCACGAGCTCGACGTCTGGGAATCGATGCAGCTCGGCCCGGTGCGCGTCACCATGACGCCGGCGCACCATTGGGGCGCGCGCATGCTGGCCGACAGCCATCGCGGTTTCGGCGGATTCGTTATTGAAATCGCCGGACGCACGATTTTCCACTGCGGCGACAGCGCTTATTTCCCAGGTTTCGCCGAGATCGGGCGCAAGGTTCCCGTCGAAATCGCTCTCCTGCCCATCGGCGCTTACGACCCGCCGAGTGGGCGCGAGGTGCATATGACGCCGGAGGACGCGCTGCGGGCCTTCGTCGAACTCGGCGCAAACACCTTTGTGCCGATGCACTATGGGACTTTCCCGCTCAGTTACGAGCCTGCCTGGGAGCCTCCCTCCCGCCTCATCGAGTGCGCGGGTGCGGAGGGATTGCTCGAGCGGGTCTGTTTCTTGCGCGAAGGCGAGCCGCGCGTATTCTAAAAAAACAGCGGCAGTCTTGCGACTGCCGCTGTGTGCAAAGGTGTCTTCGATTTAGCGTTTATCGAGAATGGCGTTCCATTCCTCGAGGCGCTTCGACTGCGCGGCGAAAAGCTCGTCGGTCGGATCGAGGATTTCGATCGACTTGATTTTGTCACCGGCGGCGACGGCGTTGACGATGTCCTGTCCTTTGGTCACCGAGCCGAAGACGGTGTGTTTTCCGTCCAGCCACGGGGTGGGGACGTGGGTGACGAAGAACTGGCTGCCATTGGTGCCGGGGCCGGCGTTGGCCATGGAGAAAATGCCGGGCTTGTCGTGTTTGAGTTCGGGTGTGCACTCGTCCTCGAAGCGATAACCGGGGCCGCCGCTGCCGGTGCCGGTCGGGTCGCCGCCCTGAATCATGAAATCGGGGATGACGCGGTGGAACTTGAGGCCGTTGTAATAGCCGCGTTTGGCCAGATTAAGGAAATTGGCCACGGTGACCGGGGCTTTGCCGGGATAAAGGACGCCTTCGATGTCGCCCTTGTCGGTTTTGACGATGATGCGGATGTCTTTCATGGATTCTTCACTTTGCGCGGGAAGCGCGGTGATGGCGAGAGCCAAAGCGGCGAGAAGGATGGATGTTTTGCTCATGACTATTTTTCGATATCCGTCTTTTGTGCCAAAGCAAACTGAAAACGCGGCGCACCTGCGGGCGCACGATTACCCGTGGCTGGTCAAACGGTGGCGTGCGCTGGCCAAACGCGAGAGTTGGCGCATACGCAAGTTCGCCGAGGCGGACGGCTTTCCTCTCTACTTTGTGCAATCACCCGGTCAGTCCGGTCTGTCGCTCTACCTCTCGGCCGGCATCCATGGCGACGAACCGGCCTCGACCGAGGCACTCATCACGTGGTGCCAAAAGCGCGCGCGGGCTTTGCGGAATTGCCGCCTGCTCGTTTTTCTCTGCCTCAACCCGTGGGGCCTGCAGCACAACAGCCGCAACGACGCGCATGGACGCGATCTCAATCGCGGCTACCACCGCAACGATGTGCCCGTGATCGAAGCGCAGAAAAAAATCGTGCGCGGACGATCTTTCGACGCCGCCGTGATGTTGCACGAGGATTTCGACGCGCACGGCGTCTATCTTTACGAGATTCCCGGCGCCCGGCCTTTCTGGGGCGAGAAGTTGCTCGCCGCCGCAGCAAAACACGTGCCGCGCGAACCTCGCCCGAGTGTCGAAGGTCGCCGTTGCCGACGCGGACTGATCCGCACGCGGGTCACGGCGGATACTTTGCCCGAGCACCCCGAGGCCTTCTTCCTGCGCTTTGGTCACACTATGCGCAGTCTGACCTTCGAGACGCCGTCGGAATTCTCCCTGACGTCCCGCGTGCGGGCGCACGGCGCGGTGCTCGACGAGGTTCTTCGTCTGCTCCGGCGCTGAGGCGCGAAATGCATTCCGGTCCGGTGCCGGGCGTGCGCATGATCGGGCATGAACTTGCTCGGCGCTTTTCTTTGGGTCCTTGGCGGATTGGCCGCGTCCGCGATTTTCACCCGCATGGCCTTCGCCGTCACCGAACGCATCGCCAAAGCGCCTTGGGTTGATTTGTTCGTCAGTCTCTTCACTTGGGTCCCGTGGGTTGCGGGATGGATGCTTGCGGGATGGGCCGGGATCGGCGCGTCGGTGCTGGCGCAGATTGTTTTTCTCCACATTTTTTGTGCGGTGGACCGTGCCCTGCGCGGCAAACCGGGGCCGACGTTGGAGGGCGCGCAGGCGCGAGTGCTCGGGTGGTGGCGCAACCAGCTCTGCCTGCTCGTGCAAACACCGGCCATCTTGGTTTTTTGGTTCATTCGCCTCGCCGAAATCATCCTTTATCCGCCCATCGCTTGGCTGGGCAAACTTCCGACCTACAGGTCTTCGGAGTGGGTCAACCTCTCGCGGCACAAATTCGACGGGCTGGTCGGGCACGACCTTCTGTGGTGCTGGTATTGCGACTGGATGACCGGCTTGTGGTCGCTCGGCAGCGATATGCTGCGCAATATCGAGTCGTTCTGGTGCCCGATCCGCTTCTGCGACGATTGCAAAAACTGCCATGCCTGTGTCGATTTCCCGGATATCGCCAAATGGGCGCCGGCCGACGGCACGTTGACCGATGCGGTCCGCGTCTTCGACGAGCACTACGACGGCAAACGCAAGAACAGCTGGTGGGGGCACCCGGACCGCAAGGGCTGATCTGACAAGGGTGATTGTGTTTGTCCGCGGGGCGATTCGCGTTTAGTTTTCACGCCCTTTTTCCTTCTCATGCAAACCACTGTTGAAAAGCAACCCAACTGCCTCGCCACCCTCCGCGCCACCGTTCCCTCTGGGACGGTCAAAAAGAGCATGGAAAAACTGGCCGGCGAATACCAAAAAGTGGCGAAGATGCCCGGATTCCGTCCGGGCAAAGCTCCCATCGCGGTGGTCGCGCGCAAATACAAGGACGCCATCGCCGAGGAAGCGGTGAAGGAGTTGCTCCGCCAAGCGGTCGACAAGGCCGCGGAGGAAAACAAACTAAGCGTGATCAACGCCTTCAACCTGCAGCACGGTGAAGTGGGCGACCGGGATTTGGACCTCAGTGTCCAGCTCACGCTCGAACCGGACTTCAATCTTCCCGATGTCGAAAGACTCGACCTCGAGGTGCTCGAAGAAGCGGTGACCGACGAGCATGTCAGCGGCAATATCGGCATGCTGCTCGAGCGCATGGCCGAGTTCACCGATGTGAAAGACCGCGGTTTGCAGATGGGTGACTACGCGGTCCTCGATTACGATGCCTCGGTCGAAGGCAAACCGCTTGCGGAGTTCTGCCCCGAGGCGCCGTCGACCATGAAAGGCGGCGAAGGGCTCTGGGTTGTCATGGCTGAGGACAGTCTCTGGCCGGGGTTCTGCGCGGGCCTGGTCGGTGGAAAAGAGGGCGAGGAGCGCGCGGTCGAAGTGACGGTGCCGGACGATTTCGCCGTTCCTGCGTTGCGCGGAAAGAAGATCGCCCACCAGACGAAAGTCAAAGGCATCAAAAACAAACAGCTTCCCGAACTGACCGACGAGGTCGCGCAGAAGATAGCCGGACGCAGCGCCGACGAGCTTCGCCAGACCTTCCGCCAACGCCTCGAGGCCGCCGCCCTTGAGCAGACTGAGCGCAAAAAGCGCGCCGCGGCCGTCGAGCATCTGGTCAAATCGGTCGAATTCGAGGTGCCCGCCTCCATGGTCATGGGCGAAGCACGCCGCGTGGTCAAAGAAATCGTCGAGGCCGAGCAGATGCGCGGATTGAGCGACGAGGACCTGCTCAGCAAGAAAGACGAAATTTTCCAGCACGCACAGATGGGCGCTCAGTTCCGCGTCAAAGCCGATTTCATCCTCACGCGTCTCGCCCGCCAGAACCGAATCGAGGCCTCGCGCGAGGAACTGGCCGAGCACATTGCGCGGATGGCCCAGCGGCTTAATATGCCGATGGACAAATTGGTCAAACAGCTGGTCAAGCGCGAGGCGCTTGGATCAGTGGAAGGGGAAGTCGTCAGGGACAAGGCCCTTGATTTCCTCTCGTCCAAAGTTAAGGTGAAAAAGGCCGAGGCCAAGGCGTGATGCCGATCGCTGCGGTCCCTTTTTATGAGTCAAATTGTCACATCCAGTCACTTCACACCGCGCAACTCCATGCTTGTTCCCATGGTTGTCGAACAGACGGGCCGCGGGGAACGCAGTTACGACATTTATTCGCGTCTGCTTAAGGACCGCATCGTTTTCATTGGCACGCCGATCGACGACTACATCGCCAACCTCGTCATCGCCCAGATGCTCTTCCTGCAAATGGAGGACGCGAAAAAAGACATCCACATTTACATCAACTCGCCCGGCGGGTCGGTCACCGCGGGACTAGCCATTTATGACACCATGCAATTCGTCACCTGTGACGTGAACACCTACTGCATGGGCATGGCGGCGAGCATGGGCGCGGTGCTGCTGTGCGCCGGGACCAAGGGCAAGCGCTACGCGCTACCGAATTCGGACATCATGATCCACCAGGTGAGCGGCGGTGCGCAGGGCCAGGCCAGCGACGTCGAGCGTCAGGTCGAGTTCATGTTCAAGCTCAAGCGCCGTCTCGAGTCGATCATCGCCCTGCACACCGGCAAGCCGGTTGAGCAGGTGCACAAGGATGCCGACCGCGACTACTACATGAGCGCGCAGGAGGCCAAAGAATACGGCCTCGTCGACGAAGTGGTTAAATCCCGCAAGGAAATCCCGGGCGCCGTGCCCGCTTGATCCCATGGCCCGCGCGTCCAACCTGACCATGTGCTCTTTCTGCGGAAAGAGCCACAGCGAGGTGCGCAAACTGATCGCGGGCCCCGGCGTCTACATCTGCGACAGCTGCGTCAGCCTCTGCAAAGGCATTCTCGACAAGGAACTCAAGGACGAGTCGAAAAAAAAAGGCGCCGGCGTGCGCGTGCCCAAGCCGGCCGACATCAAGCGCGAGCTCGATCACTTTGTCATCGGCCAAGAGCTGGCCAAAAGGACGCTCTCCGTGGCGGTGCACAACCACTTCAAGCGCATCCACCATCACAACACTTCGCGCGAAATCCCCATGCCGGGGCACGACGATGTCGAGCTGGAGAAAAGCAACATTCTGCTCATCGGTCCGACCGGCTCGGGCAAGACGCTCCTAGCCCGCACCTTGGCCCGCATCCTCGATGTGCCCTTCACCATGGCCGACGCCACCACCCTCACCGAAGCAGGCTACGTCGGCGAGGACGTGGAGAACATCGTCCTGCGTCTGCTCCAGGCCGCGGAATACGATGTGAAGCGCGCCGAGACGGGCATCGTCTACATCGATGAGATCGACAAGATCGGGCGCAAGACGGACAACGTGAGCATCACGCGCGACGTTTCGGGTGAGGGTGTTCAGCAAGCGCTTTTGAAAATTCTCGAGGGCACGACGTGCAATGTTCCTCCGCAGGGCGGACGCAAGCATCCCCACCAGGAATACATTCAGGTCAACACCGACCGCATTCTTTTCATTTGCGGAGGAGCCTTCGTCGGACTTGAAAAAATCATCCAGCGCCGTTTCGGCAACCGTGTGCTCGGTTTCCATGCCCATCGGCCGGAGAAAAGCAGCGATCCCGTGGCGGCTTCGACGGCAACCATCCATCAGGCCGAGCCCGAGGACCTGCTCGGCTTCGGGCTTATCCCGGAATTCATCGGACGCTTGCCGGTTGTCACCGCCCTCGACCAGCTGACCGAGGACGAACTTGTCACCATCCTGACCGAACCGAAGAACGCCATGGTCAAGCAATACGGCAAGCTCATGTCCATGGAGGGTGTCGATTTGAACATCACCAAGGACGGCCTGCGCGCCCTGGCCGAGCGTGCGATCAGCAAAGGCACCGGTGCGCGCGCCCTGCGGTCCATGATGGAAAAGATCATGCTCGATGTGATGTATGATGTCCCCAGCCGCGAAGACGTGGCTGAGGTGACGATCAACCGTGCGGTGGTCGAA
Source organism: Chthoniobacterales bacterium (assembly GCA_044371145.1). Classification (GTDB taxonomy): domain Bacteria; phylum Verrucomicrobiota; class Verrucomicrobiia; order Chthoniobacterales; family JACTMZ01; genus JACTMZ01. Next base: position 15,895 of record JBILUI010000008.1, on the reverse strand, counting down.
GGCAAAAAGCCGCCGCTCCTGCGCCGCAAGCAGGAGAAAGACGCGGCCTGACTCCGATGCCGGACGGGACGACGGTTGAATCCGTCGAAGTCCGTGATTTTCTCGCGGAAGCTGCGTTCCCCCAAGCGCAGCCGCTTGTCCTCGATCTCGGCTGTGGCAATGGCGTTTTTCTGGCCGGACTCGCCGCCGCGCGGCCGGAATGGAATGTGCTCGGCATTGAAAAGAAGGACTACCGCGTTCGGCAGGCCAAGCGTCGTGCGGCTGACTTACCCAACGCTCGCATCGTTCATGGTGAGGTGAGCGAAGTGGTGTCATCTTTGCCGGCGCGGAGCCTGGCGGCTGTCTATCTGCTCTTCAACGACCCGTGGCCCAAGCGCCGTCATGCCGTGCGCCGGTTGGTGCAAAACGACTTCGTCACCTCGCTCTCCACACGCTTGGAGCCCGAAGGGATTTTCTATTTTGCCTCCGACTCGGCTGAATATTCCGATTGGGCCGGGGATTTGTTCCGGTCGTCCGGCTGGAAGCTGCAGTCTTGGAATCTGCCTCCCGACTGGCCCATGACAGAATTCGAGCAACGATTCGTCTCCGCCGGGGTAGAAATCCGCAGATTCCAAGCGACCCGGTGACAAGTGAAGCAAATGATCAGGGATTCGGGGAGGTCGGGCCGGACACGGACGACGATGCGCGTCTCGTCGCCTTGATGCGGCAAGTGCGGGATGGGGACGAGGCCGCCTTTCGCGAGTTGGTCGAAGCCACCGAGGACCGGCTTTACGGGACGATCGCCAAGATGCTCGGTGGCGCGGAAGGTGCGGAGGACCTCGCGCAGCGCGTCTATCTGCGTATCTGGCAGGCGAGGGGGCGCTACGAGCGAAAGTCCAAGTTCAGCACATGGATGTTCTCCATCATGCACCGTCTCGTCCTCAACGAACGCCGCGGCCGCGCGAGACGCGCCGCTGTTTTCCGTGATCCTGGAATCGAAGAAAATTCGCGCGAGCCGGCCTCGGGCCGGTTGCCTTCGTCCGATGCGGCCGGGGCGGAACTGGCCGCCGCCATCGACGCGGCTCTGGGCGATCTTCCCGAGGAGCAACGCACGGCGATGATTCTCCGCCGCTACGATGAAATGCCTTACGAGGATATTGCCGAGGTCCTCGGCACAACGGTCTCCGCGGTGAAAAGTCTCCTCTTCCGTGCTCGCGAGACCCTGCGCCTCAAACTCAAAGACTGGCTTTAGCGGATGGCCCTGCGGGGCTCGGCCAAAAATCCGTTGCGGAACAAAACACCTTCCGAGGCCAGTAGGCGGAGTTTGCGCCTCAGCTGTGGTCCCGCGGTTTGACCGACGAACCCGCCGGGTGAAAGGTCCGAGGCGATGACGCGGTGGCAGGGGACTTCGGGCGCGAAAGGATTGGCGCGCAGGGCTTGTCCAACGGCGCGCGGTGAGCCGCAACCGATCTTCGCGGCCAGTGCGGCGTAGGTGATGACTCGACCTCGCGGGACGCGTTTCAGCGCGTTATAGACCCGCGCGGCAAATGGCGAGGTGCCGTCAGTTTTGCGAGGCATCGTCCGGCGCGTCGGCCAGCACGCGATACATCGGGCCGAGTCCGTTCATGATGCGGCGCCACGTGCTGTCGTCCGCGTCGGCGCGGAGCAGTTCGGGATGCGGTTTGACCACCAGCCAGGAATTGAGCGCGATTTCCTTTTCGAGTTGGTTTTTCGACCATCCGGCATAGCCGAGAAAAACGCGCAATTTGTCGTTATGGCCGGCGGGAAGTTCGAAATCACCTTCCGGCTTTTGCAGAGGCTCGAATTTGCACGCGCCGAGTTTCTGGTCCCACTCGAGGCTAGCCACGATGACCTGGTTTTTTTGCACCGGACCGCCTTCGAACAAGGGCACATTGGCCACTTGCTCGAGCATCTCCTCGACCCCGAGCTCGCTCGCCTTTTGTCCGAGCGGACGGTTGAGGATAAAGCCGAGCGCGCCGTCTTCCGTGCTGTGGTGTGAAAGATAGAGGATGGTGTGCCGGAAATTCGGGTCGGCCATCATGGGGTGGGCTACGAGCAGTGACCCCGACAAGTCTCCCGCTTTGGGCAGGCGCTTCATGACGAGAGAACTCTAATGCGCAGCCAGTGGTTCCGCAACCGTGTCCATCAAATCTCCGAGCGATTTGTCCCACGCGTCGTGCAGGCGCTCGAGCGGCCAACGGTAATTCGTGCCGCGCACCCGGATGACAAGCTCGCTCCCGCCCGTCCTCCCCACGCGGCGCGCGGGGATTCCGCGGTCGGCAAAGTGCTTCTCGAGGGCAGCGCGGTGGTCGGGCGCCGACGAGATCAGAATCCGTCCCGGAGCTTCGTGGAAGAGCGATTCGTCATCGCGTCGGCTATCATCTGGAAGTTCCACCTCCGCGCCGACCAGTTCCGGACCGGAAATGGACGATTCAGCCAGAGCAACGGCAATCCCGCCTTCCGCACAGTCGTGCGCGCTGCGGATGAGACCGCTCCGGATGGCGTCGCGGAGCGCCGACTGCAGCGCCACTTCGGCGGCCAAATCGGTCTGCGGAGGCCTTCCTTCCTTGCGGCCGTGGAGGATGAGTAAAAACTGCGAGCCGTCGAGTCCTGCCGTGCGCTCGCCGAGCAGCCAGATGTCGTCTCCTGAACCGCGAAAACTCTGCCGGGTGATGTGCGCTTCGTCCTCGATCAACCCGACCATGGCCACCACCGGTGTGGGATCGATCGGGCCGGTCGGGTTCTCGTTGTAGAGGCTGACATTGCCTCCGGTGACCGGTGTGCCAAAAGCGCGGCACGCCTCGGCCATGCCTTCCACCGAATCGCGCAATTGGCGGAAAATCTCCGGCTTGTGCGGATTGCCGAAATTGAGGTTGTCGGTCGCACCGAGCGGGACCGCGCCAGAACATGCGAGATTGCGTGCGGCCTCGGCCACGCAGCGGCGCCCGCCTTCCCGCGGGTCGAGCCGCGTGATGAGCCCATTGCCGTCGACTGAAGCGGCGAGCAACTTGCCGCACTCGCGCGCGAGAAAGACGGCGGCGTCCGAGCCAGGTCCAACGACCGCGCCGTTGCGTACCATGTGGTCGTATTGCTCCCAGATCCATCGCTTGCGCGCGAGGGTCGGATGGGAAAGAAGGCGGAGCAGCGCGTCCGTGTTGTCCAGGACCGGAACGCTGGCCGGATCGAGCGGCGCGGGAGGTGTCCATGGTGCCGCCTCGCGCTGATAAACCGGCGCTTGGTCGGTGAGGGAAGAAGCGGGAATTTCCGCGACAACTTGTCCTCCGGCGCGGATGCGCATGATCCCGTCGTCTGTCACTCGCCCGATGTTCGCGTGGGGCAGGTCCCATTTTTCGAAAATCTCGCGCACACTGTCCTCTTGTCCCTTGTTCACGATGACGAGCATCCGCTCCTGCGATTCGCTGAGCAGAATTTCGTAGGGTGTCATGCCGTCCTCGCGCTTGGGGACAAGATCGAGATCGACATCGATACCGCTGCCGCCGCGGCTGGCGGTCTCGCAGGTCGAGCAGGTAAGTCCGGCTGCGCCCATGTCCTGGATTCCGGCAACACAACCGCTGGCCAACAGTTCGAGGCAAGCTTCGAGCAGAAGTTTTTCCCGGAAAGGATCCCCGACCTGCACGGCGGGGCGATCTTCCTTCGATTCTTCCGTTAATTCGCGCGAGGCAAAGGCCGCACCGGCCAAGCCGTCGCGGCCGGTTTCCGCGCCAACGTAGAAGACCGGATTGCCCACGCCCTTGGCCGCACCGCGGGCGATCTGCTCGTGGCGCAAAACACCGAGGCAGAACACATTGACCAGAGGATTGCCCGCGTAAGTCTCATCGAACCATGTCTCGCCGCCGACGGTGGGAAGTCCGATGCAATTGCCGTAGTGCGCGATGCCGGAGACCACGCCGGAGAGGAGATGACGGTTGGCGGCGGAGCCGGGGGCGTCTTTTTCGATCGGCCCGAAACGCAGCGAATCGAGAAGAAAAACGGGTCGCGCGCCCATGGTGAAGATGTCGCGGATGATTCCGCCCACGCCGGTGGCCGCGCCTTGGAAGGGTTCGATCGCGCTGGGGTGATTATGGCTCTCGATCTTGAAGGCGACGGCCCATCCGTCGCCCACATCGAGCACGCCTGCGTTTTCCTCGCCGGCTTTGACCAGAATGCGCTCACCCGTGACGGGAAACTTTTTCAGTTCGGGCCGCGAGTTTTTGTAGGAGCAATGCTCGCTCCACATGACGGAAAAAACGCCCAACTCGGTGAAATTCGGATCGCGGCCGAGAATGCCGCGGATGCGCGCATATTCCTCCGGCGTGATGCCGTGCTTGGCAATGATCGCGTCGGTAATGGCCGGCTCTTTCATGTTGTGGCAGCCAAAGCGGTCCCGAGCAGGCTTTTGAAAACAAGGCGTCCGTCCGCGCTGCCCAGCCTTTCTTCGCAGGCGCGCTCCGGATGCGGCATCATACCCAGGACATTGCCGGCTTCGTTGAGAATGCCCGCAATGTTGCCAAGGGAGCCGTTGGGATTGGTGGCCGCGGTCACGGCGCCGTCCGCATCGCAGTAGCGGAACGCGATGCGGTTGCTGTCCTCGAGCGCGCGAAGCGCCTCCCCATCGGCGAAGTAACAACCTTCGCCATGGGCGATCGGAACGCGAAGGATTTGTCCGATGCTTCCTGCGCGGGTGAAAGGCGATGTGTTGTTCTCCAGACGAAGGTGCGTCTGACGGCAGATAAAGTGCAGCCCGCGGTTGCGCACCAGCGCGCCGGGGAGAAGCCCTGCTTCGCAAAGTATCTGGAAGCCGTTGCAGATACCGAGCACTGGCGTGCCGCGCGATGCTTCTTCCGCCACGGCGCGCATGACCGGCGAATAGCGCGCAATGGCGCCGCAGCGCAGGTAGTCGCCGTAGGAAAAGCCGCCGGGCACGATGATGGCGTCGAACCCGCGCACCGAAGTGTCCTTGTGCCAGACCGGTTCCGCCATTTCGCCGAAACTGTCGCGCAAGGTGCGCAAGCAGTCCTGATCGCAGTTCGAGCCGGGAAAGCGCAGGACGGCGACTTTCATCACTCCACGAAATCGACGGTGTAATCTTCGATCACCGGATTGGAGAGGAGATCACGGCAGATGGCCTGAAGCTTTGCCTCGTCAGGGCGGCCTTGCGGTGCCTCGATCTCGACGACCTTGCCGACGCGGACTCGGCCGGGATTTTCCCATCCGAGATGCTTCATCGCGCCGGCCACGGCCACGCCCTGCGGGTCAAGGACGGAGGGCTTGGGCAGAACGGTGACGCGGATCTTCACGCGCGCGGATGATGCCTCAACCGGCGGGCGAAGCAAGTCGGCGGCGCCGGAAAGTCAATTTTCCCGCCGGCGGAGTGCGGCCCAGCCCAAAAACACGGCGGTGGCCCCGAGGCAGAGTCCGGAGAAAAGCTCGCCGAAGCGCATGTAGAAGGTGACCGGTGGCTCGGTCGGAACTTCCAGTTCGGCAATCATGACACCTTCCCCGAAGACGTCGCCGTCCGGTCCCTCAAGGATTTGGCGGACCCGGCCCAGTTGGTCCACGACAGAAGTCACGCCGTTGTTGGCGCAACGGACCATGGGCCGGCGCGTCTCCGCGCAGCGGAAAACGGCGTGGGCCAAGTGCTGGCGGCCGGCCGCCGTGCGGCGGAACCACGCGGTGTTGGTCAGCGTGGCGAACATCTGCGCCCCTTGCAGCGCACCGGCGCGGGCCAGATAGCCCAAGGTGTCCTCGAAGCAGATGAGGGGCGCAATGGCCACATGCGGGTCGGTCAAATGGAAAACCACCGGCCCCTCGCCGGGGTCGAAGTCGGCGGGGACCTGATCGCCGACGATGATGGCGAAGAGCGGGAAGCTTTCGCGCAGCGGGACGTATTCGCCGAACATGACAAGGTGACTTTTCGGGTAGACCTGCGGTTCGGGTTCGGCGCCGATCATCATGATGGCGGCGTTGTGGTCGGCTTCGTGACTGAGGATGAGCGACCCGAAGAGGAGCGAATAGTCACCGTTGCCGGCGTGCTTTTTGACGAACGCATTGGCCACGGGATCCTCGAAAAATCCGCGCGGCGTGGCGGCCTCGGGCCAGAGGAGAAGATCGGGATTCGCCGCGATGGCCGTGGCAGTCAGACGCTCCAGCGTGTCATAGATGCGCTGCTCGAATGCCGGATTCCATTTTTCGTCCTGCGGAATGGAAGGCTGCACCGCGGCGATTTTGAGCGGGATGGTTTCGCCCGCCGGGCCGATTTGCCTCAACCCGTAACCGAAAGCCGCAACGACCAGGGCGATGGTCAGCGTGAAATCGAAGTGCGCGCGTATCTTGCCGCCGCGCGCCTCGAGGGCCAAGCGTTTGACCGTGGCGACAGCGATAGCCGAGGTCATCACGGTGAGAAAGGAGAGTCCGCCCACTCCGGTGAGTGAGCTCAGTTGGATAAGCGGGATATTGCCGTGCAGGGCGATGCCGAGGGCGTTCCATCCGAAACCCGTGAATACCGTGCCGCGGAGCTGCTCCAAGGCGACCCACGCCGCTGCGGCGACGGCCGCCGCCACAAGGTTCCGCCACGAGCTGAGCCAGATCGAACGGAAACTGTGCGGGTTCTCGCGCGGGGTGGCAGCGACCCAGACGATGCCAGCCCAGACCGCGGGATAGACGGCCAAGTAAAGGCAGAGCATGAACCATCCGAGAACGGTCACCTCCATGAGCCAGTAGAGCGAACCGAGGAAGTAGACGAGGCCGGTGAGGTAGCCGAGTTCCACCTTGCGGAGGAGGGGAAATTTGGGGTGCACCGGACCGAACCAAAGTGCGGCAAAAAGCGGTGCGAGCGCGATCCAGACCAGCCATGTCTGGTCGAAAGGCGCAAAGCAGAGGACGAGAAAGATGCCGCTCAGTGCGGCGGCGGCCCAGGGCCAGAGTTGGATAATCTTGCTCAAGCGGAGAACCGCAGATGCTTGGCGGGTCCGTGCGCGATGAAAAGACTAAAGCGCGGCTTTATTTGCCGCCGAACGAAAAGACCTTGAGGATGGTCTTGAGCAGAATCTCGATGTCGAGCACGAGCGAGTAATTTTTGATGTAGTACAGATCGTAGCGCAGTTTCTCGATGGCATCGTCGAGTCCCGCGCCGTAACGGTAGTTGACTTGGGCCCACCCGGTGATACCCGGCTTGACCAGATGCCGCAGGTGGTAGCTGGGGATTTTCGTCTCGTAATCGGCCACGATGCGTGACCACTCGGCGCGCGGTCCGACGAGGCTCATTTCGCCGCGCAGCACGTTGAAGATCTGCGGCAACTCGTCCAGTCGCGTGAGGCGGAGGAAACGTCCGACGCGCGTCACGCGGTTGTCGTTCTCGCGCGTGTAAGGATCGTCCTCCTCTTTACGCACGCGCATGCTGCGGAACTTGAGGAGGGTGAACTTGCCTTCGCCGCGGCCCACGCGTTCCTGCCGGTAAAGGATGGGGAATCCGCTCTCGACCAGCACGGCCAAGCCGACAAGGAGCATGAGCGGCAGCGCGATGGGCAAGGCGAGGACGGCCAGCGCGTAATCCGAGGCTGTCTTGAGATAGCGGTAGGCCGAGTGGCGGGCCAACTGGAAGTTTTGGCGCAGGGCCCACGAGTGATCGAGGCGGTGGACCGATTCCTTGCGCCAGATTTCGCTGAAAAACGCATCCTCGCTATAGACGGGAATGCGCAGGAAGTGGAGGCGGGCCAGTTTCTCGAGGAGGGCGGGCGGATAACTCTCGGGCGGGTCGGTCAGGACGATGCCCTCGAACTCGTGGGCTACGCGTGCCGCGCCGTGGGTGGGCGGTTCTTCACCGACGCGTGCGGCTTCCTGCAGCACGGTGCGCGGGGAGACCTTAAGGGCGCGTGCTTGGTCGTCCATCAACTCCCCGACGACGTGCAGGTCGAGGTCGGCCAGCACGACCGGATTGTGGAAATCCATCTTCGTGCAGTATTTCTCGAAATCCTCCAGTTCGCGCGGTGTGCCGATGGCGAGGTAGGGGACGCGGCGCGCGCGGCGGGTCCAAACGGACGCGGCCAGAATGCGCAAACCGAGCGCGGGGACGGCGTAGCCGATGGCCGTGTAAAGCAGCACAACGCGGCTCTGCGCGGTATAGAAGTCGCCCGCCGAGAAAAAGACGAAGAGAACAAACGCGCCGGCTGCCGCGCCGACAAAGACGGCGAGGGCGAACTCCGAGGCGAAGTGCAGCAGACGGAAAGTGCGCCGTGCTTTGTATCCTCCGATCAAGGCGACGGAGACGAGAATGCAGAGGAAGAAAGTGCCGACCTGCACCAAATAGGCGGGCGACATTTCCAGGGCCTGGTTGACGCGGATGGCGCGGCTGACCAGATACGCCATGGTGACCAAGTAGACGTCCGCCCCGAAAAGGCAGAGGCTGGTGAACCACGGTTGGCGCCCGATGTTGCGCAGGATGGACCGCGCCCCGCGCCGCGGGTCGGCGGAGGAAATGTCTACCTTGGAACGCGTTGGGGCGCCTTCGGGAGGCGTCAACTCGTCGGTTTGCGCAGTGGAGAGCATTGGCGCGGGAAGATGGCGGAGGTGTGGAATTTACACCCGCTCGCCCCGCAGCACAACCCCCGCGCAGGCCGTCTCACGCCAAACTTCAAGGCGAAGCGGGAGCGGAGCCGGGGAGGATGAGGGTGGCCACGCCGTCGATTTTCTCCTGGGCGAACTTGCTCGGCGGATATTGCCGGTGGGCGTCGAGGAACCATGCCAACGCGGCACCATAGTCTCCGCGGGATTTCATCTCGTCGCCTTTGTTGAGCGAGCGGACAAAAGTGGCGGCGCCACCGCTGGCCAGATCCGCGCGCAGACGGTTGAGTTCCGTGTCCTCGGGATACTTGGTCGCCGCATCTTGGATGCTTTCCCACGCGCCGGCCGCGTCACCTCGTTGCTGAATCTCTCGTGCGCGCTGCAGCGCGGTCTCGATCTCGGTCATTTGGGCGAGGATTTGCCCGAGTTTTTCCTGGCGGTCCGGATAAAGCGCGGCCGCAGCGATGAACTTGGCGCTTTGTTTGTAGATCGCCCGGTGATCCTGCTGCTCGAGCAGTTGGTCGAGCTCGTTGAGCGCCTGCTGCTGCACATCGGTTTGCTTGAAAATGTTCTGACCGACCTCGGCCAGCGCGGGATTGCGCGGCCAGATCTCGGTGGCCGCGCGCAATTCGGATTCCATCGCGGCACGGTCGCCCGACACGGCGGCGTTTTTTGCCTTGGCCAGATGCATGGCACTGATCGTTTTGGCTGTTTCGATTTTGGCCAGCGGCTTGCTCGCGTCGAAATCCGCGGCCATACCGGTCATTTCGTTGACCAGCTTCTCCGCGCGGGTCAGGTCGTTGACCTCAAGCGCGGCGAGCAATTCGTTCTTCATCTGGGTGAACTTGAGGGCCTTGCGTTTGTCTTCGCGGGAGAGGAGACGGACGCTCGGCATGAATTCACCGAGGGCGAAGGTCTCGGCGAGGCGTTCCGTGGCGCTGTTCAACTCGCCTTGCTCGAGGAGGAATTTGTAGGCTTCGACACCCTCGTTGACGTCGCGGATGGCCTCGTTGGCCAAGCTGTCGATCTGGCTGAGGGAGCTGACCAGTTTGCTCACGGTCTGTGCCACGACCGCCGCGCCGCCGGTCAGGCTCTCCACGCTGAAGTTTTCGAACCCGAGTTTCATGCCGCTCGCGGCAAAGGAGCCCGCGCTGCCGCCGCCTGCGCCAGCGCGATTGCTCATCCCCACGTTCGCACCGTTGGTGCCCGCTCCGGCATCAATGCCAGCCCCTCCATTGGCGGCACCCCCGGAGGCGGCGACTTTCGGATCGAACTCGGCGTTGATTTTGGCCTGACCGGCGTCCTTGTTGACCGGCAGCGATTCCACCATCTTTTTGTAAACGTCGATCGAATTATCCCCGTCGGTGTAGATGGCCCGGTAGAAGCGGTTGGCGATGAGAACGTGCTCGAAGCGTCGCGTGGCGAAATATTGAATGATCAGCGCCTGCAGATGGCCACGAGTGTTCAGTTCGGTCAACGCGATGCGCATCTTGTTGTTCTCGATGGTCTGGGCGAGTTCGCTGACCGTGCGGTCCGCCGTCGACATTTTGCGCGCCCTTTCGAATTCGATCATTTCCTTCTGCGCGGCCACCGCGGTATCGCTGCTTCCGCTCGGGGCGGAAAGGGAGGAACTGCCGGCGGCCATCCCGGCGTTCCACTCGGCGACCTTGAGTTGCTTCTTGAGAACCTCGTTTTCGCGCTTGGTTCTTTCAATTGTCTGCAGGCTATTGCGTGCTGCGTGGATGGCGTCGGACATCGTCCGACACAGGTTCGCGTCGTCCCGGTATTCCGACGCCCTCGGCAAGAGCGCGAATGCTTTGTCGACGTTCTTGGGGTTGGCGTTGCCCGGCGCGAGGAGTGCGAGGATCTGGTCGATGGTCTCGCGGTAAGCGACATCGGACGCGCTGGTGGCGGCGGATGAGTTGAGGTATTTCTCGAAGCGTGCGCGGAACACGCGGTTGTTGTTGATGTTCCAGATTTTCCCGTCGAAGGAGGCCACCTCGCTGCCCGGATCGAACGCGGGGATGTCGCGTCCGATGAATCCCTCGTTCATCTGCGGCGGGCGCGCTCCTCCCGTGGCTGCCGCCGAATCGCCGACGCCCGCGGCATTGTCGCCCTGTGCCGGAAGCAAAGAGCACGGCAGGACGATGGCGAGTGCAGCGAGCAGGGTTTTCATGATTTGGTCAGATCCTTGGCGTAAAGAATGCCGTTTTCGCGGACTTCGACGAGAAAGTGGAAGCGCTGTCCTTTCTGGATGTTGACCTCGCCCAGCTCAGCCGGGACGACAACGGGAATGGGCGAATCCGAGCCGGTCGGTTCGACGGAAATGAGGCGTCCCGATTGCGGCGACCACGCGATGGAGTTGAGCACCGCGCCGGTCAGGCGGTAGCTGTTTCCGCGCAGCGAACTCGAAGTGGAGAGGTATTCCTCGACCGGAAATTCCGGTGCGGTGCGGTAGGGTGCGCCGTTCGCGCCGAGGAAGTAGCCACCGAGCGCGATAACCAAAATCACCGCAGCCAGCGCGCCGACGATGAGGCCGGCCTTCGGTGTGCTGCGCGCGCGTCTTGCCATTCCCCACTTATCTATCCCACGAGGCCCGAAGGCAACCCAGCCATGCCGCGAAAATGCCGATGCCGATGTGCAGGAGCAAAACCCACAGACAGAGAGAAGCGGCCGAGAGACTCGTGGGTATGACCAACTCCAAGACGTCGTAATAGCGGGTCTCGCGCAGGCTTTGCAGCGCTCCGCTCCAGCTCCAATAAGCGGCGATAAACGGCCGCAAGGCCGCGTCCAGCCCCGCAGGAAGAGCCAGCACCGCGCCGGAGAGAGGAAGTTGGAAACCAACGAGATAAATCGAGGCCAAGCTGGCCTGGTCCGCGGAGGACGCCGCAGCGGAGATCCCAAGGCAAACCGCGGTGAGCGATGCGTTGGCGAGCAGGTAAAAGAGAAACTGCTGTCCGGCATCTCCGGGAAAATCCGCAACAGTGCGGACAAACCAAGTCATCCAAGCCGACTGCAGCAGGACGATCACCGCGAGAAAGGCGACTTTCGACGCGACATAGGCCGCCGCGCTCAATCCGGCAAAGCGCTCTTTCTCGTAGATGCGGCGCTCGCCGGCGATTTCGCGCGCGCTATTGTTCGCGCCCATCAGCCCGAGCAAAATGACCTGCAGCAGCACGAGCCCGGAGACCATACTGCCGGCGTGGCTGGCGCCTTCGGCAAAAGTGCGCGCTTCGACAAGTTGCCGCACCACGTCGCCGCTGAGGTCGGCGTCCAAGCTTGGAACGGCCGGCAGTCCCTTTGAGGCGAAAATCGCAACAACAATGGGGAAGCCGAGGATCAGCCCGAGTTGCAAAGCCAACCCGGCGCGGTTCCGGAAGAAAATTTTCCAGCGCACGGCAAGCAGAGCCGCCAGTTGGCGCAGCGGCGAGGGGATGCTTCTCGCTTCGGATGGTTCATCCGTCTTTTCGTCGGCTTCGGGTAGGTCGCTCTCTTTTTCGTCGGCGGGTTCCTCCTTTTCCGCTTCGGTCCCGGACTCCTCTTCGTCTTCGAAATGTGAGGAGTGCTTGCGCCATGAGGCGTGCCAATCGGCGCCGGCGCGCTGCGGGAGCCGGTGGAAAATTGCCTCGGGCTTTTCCACGCGGAAGTAGTGGGCTGCGGTGTCCGGCGGGCCGAAGTAGGCGAGATGACCGCCGGTCAACACGGCAACTTTGTCGAAGGCCGCGATTTCGCCCAGTCCGTGCGTCACCACGATGACGACCCGGTTTCCTTCCCGCGCGATGCGTTGCAGGAGCGCGAGGATCTCCTTTTCGGATTGCGCGTCCAAACCGCTGGTCACCTCGTCGCAAAGCAGAAGCACGGGCTCGCTGCACAGCTCCATGGCCAAGGCAAGGCGTCGGCGTTGTCCTCCCGACAAATGTTTGCCCATCGTTTTTGCCGCGGAGACCAGACCCGTCAGCTCGAGCAATTCGTTGGTCCGTAGAACCAGCGCGTCGTTGTCGAGTCCGCCCACCCGGAGCTGCAGGGCCAGGCGGACATTTTCCGCTGCGGTCAGGTCGTCGTTGCTGATGGTGAATTGGGGCACGTAGCCGATTTGGGAAGGCGGCAGGTCCTCCTCCTCGAGGTCGCGGTCGTTCCAGCGCAGCGACCCGGCGGTCGGTTCGGCCATGCCCGCCACGGCGCGGATCAGTGTCGTTTTTCCACTTCCGCTCGGTCCGATGAGTGCACACAATTCGCCGCGGCGGAAGCGCGCGGAAATTTCCGCAAGCAAGGTCGGTCCGTCTTCCCCGCCGACGGCGACGGTTACGCTCTGCAGTGCAAGCATGATGCGGCGGCATATTTGCCGCCCGCGGCGCGGCGCGCAAACCGAATCAGGCTACTCCGGTTGGACCAGTTCCTCGGGGACCGGTGCACCCTCGGGGTTCATCACGTCCTGAGTGTATTCGGCCGGCGACTCACTCGTGGTGGTCGGCTCCGCTTGATCCGGACTCTCTGTCTCTTCTTCCTTTTGCTCCGGTTCTTTCGCGGGCGGCTTGTATCCTTTGAGCAAATCGGCCAAGACCGCGCCAATGACCGGCGCCGCGTTTTGTCCGCCAGCGAGGCTTTCGCCGGGATTGCCCTCGACCACCGCAGCGAACGCGTAGAGTGGATTGTCGGCGGGCGCGTAACCTGTGAACCATGCCGCATTGCGGCGCTTGCTGACCGGGCCCCATTGCGCGGTGCCGGTCTTGCCCGCAACTTTGGCGCCCTTGACGGTGGAGGCCCTGCGACCCGTGCCGCTCGTTGTCACCATGACCAAACCTTTTTCCAAGTATTCCAGATTTTTCTCCTCGATGCCAAGGTCGGAGCGAACGCGGTCGGGGTAGGCGGCCACGACACGGTTGTCGATGCTTTGCACCTGCTTGAGCAATCTTGTCTGGTGGAATATTCCGCCAGCCGCGATCACGCCCATGGCCTGCGCCATTTGCAGCGGCGAGACGAGAATGTCGCCCTGACCGATGCTCATGTTGGCGACGTCGCCGCGCAGGATCTCGCGGTTGTGCACCTTCATCATGTATTCGTCGGTGGGAATATTTCCGTTCGCCTCCGCAGCGAGCGGAATACCGGTGCGGCGGCCGAGTCCCAAGGCGCGCGACCAGTCGATGATGGGCTGCGCGCCGATCTTCAGCCCGACTTGGTAGAACCACGTGTTGCAGGAGACGGCCAAGGCCTTGGGAAGCGCCATACGGCCCATGTTGCCCGAGTGGTTGCCGAAGTAATGGTTGCCGATTTGGATGCCGGCGGGGCAGCTCACCGTGGTATCGCCGCTGATCTCCCCGGTTTGCAACGCGGCAAGGCCGACAAAAGTTTTGAAGGTCGAGCCCGGCGGATAGGCCGAACGGAAAGCGCGCGGGTAAAGCGGCGCGGAAGGATCCTTGTTCAATTTGTCGAAAACTTCCGGGCGTATAACGGGGATGAAGGCGTTAGGATCGAAGGCGGGGCGCGAGGCCATGCCGAGCACCTCGCCGTTGTTGGGATCGATGACCACGACGGCGCCCCGGCGCCCCGAGGCGGCCAGCGCATCCTCGCAAGCTTTCTGCACCTTTAGGTCGAGTGTGGTGATGACGTTGTATCCCGGGACCGGTTCGCTGATCACCCGCTCGATGGTGCGTTTGCCCTCGGCGTTGAGCGTTAGGTTGAGAACGCCGGGAGTGCCGCGTAGTTCGTTGTCGAAAACTTTCTCCAACCCTTCGCGTCCTTCCGAATCGGGAAAGACAAGGTCGCGGTTTTCGATCGGCTTGACCGAAAGCGGCGCCTGACGTCCGACGTAACCGACGATGTGGCTGGCCAGCGCGTTGAGCGGGTAATGGCGCACATAGCTGGGCTCCAGCACGAGGCCGGTGCCGAGACCGCGACTGACGGCTGATATTTGTTCCGGCACCAAATCTTCCGCGAGGAACAGCGGCAGGATACCGCGGTTCTTGTAGTGCTGGATGATCGTCTCGTCGGTCACGTCGAATTTTCGTCCGAGCAATTTCTCCGCGGTCAGGACCTGGCTGCGCGCAAAGTTGACTGCCTTGCTGTCGGTGTAATCCAGCGGGGTGGGGAATTTGAGCCCGAGGTTGTAGGCCACGCGGCTCTGGGCCAACGGGGCGCCGTGGCGGTCGGTGATCTGCCCGCGCGGGGCGGGGATATTGAGCAGATAAGTCCTGGCCTGCTTTTGTGTCTCCCAAGTCGGCCGCGGCACCTCGACCAAGTCGGTCAGCCGCTGCGGATTCGCGTGACCCGATACGGCCAGCAAACAAAGCAGAGCCGGGATGGACAGTCGGCGCAACATGTTGAGCCGGCCAATCAACACCCTGCCCCCCGCTCTGGCAAGTCAGGTCGCCACTTTCCGCGGCAGGGTGATGTGGGGCGGCTTCAGGTAGATCGGCTCGATTGGTCCGGTTTCCGCCGCGGGCAAATCCGGAGCCAAAAGAGCGAGGACCGCGGCATCGGGATACGAGGCGGGAAAATTTTCCCCGCCGGGGAAGCCTCCGACCCGAAACGCGGGGATTGCGCTTTCCGCCGCCAACGCAGCCTCGGCGTAGGGGAGCAGCGCGATCTCGCCGCACAATCGGCGGCCGCGCACTTCGGCCTGGTAAGCACGACCGCCGCGCGCATCACCGCAGACGAAGAAATGCGGCTCGTCCACGGGGAGAAGGCACGGCGAGGGAGAGAGACGGACCTCCGCTCGGCCGGTCATCTGCAGCGATGTGGCGATGGCGCAGGCCACGCGCAGGCCGTTGTAAGAACCGGGGCCGATGCCGACGGCGATGATCGCGGCGCCCTTCCACGATTCCCGCGTGGCGGCCAGCGCCGCGAAAACTTCCGCGCCCCGTCCGCGCTCGCAGGCGAAACGGCGCGTCGCGAGGACACGTCCATGCTCGGCCACGGCCACGCTGCCCTCGGGCGAGGAAATTTCGATGGCGAGGACTTTCACGGCTCCACGGAGAATTCGCGTCGTCCTTCCCCCGCATGACGGATGCGCACCCATACGGCGCCCGGTGGCACCAGTTCCGGAAAGCGGTCGGCCCATTCGATGACCAGGAGACCGGATCCATGGTCGAGTTCATCGTGCACGGCCGACCAGACTTCGTCTGCGTTCGCGGCGCGGTAAAGATCGAGGTGATGCACGTTTCCGCGCGGCGCGGCGTATTCGTGGAGGAGGCCAAAGGTGGGGCTGGCTGCTTCGCAGGGATCCGCGCCCCAACCGGCCACCAGACCGCGCACAAAGTGCGTTTTGCCCGCGCCCAGATCCCCGACGAGCGCCACGGCGCCGCCGGGACCGAGCCTGGCCGCCAGGGCCCGCCCGGCC
>JBILUI010000095.1:0-9126 GCA_044371145.1 Chthoniobacterales bacterium | reverse complement strand
TTCGGATAAAGCTTGCGCGAGATGAAATAGTCGTCGCTCAGCGCGGCCTGTTCGAGGTGCTGGGCGATTTCGAGCAGCGGATCCGTAATGCCCATCGAGATAAGGACGCGCTTGGCCGCTTCGCCGAGAATGCGGGCGCGCGGATCGTAGTTTTTGTAAACGCGGTGACCGAAGCCCATGAGTCGGCGTTCGCCTTTTTTGGCGGCTTCGATCGCCTTGTGTCCGTCATCCCCGGAGGCCGCGATTTCCTCGAGCATCTCGATTACTGCGGCGTTGGCCCCGCCATGGAGCGGACCCCAGAGGGCGCTGACCCCTGCAGCGACGCTGGCAAAAAGATTGGCCCCGCTCGAGGCGACCATGCGCACAGTCGACGTGCTGCAGTTCTGCTCGTGGTCGGCATGAAGCAGGAGAATCAAATCGAGCGCGTCGGTCACCTCCGGCTTCGGGTTGTAGTCCCGGTAGGGCTCGGAAAACATCATGTGCAGGAAATTGGCCGCATACCGCAAATCCCAGCGCGGATAGACAAAGGGCAAGCCGCGCTTGGTCCGGTAGGACATGGCGGCCAACGTGCGCACCTTGGAAATAAGCAGCGCCGCTGCCCAGTCGAAGTGTTTCTCGTCGAGCTGCTTTTTGTGCGAGGTCATCTCGGGGTAGTAGCAGCCAAGGGAATTCAACATGGCCGAAAGGATGGCCATGGGATGCGAGGTGTGCGGGAAGCCTTGGAAGAACTGCCGCATGCCCTCGTGCACGGAGGCGCTCGAGGCGATGCGTCCGCGGAACTTGGACAGCTGCTTTGAAGTCGGCAACTCGCCGTAGATGACCAAATACGCGGTCTCGAGGAAGATCGATTCACCGGCCAGATCCTCGATGCGGTAACCGCGGTGCCGCAGGATCCCTTTTTCGCCGTCGATGAAGGTGATGTCGCTGATGCACGAACCGGTGTTGGCAAAGCCGTCGTCGAACGTGATGTAGCCCGTCTGGTCACGCAGGGTGCGGACGTCCACGGCATGCTCGTTCTCCGTCCCGACCAGAACGGGAAGATCAACCGACTTTCCGTCGGGCAACTGGAGTGAGGCTTTGCGGTCCATGGTTGGCCAAAAATCCCTGAAAAATTAGCCGCCGGCGCGGCGCCTTGCCAAACAAAACGGCCCGCCCGCGACTATTTTTTTGTGCCGATGACCGCTTTGCGCATGTCGCCCTCCGCGAGGAACGCGCGGTGCAGCGCGTAAGCGTTCTCGAACGTCTGCGGCGTATGGGCCGTGCCGCCGAGCTGGAGATACCCGCGAAGGAGCGGACGGTATTGCGGGTCGGCGCAGCGCTCGATGATAATTTCGGCCCGCTCGTGCGGCGAACGGCCGCGGAGGTCGGCCACGCCGTGCTCGGTGACGACCACCTGCACACTGTGCTCGCTGTGGTCGAGGTGCGAGACCATCGGAACGATCGGGCTGATTTTTCCGCCTTTGACCAGCGACGGACAGGTAAAGATGGAGATGTAGGCATTGCGCGTGAAATCGCCCGACCCACCGATGCCATTCATCATCTGCCGCCCCATGACGTGCGTGCTGTTCACGTTGCCGTAAAGATCGAGCTCCAGCGCGGTGTTGATCGAGATAATACCGAGGCGCCGCACGACCTCCGGATGGTTGGAAATCTCCTGCGGCCGGAGCAGAATCTTGCCGCGGAATTGCTCGAGATCGCGGTAAAGGTCGCGCAGGACCTCGTGGCTGACCGTGAGCGAGGATCCGCTCGCGAAAAGGATGCGGCCCTCGCGCATGAGGTGGATGACCGAATCCTGGATCACCTCGGTATACATGCGGAACGGCGGAATTTCCGGATGCGATCCCATGGCGGAGAGCACCGCGTTGGCCACGTTGCCCACGCCGCTTTGGATGGGAAGAAAGTCCGGCCTGATTCGGCCGGCCCGCAGTTCGCCGGCCAGGAATTCGGCCACGTTGCGGCCGATCATTTTCGTCGCCTCGTTCGGTTCATCGAACGCGCTGACCTCGTCGTCGAGATCGGTTTCGACCACACCGGCGATTTTGTCCGGATCGATCATCACCGTCTCGGTGCCGATGCGGTCGTCCGGACGATAGATCGGAATGTGCGTGCGGGTCGGCGGATCCTCCGGTTCGTAGATGTCGTGGAAACCGCGCAGGGCCGCGGGATGCCAGTGGTTAAGTTCGAGAATGACCCGCTTGGCGCGGTGCAGGAATGTGGGCGCCGCGCCCACGCTGCTCGTCAGGGTTACCTCCCCGCCGGGCTTGATGTCGCAAACTTCCACAACCGCCCAGTCGAGATCGCCGAGAAATCCGTAGCGCACGGCCTGCGGCAATTGCGAAAGGTGCATGTCGAAGAACTGCGTTTTTCCCGTGTTGATGCGTTTGCGCAGCTCGGGATCGCTCTGGTAGGGAGTGCGGAACTTGATGGCATCGGTCGCCGCGAGCACACCATCGAGGGAAGGCCCGGTGCTGGCTCCCGTGATCACGCCGATCGAAAACGGCCGGCCCGCTTCGTGCTCTGCGATGGCACGCGCCGCCAACTCCCGCGACACAGCTTTGGGCGAACCCGCCGGGGTGAAACCGCCGAATCCTATCACATCGTCATGGTCGATCAGGGCGGCGGCCTCGGCAGCTGTAAGGACAGGAAAACCTGAAATCATCTTCTGTGGAATAACTCTACCGCCCGCTACCAACCCGGGCGAGTTCCGCGTGGTCGGCGCCGAGGAAACTGGCAGGGAGATCCCCGCGGCTGAGATAGCCGACCAACTGATTGGCCTCGTTCGTTACAGGATAATCCTTTTGCAGTCCCGCACGCATAATATCGCGGGCCTGACGCAAGGAGGCCTGGGCCGGGATGGTCACCGTGTGGTCGTGTGCCAATCGATCAACGGGCTCGGACGGTCGGTCGTGCAAAGCCCGGGCCAGGTCCTCTGCCGGAATCAACCCCAAGATGCGCAGTCCTGAATCAACCAAGGGATAGGACGCACGGCTGTCGCGCATCGCCATTTGAACCGCGGTAAGCACTGTCGTCCCGCGCGCAAAAACCGGCGGAAGTGGTTGCATGATGTCCACCACGCGCGTCTCCTCGAAATCCTCCTTCGCGGTCGCGTAAAGCGCCTCTTGCTGCGCGCCAAAAAAGACAAACACCGCAACAAAGAGAAGCATCGGATTGCCCACCAAGCCGAGGATACCGAGCAGCACCGCCATAACCTGTCCGACCGATGCAGCGATGCGCGTAGCGCGGGCATGCTTCATCTGCGTGGCGAGCAAAGCGCGCAAAACGCGGCCGCCATCCATGGGGAAAGCAGGCAGAAGATTGAAAACGACGAGCAGGATATTGATGGCGAGAAGCTTGGCCAGAATGCTCCCCTGCTCGCGGTCGACGGAGAGTAAGTCGGACCACTCGAAGAAACGTCCGAGCACGATGTAGAGACCCGCGGCAATGACCACGTTGACGGCCGGACCGGCCAGCGCCACGACCAGTTCCTGCATCGGTTTCTCCGGGATGCGCTCCAGTCGGGCCACGCCGCCGATGGGCAACAGCGTGATGTCGTGCGTGCCGATGCCGTAGGCGCGGGCGGCCAGTGCATGGCCGAACTCGTGGAGAACAACGCAAACGAAGAGAAGAATAATGAAGGTCAGGCCGACCACCATGGCGCCCATGCCGCCGTCCGCGTAGTAGGCGAAACCGAACCAAGCGAGCAAAAGCAGGAATGTGACGTGCACACGCACGTCGATGCCGGCAAGGCGCGCCAGACGGAATGACCACTTCACGCGGCGCAAGCTCCGCCATCCGGCGCCCCCGGGCAAGGGCAAACCGAAGACCATTTCAGGCTCGCCACTCCAAGCTCTGGAAGGCATTTTTCGCGCGGCATGACCTGGGAAATCGCCGTCGTTCTAGGATTGGTTGCGTTTGCGCTCGTGCAATTCGTGCGCGAGCGCTGGCCGCTCGACCTTACAGGTCTGACCGTTTTTGCCGTTTTGCTCCTGCTCTCCCAACTGCCGGGGGAGAATTCGCTGCCCGACACCGCGCAGCTGCTCAAGGTTTTCGCCAATGCCGCCCCGTTGACCGTCGCGGCCATGTTCGTTCTCACTTACGCGCTGGAGCGGACCGGCGCGATCAGTCGCGCGCTGGTCGCCCTCGAAGGCATCGGAAACCTCGGACCACGCGGGCTTTTGCTCGTCATGATGGTCGGGGCAGGCGTCCTCTCGGCCTTCATAAACAATACGCCCGTGGTTGTCGTCGGACTGCCGGTGGCCATTCACTTGGCAAAGCGCGCCGGCGTCCCCGCCTCCATCTTTCTTATCCCCCTTTCCTACGCGGCGGTCTTTGGCGGTTGCTGCACGTTGGTCGGAACGAGCACGAACATTCTCGGAAGCGGGCTGTTGGGCGATGCGGGCCAGAAACCACTCGGAATGTTTGAGATAGGAGCAGTTGGTCTGCCGCTCGCCATCATCGGAACGCTCTACACGGTGTGGGCGGCTCCGAAGCTACTCCCCGCGCGCAAGACACTGGCTGAAGACCTCGGTGGCGAGGAGGGAATTTCGGAATACGCGGTGGAAGCAACGGTGCACCCTGAGTCCCCGGCAGTCGGCAAGTTGATCGCCGAGGCGGGCTTTGGCCCCCGCACAGGGATGCGCATCATTGAGGTGCTCCGCCGCGGCGAGCCGGTCTTCGAACCCCTCGACTCCCTGCGCCTTGAGGCGGGAGACCAGTTGGTCATCGCCGGTGCACCGAAGAGCGTCGCTTCCATCCTCGGCATGCCGGGCGTGAACTTGAAAGCCGAGAGCGGAAAAGCCGGCGAGTATCTTGCCGCGCACGAAACCCATTTGGCAGAAGCGATCGTCGGACCACTTTCGGAAATCAGCGGACGGAGTCTCCGGGACATAAATTTCCGCCAGCGCTTCGGCCTCGTTATCCTGGCTATCCACCGGCGCGGACTCAACTTGAGTCGGGGCTTCGAATCTGTCCCGCTTCAGGCCGGAGACACTCTGCTCGTCATGGGCAGCGAGGCGAGCATCAACCAGCTTCGCCGGAGCAGCGATCTGCTCCTGCTCGACCGGACACGCGTGCCGACCTCGGCGCAGCGGGCGAGCACACCGCTCGTCTTTGCCACACTCGCTGCGGTCATTCTCGTCTCAGCTTTCGAACTCGTTCCCATCGAGATCGCCGCGATCGCGGGCTGCGTCTTGCTCATGATAACAGGCGCCATCAAGCCGCGCGAAGCGTATGCGTCAGTCGATTGGCCCCTTATGTTCCTTATTTACACGACGATTGCGCTCGGAACGGCAATGGACACGACCGGTGCCGCGAACTGGATCGCGCAAAACATGGTCGGCTTCAGCGCAGACTGGTTCAGCGAGGCATGGAAACCCTTGGCCATGCTCGCGGTGATCTACATCTTGACCGTCATTATCACCGAGGTTCTGTCCAACAACGCAACGGTTGTTCTCATGATGCCCATCGCGCTTGGCATTGCCGCGCAACTCGGCCTCGATCCGCGGCCGTTTGCCATCGCCATCATTCTCGGCTCAAGCGCGGGGTTTGCCACGCCGATCGGCTACCAGACAAACACGTTTGTCTACTCGGCGGGTGGATACCGCTTCAGTGATTTCTTCCGCATCGGGCTCCCGCTCAATCTTCTCTACTTGGTTGGCGCACTCGTGATCATCCCCATGGTCTGGCCGCTTCACAAATAAAGCGAAAACCCGCGGATTTCTCCGCGGGCCTTTGCTGAAATTGAGTGCCGCGGACCTTAGGCGCCTTGGTTCTTCAAAGCGGACGACATCGCGATGAAGAAGGCACCGGTGAAGATCAGGTTGATACCGAAGAGCAGGCCGAGCAGCCAGGCAGCGGAACCAGGGAAACCGCTGAAGATCATGTAGGCCAGCACGAGGGAAACTACACCGCTGAGCAGCATCATCCAAAACGCGCCGGTGCCGGCGAATTTGAAAGCGCCTAGGATAGTGACGATCCCCTGCGCGGCGAAATAAGCGGCGAGCAGAATAGTAAGCGTGAGGACGCCTGCTCCGATTTTGAAGAGCAGAAGCAGACCTGTGATCAGGGTGAGGATCGACCACAGAATGGCGACAAGGCGGTGGATTGCCCCCTCGTTCCTTTTGCCCCAAGCCGCGGCCAGCGCGTAGCCGCCGACGATGAGGAGGAGCGCAGCAAAGAGCTGCTCGACCGCGATGGTGGAGAGCAGCGGGAAGACGATGGCCAGCGCGCCGCAGAGCATGAGGAGGATTCCCTGGAACAAAGTCCAGCCGGAGGATCTTTCGAAGGTGGTGATTGCCATAGCGGCAGCAAGCTGAATCGGACCAGGCTTGGATGGAAGCCGATTTTTGCGGGAACAGCGCTTCGCGCCTGTTAGCGTTCTCCGCAGTTTTCATGGCCGCCAAGAGAACCAAGCACCCGACCTCCCATCGCATCCGTCTGCTGCGTCCGCGAGCCAAGCGCCGCCGCGTCCGGCGCAAGCGCACCCGCAAACTCGGCCGGTTGATCATGGCATGCCTGCTCTTGTGGGGCTTGATCGGGGGTTTCTATTTGGCGTGGGCCTGGACTTTCGACCTTTCCGACGTCGGTCGCATCCCCGAAAGTTCGCTGGTCATCGACCGCAATGGCGAGGTCTACACGCGGCTCAGCGGGGAAAACCGCCGCACGATCCCGCTGGCCGGCGTCAGCCCCTATTTCGTGCGCGCTCTCGTCGCGCGGGAGGATGCCCGTTTCTTCGATCACTTCGGGATCGATCCGCTGGGCATTGCGCGGGCGGCGCTGAAAAATCTCTCGGCCGGCGGTGTGCGGCAGGGTGGGAGCACCCTCACCCAGCAGCTCGCGCGCAACAGCTTCCCACTCGGGGGACAAACCATTCATCGCAAAATTCTCGAGGCTGCTCTGGCCATACGCATGGAGGCTGTCTTCACCAAAGAGGAAATCCTCACGAACTACATGAACCGCATTTATTTCGGTTCCGGACTTTTCGGCATCGAGACGGCGAGCCAAGCCTACTTCGGCAAACCCGCCGCGGACCTCGACATTGCGGAGTCGGCATTGCTCGCGGGGCTGATCCGCAGCCCGAATCGCCTCTCACCCTTCCGCGACGCGCAAGGAGCAGTGCAGCAAAGGAACGTTGTTCTTTCGCAAATGGAATCGCTCGGCCTGATCTCCCGGCAGGAAGCGGACAAAGCGCGGTCGGAATCGCTGCGTTTGACCCGCGAAAAACCGGCGCCACCACAGGAAGATTGGGCTATGGAACTTCTCTGGAAGGAACTTGAAAAGGTTCTGCCGCAAGCTGTCCTCGATGGCGCAGGGCTGAAAATTTACACCACGCTCGACGGCCGCATGCAGCGTGCGGGTGTCGACGCTGTCGAGGCGCAACTGCAGTCCGTCGAGGCGCGCCCCGGTTACCCGCACCCGAAAAGATCGGAGACACCGTATGTCGATCCGCAGGATCGCGCCGGCACCCCTTTTCTCCAGGCGGCGGCCATGGCGATAGACAACACGAGCGGCGGAATCCGTGTGCTGGTCGGCGGACGCGACTTTGCCTCCAGCAAATATAACCGCGCCTTTTTCGCCGAACGCCAAGTGGGATCTGCGGTGAAGCCGTTCGTTTACGCCACGGCGTTCGCCGCCGGGCTCGATCCCAATGAACCGGTCAGCGACGACCGGTTGCAATCCGGGGATCTTCCCGCCGCTTTCGCCAACTACAATCCGGCGAACAGCGACGATACCTACCGCGGGACGTTGCCGGCCCGCGATGGCCTTCTTCTTTCCCGCAACACCATGAGCGTGCGCGTCGGGATGCGTGCCGGGATCGATCGGGTGCGCGAATGCATCATAGCCGCAGGGATCGCGGAGGATGCCCCCCCCTCTCCCGTCATGTTTCTCGGATCATTCAGCGGAACCCTTCGTTCACTCACCGAGGCTTACGCCGCGATCGCCAACGAAGGGATCGCGCCCTCGCCGCATATCCTCGATCACGTCGAGGACGCGCGCGGTCGCGTTCTCTATCGTCATCGCGGAACTTCGCAACGCATACTCCCGGCCGCGGCCGCGCGGACGACGACGGCAGTGCTGCGCGAAGCGATGGTCCGCGGCACCGGCGCCGTGGCCAAAGCTTTCGGCTACAAAGGCAAGGCCGGAGGAAAGACTGGAACCACCAACGACTACCGCGATGCGTGGTTCATCGGGTTCGATGCGCGCACCACCTGCGGTGTTTGGGTCGGCTTCGATCAGCCGAAACAAATCGTCGATCGGGGCTACGGCGCCACCCTCGCCCTGCCCATCTGGGTCAAGATCATGAACGAGGTGCCGCAGCCTTAGGCGGTCGCGCGCATTCCCTCGAGAACCCGTCGCGCCGAACCCGAGTCGATCGACTCGGAAGCCAAGGCCATTCCTTCGGCCCAATTGGCCGCGGATCCGGTAACGATGAGCGCCGCAGCCGAATTGAGAAGAACAATGTCGCGCTGCGGTCCCTTCTCGCCCGCGAGGATCCGCGTGAGAATTCCGGCGTTGGCCTGCGCATCACCGCCTTTGAGCAATTCAAGCGAGGCGGGCGGTTCAACCAGTTCCCCCGCGGCAATGTCCCGCAAGTTCGCCTCACCGCCGACCACTTCGGAGATGATCGTCGGGCCCGCGGTGGAAATTTCGTCCATCACCCCTCCCTTGACTTTGCCGTGAACCACCCAGGCTCGTTCGCGACCGAGGCCGGGCAGGACAGCTGAATAAAGTGGCACAAGAGACTCGGAGAAGACACCGGTAAGCTGGAAGGCGGGACGCGCCGGGTTGAGGAGCGGACCAAGCATGTTGAAGATCGATGCGCGTCCGCGGGCGGCGAGAACTTTACGCGCGCCGGCCACTGCTTTGAAGGCAGGATGAAACCGCGGCGCGAAGAGAAAGCAGGCGCCGCAGACCTCGAGCATTTCGCACTGCTTCTCCGCGGGTGCCTCGACCTGGATGCCAAGCGCCTCGAGAACATCCGCGCCCCCACTGCGCGAAGTGATACCGCGGTTGCCGTGCTTGACCACCCGCGCACCGGCTCCCGCGGCAACGAACATGACCGCGGTGGAAATATTGAAAAGCCCGAGCTTGTCGCCGCCTGTGCCGCAGACGTCGAGGACACGACCG
>JBILUI010000094.1:0-9183 GCA_044371145.1 Chthoniobacterales bacterium | reverse complement strand
TCGAGTCCAATTACCCCCAAGATTCGGTCGGCAACCTGATGGAACCCCCCTTCGGCGTGTTCGGGCCCCGCGACACGGTGGCCGCCACGATCGAAAAACTGAGGGAGATCACCAAGGAACACCTCATTACCTATTGCTTCGTGACCGAAGCGGCCGGCAAACTCGTGGGTGTCGTGACCATGCGCGATCTCTTGCTCAACACCCACGACCGGACCCTCGAGCAAATGATGTTGCGCGACATTTTCAGCCTGCGCCCGGAGACGCCGCTGCTCGACGCGATGAAGGCGACGATGAATCGTCACTACCCCGTCTATCCGGTTTGCTCAGAAGACAACCGGCTCTTGGGTTTGGTGCGCGGCCAGACATTGGCCGAAGCGCAGGCTTTCGAACTTTCCGCGCAAGCGGGCTCGATGGTCGGCGTGGAAAAAGAAGAGCGTTTGGCCACGCCGGTCTTGCGGAGCTTTTTATTTCGGCATCCGTGGTTGCAACTTAATCTGCTCACTGCGTTCATCGCCGCCGCAGTGGTCGGGCTCTTCGAAAATACACTGCAGCAGATCGTGCTCCTGGCAGTTTTTCTTCCCGTCTTGGCGGGTCAGTCTGGCAACACGGGCTGCCAAGCACTGGCGGTCACCCTACGCGCCATGACTTTGGGAGAGCTCAATCAGGGCAAGGAATGGAAAGCGCTGGCCAAAGAAGCCTGCCTCGGGCTGGCCAACGGCGCTCTCGTCGGTCTCACTGCAGGTGCGGGCATGGTCGTCTACGCGCACATGATGAAAAGCCCGGTGCCGTGGAAGCTCGGCGGCATCGTTTTCCTCGCCATGATCGGCAGCTGCGTGGTCAGCGGGGCCTGCGGCGCCCTCGTGCCCACCATCCTGCGACGCCTCGGCGCCGACCCGGCCACCGCCTCGAGCATCTTTCTCACCACAGCCACGGACGTGGTCAGCATGGGACTTTTCCTCGGCCTCGCCACTTGGCTCATTCTCTGACCTAATCGGCGGCGCAACCATGGCAGCCGACGAAAACGCTAACCTCCAGGAGTCCCGCGAGGCCCTCCTCTACGAGGTTCTCGACAAAGAACTCGGAGGACTCCACGAGGAAGCCCGCGCGCATCTGCGCTCCGCGGTCTGCTGGACCCAGCTCTCCGCCGGCGAAACACTTTTCCGCGAAGGCGACGAGGGTAATTCGATGTATGTGGTGGTCAGCGGACGCCTGCGTGCTTCGCGCGAGGAAGACGGGCGCACCGTGGTGGTGGGCGAAATTGCCCGGGGAGAAACCGTTGGGGAAATGGCGCTCCTCACCGGTGGCAAGCGCTCCGCGTCAGTCGAAGCGATGCGCGATTGCGTCCTCGCCGGCTTGGACAGCCCGGCCTTTGCGCAGTTGGCGCGTCTCAGCCCGGAGTCGGTCATGCACGTGGCGCGCGTGCAGTTCGACCGGATCCAGCGCGCCAACCATCCGCGCAGTCCCGATCGTATGCGTCTTTCCGTTGCCGTTCTGGGCGCCGATCCCGGTTGCGATGCGTTCACTTTCGCTCAGCGGCTGGAGAAAGAAATCGCCCGGCGCGGCCGAACTGTCCTGGCGGAGAGCAAGAATGCGCCGGACGGACCCGACCGCGACCGCAAATCGCGCCTCGCCATGTGGCTCAACGAACTCGAGGCGTCCGCCCAATTTCTCGTCATGCCCTGCAACGGCACGGATGAGGTGTGGTCGGAACAGTGTCTGCGCAGCGCGGACCTCGTGCTTGTTCTCGCCCGCCCCGGCGAACCACCGCATTTGCCGGATGGACGGATTCCCCGCGGCGTGAATCGCACGCTCGTGGTGCTGCACCGCGACGGTTCCACCGCGCCTTCGGGCACGGCCAAAGCCGTTGCCGCGTGCCAAGCATCGTCCCATTTCCATCTGCGGGAGAATTCCCCGGGCGATTTCGCGCGCCTCGGCAGATTGCTCACCGGCCGGGCCGTCGGAATTTCCTTCGCCGGAGGCGGAGCGCGGTCGTTCTGCCACCTCGGTGTCATGCGGGCACTGGCCGAGCATGGCATTCCCCTCGATATCGCGACGGGCACGAGCTTGGGCGCCATCGTGGCCTCGGGCATCGCGCTCGACCTCGATTTGGAGGACTTGATGCAGCGCTTTCGCGTGATGGTTCAAGTCAACCCGACGAAGCGCGACTATTTGCTCATCCCCCGCACCTCGCTGCTCTCGGGCCGGAAGCTGGACCGTCTCCTTCCGCACCTTCTGCCCGACACGAACATCGAGGATTGCTGGAAAGATTTTGCCTGCGTCTCCGCGAATATCACCAACCCGGGAGCGCATGTGCACCACGAGGGGAAACTTTTGCGCGCGCTGCGTGCCACCGTGTCGATCCCGGGCGTGTTTCCCCCCGTGGCTACGGAGAACGGCGATCTTCTCGTCGATGGTGGCGTGGTCAACAACCTGCCGGCCGATGTGGCCCGCGATCTCGGCGCCGGACGCCTCATCGCCTGCGACCAGGGTGGCACCGCCTCGGGCAAGGCGGACAAACCGAATGCCATGGGCATCATCATGCGCTCGGTCATTCTGCACAGTCGCATCAGCGGGCGCGCGTGGAAGACGGCGGCGGACCTTTATTTCGAATCACCGGTATCCGACATCAGTCTGCTCGAGTGGGAGCGTTTCGATCTGGCCGTGAAACGCGGCTATGACAACGCGAAGAAAATCCTCGAGAACGTCGATCCCGCCGACTGGCAGTGACTCAAAGGTTGCCGTCGAAGAAGCCGGCCAGCGTCTCAGCCGTTTTCTGCCACCACGGACGCCGCGACCACTGGTCCGGACGGATCTCACGCGCACCGCGCAGGTCCTCCTCGAACATCCCTCCCATGCGGGCTCCGGTGGCGGCATCGGCCACGAGGAGATTGAGCTCGAAGTTGCGGGTCATGGACAACGGATCAAGATTGCTTGAGCCGACGAGCACGATGGCCTCGTCGGCCACTGCGGTTTTGGCATGCACCATGGCTCCGCGCCATTCGTGAATCTGCGCGCCGGAAGCAAGCAATCGGGCATAGAGCCGCCGCGCGGAAGCGGCGGCCACGGGATGGTTGTTGTTTCCGGGCAGCAGAAAACGGACCCGCACTCCGCGCCGTGCCGCGGATTCGAACGCCGCGACCACCGGTTCCGGCGTGACGAGATAGGCGTCGGTGATATCGAGACTCCGCGAGGCGTTATCCGCCAGCCAGATGTAAACCTCTCCTACGCGATGCGCCCCGGGGAGATCCGCGGCGACCATGCCGCACGGGCACGGAGCCGGCGGCGCCGCGGAAAAATCAGGCAACTCGAACGCGCCGCCCGCCGCCCGCGCCCACATTGCATCGAAAGCGACCACAACCTGCGCGACCACCGGACCGCGCACCAAAAGCGCGGTGTCGCGCCAGTTGCGTCCGCCCCACGCGTGCGCCGCCCAATTGTCGCTGATGCAGAGTCCGCCAACCACCGCCACCTTTCCGTCGACCACCAAAGTTTTGCGATGATCCCGGTGGCGTAAACGCGGCCAAGTCCACGGCGCCAGCAAAGAGACCGGACGGAATGAGCGGGCAGTGACGTCTTCCGCTTCAAGCGCACGGGCGATCGATCCGCCCTTCACCATCATGGTTCCCACCGGATCGTAGATGACCCGGACCTCCACTCCCCGCCGTTTTGCGTCCCCGAGAGCCGCTGCGAATTTGCGGCCCGTGGCGTCGCCGGCGAAGATGAAATTCTCGAAACAGACCGTGCTTTGCGCCGACGCGATAAGGTCGAGCATGGCCGGGAAGGCCTGTTGACCGTCGCGCAAGACCTCGGTCTCGGCTACCTTCATGGACGGAGCACGGACAATGCGGGAAAGTTCCCCGACACTTTCCGGCCGAAGAAGGTCGGATTGGGCGGACATGCGCGCGAGCATAGGAGCGGCGCGGAATTTGGCCAGCCATCCTCCTTTCGCGGTTTGCCAAAAAACGCACAGCCGCTAGTCTTGGTCGGACATGCCGCTCCGCGCCCTTTATCTGCTCGTCGCCGCGTTAACCCTCTGCGCGGCTTCCGCGTCACAGGCGGCGGTGGCACCGGCGGCCAGCATGGTGCGCATCGAGGTCACCTCGCAGCAACCGGACTATACCAGTCCTTGGAGTCCCGGCAGCATCGGGGAAGGCGTCGGCGCCGGCTTCGTCATCAGCGGGAACCGCATCATGACCAACGCGCACGTCGTGAGCAACGGGACCTTCATTTCCGTGCTCAAAGAAGGCGATCCGAACCCGTGGGAGGCGCGCGTCCTGCATGTCGCCCACGACTGCGATCTCGCCATTCTCGAAGTTTACGATGTGTCTTTCTTCGAAGGCACCAAACCGCTCGAGTTCGGCGGCGTGCCCGCCCTCGAGTCGGAAGTCAGCGTCTACGGCTACCCCATCGGTGGTGACCGTCTGTCGGTGACGCGCGGCATTGTGTCGCGCATCGACTTTCAACCATACAGCCATTCGGCGGTCGACAGCCATCTCGCCATCCAGATCGACGCGGCGATCAATCCGGGAAACAGCGGCGGCCCCGTCATGCAAGACAGCAAAGTGGTCGGCGTCGCCTTCCAGGGTTTCCGCGGCGATGTCGCGCAGAACGTCGGATACATGATCCCCACACCCGTGGCGAAGCGCTTTCTCAAAGACGTCGAGGACGGCTCCTACGACCGGTATATGGATTTGGCTGCCACTTACTTCCCGCTGCTCAATCCCGCCCAACGCTCGGCCCTCGGCCTGACCGACGAAAACGGCGGCGTCCTTGTCGGAAGTGTTTTCGACGGCGGCGCCTCGCAGGGCAAATTGCAGCCCGGTGACGTTATCCTTTCCGTGGACGGCACGAAGGTTTTCGCCGACGGAAAAATCGACATGGACGGAGAACGCGTGGAGATGGCCGAAATTTTCGAGGGAAAATTCAAAGGCGACAAAGCCGAGCTCGAGATCCTGCGCGATGGCAAACCGGAGAAAGTCACCCTGGAAATGACCCGCCCTTGGCCTTTCGAAATGCAGGCCAAGAGCTATGACAAACGCCCCCGCTATGTCGTGGTCGGCGGACTCGTTTTCCAGCCTCTCGACCGCGACTTCCTCGAGACGCGCAAAGAAGTGCGCCCCCGCATGCGCTACTTTTTCGACAACTACGTGTCTGACCACCTTTACCGCGAGCACCCCGAGGTCATTGTCCTGAGCGACGTGCTGCGCGATCCGGTCAACACCTACGCGCGGCCCTTTACGGACAACATCGTGGCGAAAATCAACGGCAAGGACGTGCGCACACTGCAGGACGTTGCCGCGGCCTTCGCCGAGGAGGGTCAGTTCCACGTGGTCGAGCTGCTGGGCGAAGGACGCCCCATTGTTCTCGACCGCGCCGCGCTGCCTGAAGCCGAGGAGCGAATCCGCCAGCGCTACGGCGTGACCAATCCGCAAAATCTCTGACCGTCCCATGACCGCTCTTCTCCTCCGTCTTATTCTGGCCCTGGCCCTGTGCGGATTGGCGCCCGCGCATGCCATGGAGAGCATGCGGGGAATCCTCGATGCCGTGCGACCAGCCTCAACGCCAACGGTAGCGACGCCGGACGCCGCGGCGACCAACGGTGCTGCGCCAGTCGCGCCGGTCGCCACACCGACACCCGCGCCACCTCCCGAGTCCCCTCGCCCGAGCAAAGGCCAGCAACCGCCCGTGGTCCGCGTCAATGTCGCCGCTCAAGCACCCAACTTCATGCAGCCATGGCGTAAAAACCCGCGCACCATACGTCAGGGTCTCGGCGTCGTGCTCATGGACGGCCGCATTCTCGTCACGGCCGAATTGGTAGCGGACCACATCGACGTGGAATTGGAGAAACCGGACACCGCGCTCAAAGCCGCGGCACAGGTGGAGGTGGTCGACTATGACGCGAACCTCGCCCTCCTCGCCGCACCCTCCGCGGACTTCCTGCAAAGCATTCCCGGTGCGCGCCTCGATGAATCGGTCTCGGTCGGCGATCGGGTCGAGGTCATGCAACTCGAACCGAACGGCAGGGCGGTCACCACACCGGCCACCGTGACCACGATCGAAGTAGGGCCCTACCCGGTCGACGAAAACGCTTTCCTCGTCTTCAAGCTGAGCGTTCCACTCCAATCCCGCGAAAACAGTTTCACCATCCCCGCACTGAAGGACGGGCGTCTCGTCGGCCTCGTCATGCGCTACAGCCCGGCCACCCAGACAGCCGACCTCGTCCCCGCTCCGGTCATTGCCCACTTCCTGCGCGCCGCGGCCAAACAGCCCTACGCCGGTTTCCCGCGGGCCGGTCTCACTTTCTCCGACACGCGCGATCCGCAACTGCGCCGCTTCGCCAATCTCCCCGACGGCACCGGCGGGGCTTATGTCACCAAGGTTCTCCCGGGCTCGCCAGCCGACACGGCCGGCGTCAAAGCGGGCGACGTCCTTCTTGCCGTGGATGGTCGAGCGATCGACCAGGACGGCAATTACGAGGACGAACGCTTCGGGAAAATCTCTCTCGCGCATTACGTGTCGACCGCACTGCAAGCCGGACAAGAAATTCCCATCGTGGTCTGGCGCGATGGCGCCGAGATGACGCTCGAGGGCACCCTCGCCCCGCGCGAACGCTCGCGTATGATCAGCCAGCCTTACATCTTCGACCGCGAGCCCGATTACGTTGTGGTCGGCGGCATCGTCTTCTCCGAACTTTCCCGGCAGTTCCTGCGCGAATTCGGACGCGGTTGGCAGGAAGACGCGCCACTCAAGCTTCTTTACCTCGACCGCTTCCAGAGCGAATTGCCGCCGGACCGCGGCCGGATCGTCTTCATCAGCAGCGTGCTGAGCAGCCCGAACAACATCGGTTACGAGGGACTCGGTTTCGAGGTGGTTGAGGAAATCAACGGCAAGCCGATCCGCAGTCTCGCCGATGTCGCCGCGGCGGTGGACAACCCCGAAGGACCGTATCACCGCATCCGGTTGGCCGAAGACCCGGGTCTGCTCGTGCTCGATGTGGAAGGCTCCAAAGCCGACGAGGAGCGCATCAAACAACAATACGGCCTCGAGTCCCTGCGGCGCCTCGAGTCGCAGGACTGAGCGCGCCCGGCGGAGGAATTCCATGTCATCAAACGTCCGCGTCCGCTTCGCCCCCTCGCCCACCGGCTTTCTTCATGTCGGCGGGGCCCGCACCGCGCTTTTCAACTGGCTCCATGCCCGCCACACCGGCGGCACGTTCGTCCTGCGCATCGAGGACACCGACCGCGAGCGTCACAACGAGGATGCGGTGCGAGGCATTTACGAAGGACTTCGCTGGCTCGGACTAGATTGGGATGAAGGCGCGCAGAAAGGCGGGGACTACGGCCCCTACTACCAGAGCGAGCGCGGCCCTGTCTACGAGCGGTATCTGGAAATCCTGCAGGACAAGGGCATGATCTACGAGGACGCGGGGGCGTTGCGTTTCCGCTCGCCACGCGAAACCGTCACCGTCCATGACGAAGTCTGCGGGTCCATCCCATTCGATCTTTCCAACCCCGGGACGCACCCCGACATGACCGTGCGTCGCCCCGATGGCTCATGGATTTTCCATTTCGTGAACGTGGTCGATGACATCGAGATGAAGATCACCGACGTGATCCGCGGCGAGGACCATCTCTCCAACACCCCGAAGCACATCGAGCTCTACAAAGCCTTCGGCGTCGAACCTCCGCGCTTCGCCCACATTCCGCTTATCCTCAATCCGGACGGCAGCAAAATGAGCAAGCGCGACAAGGGCGCCAGCGTGCAGGACTACATCGCGCAAGGCTACGCCCCGGAAGCTGTGCGCAACTATCTCTGCCTCCTCGGCTGGTCGCCGAAGGACAACCGAGAAATCCTCCCCATCGAGGAAATCGTGAAGCTCTTCGAGTTGAAGAACATCAACCGCCGCAGCGCCGGCTTCGATCTGGACAAATGTTTTTGGATGAACGGCCAATACCTCATCCAAATGCCGCTCGAGCGCTTCGCCGACCTCAGTCTCCCGTTCATCGACAAGGCCGGCATCAACTATGGATCGCGCGAGGCACTTCTCCCCGCGCTCGCCTTGGTGAAGGAGAAGGTCAAACACCTCACCGACATCCCCTCGTGGATCGAATTCTTCTTCAATGACGATTTCGCCTTCGACGAAGCCTCGGTCGGCAAAGCCCTCCGCGCCGACGGCGCCCTCGAACGCCTCCACGTCCTCGGCGACCGCCTCACCCGCGTCGAACCTTGGACCGCCGAAAACATCGAATCCGCCTTCAAGGATCTCGCGCAGACTCTGGGCATCAAAACCGCGGCGCTCGTCCACCCCGCAAGAGTGGCCGCGACCGGCCGCAGTGTCGGCCCGAGTTTGTACCATCTCCTCGAACTCCTCGGCCGCGACCGTGTCCTCGCCCGCTTCGCCCGCACGCGGGAAAAGTTGGCCGCGTAGTCGACTCTCCTGAAGTTGTAGCGGCGGTCTGTGACCGCCGGTGCGTTTCCTGATTTGATCCGGCGGTCACAGACCGCCGCTACAATTCCAACAATTATCCCCTCCCAACCTTTCCATTCGTGGCTTAAATATTATTCCGATGTCCGAGTTGTTACAGACCACCTTCACGCTCGAAGACCTCCGCGCCCGCGCTGGCGGCAATGGCCCGATTCCGCCGGAGGTCCGCTTGGCCGTTCTCGGTTCGCCGGTCGGACATTCCTTATCACCCGCCATGCACAATGCGGCCTTGGAGTCGCTGGGCTCGGACCTGCGCTACGCCAAGATCGAATGTTCGCCGGAAAACTTGCCCGAAGCAGTCGAATTGGCGCGCACAGCGGGTTTTACCGGACTGAATCTAACCATCCCGCACAAATTCGAGGCGCTCAAACTCTGCACCGAACTCGACGACACCGCACAGCAACTCGGCGCGGTCAACACGTTGCTCTTTGACGGCTCCCGCACCGTCGGCTTCAACACCGACGGACCGGGCCTGGTCCGGGCCATCCGCGACGTCTTCTCCTTCGATCTGCGGGACTTGCGCGTCATGGTCCTCGGCGCCGGCGGCGGCGCCGGTTCGGCTGCCGCTCTGCAGTGCGCCTTGGAAAAGTGTCCGCGCCTCGTGCTGGTCAACCGCACCGAGGGTAAAGCGCACGATGTGGCCATGCGCGCCAAGCAACTTTTGCACACCGACCGCCTTGAAGGCCCCGAGGATCCCG
>JBILUI010000093.1:0-9191 GCA_044371145.1 Chthoniobacterales bacterium | reverse complement strand
CGGATGAGCGGGTAACAAAGGTGCAAGTGGTCGCGCCCGCGCGTGATGGCGACATAGAAAAGCCTCCGCTCTTCCTCAAGCGACTCCGGTTTCTCCAGCGAACGTGAACCCGGGAACATTCCCTCGGTGAGCCAAATGACAAACACGGCGCGCCACTCGAGACCCTTGGCTTGGTGCACGGAGGAGAGAACGACGCGGTCGGTGTCGGTATCCTGGCGCGCGCCCGCGCCGTCCACATTGGTCAGCAAGGCGATCTGGGCGAGGAATTCCTCGAGCGAGGAAAACTGCCGCGCGTAGCCGGCCAGCGTGCGCAAATCCTCACGGCGGTTCTCGTAATTGGCGAACTCCGCCTTCATGTAATCCTCGTAGACCGCTTCCATCACCGTCTCGATGGCCAGATCGGGCGCGATCGGTTTGCGCTCCGGCGCGATCTCATCGAGCGTCGCGGCCAGCTGTTCCCAGACCTTGGCCGCGCGCGCCGGAGGTTTGGCCATACGCAAGACTTCGCCGAAAGACGCGGCGGATTCCGCGCCGGCTTTGACCACGGACCACAAAGTGTCGGCCGTTTTCTCCCCCACCCCGGGCAAGAGTCGCACCATGCGGCGGAAAGCGGTCTCGTCGCTCGGATTGAGCGCGAATTTCAAAAATGCCGCCACGTCCTTGATATGCGCCTGCTCGAAAAAACGCAGTCCGCTCGTCACCTCGAAGGGAATGCCGCGACGGGTCAGTTCGAGTTGGATTTCCATCGAATGGAAATGCGCCCGGTAGAGCACGGCCATCTCGCGGAATTCCATTCCCTGCCGGTTGAGTTCGAGGATCTGCTGCGCGACATAGGTCGCCTGGTCGTTGTTCGTCGGCAATTCGGCCAGCGCGGGGCGTCCGCCCTGCTTGCGCCAGGCGCGCAGGTTTTTCTCGAACTGGCGCGCGTTGCCGCGGATCGCCGCGTTGGCCACATCGAGAATCCCGGGGACGCTGCGGTAATTCGTCTCGATGCGGTAGGTCTGCGCGCCGGCGTAGCGGTCGGGAAATTTGAGGATGTTTTCGAAATTCGCCCCGCGCCACGAATAGATCGACTGCGCGTCGTCGCCCACCACCATGATGTTCCCGTGCTTCGACCCGAGCATGTGCACCAATTCGGACTGCACGAGGTTGGTGTCCTGGTATTCGTCGACGAGCACATGGCGGAATTGCTCGCGGTAGTGTTCCCCGATTTCCGGGTGTTCTCGCAGCAGCTGGTTCGTGCGGATGAGCAGATCGTCGAAATCCATCGCATTGGCCGCGACCTTGCGTTTTTCGTAAGCCGCGCGCACCGAAATGATCGCGTCCGAAATGCCCTCGAAATATCCGAAACGGTCGTGCACGAGGACATCGAGCGGATCGCCGGTGTTCGAAGAGAGCGAGAACAACTCGGCCAGCACGTCAGGTTTGGGGAAACGTTTGTCGCGCGGCACGCCGACGTCGTTGGCCACGGCCTTGAGAAGATCGGACTGGTCCTCGCGGTCGAGGATGCTGAACCCGGGTTTGAAGCCGATCACATCGGCATGGCGCCGCAGTATCCGGTTACCGATCGAATGGAAGGTCCCGCTCCAGATCCCGTCGGCATCCGGACCGAGCAACTCGGAGACGCGGCCGGTCATTTCGCGCGCCGCTTTGTTGGTAAAAGTGAGGAGAAGAATCTGCCACGGCTTCACCCCGTTCTCCAGCAGCCAGGCCACGCGGTAGGTCAGGGTGCGCGTCTTGCCGCTGCCCGCCCCGGCGATGACCAACGAGGCACCGCCGGGCGAAGTCACGGCGGCCAACTGCTGCTCGTTGAGTTCCGCGCCGTAATCGATGCGGTGCGCCGCGGCGCTCAAAGCCGCAACCCCCACTCGAGAAGTTTCTGCGAGTCGTCGTAGACGTGTTTCTTGTTGCTGCCGAGGACGACGGCGATGACATCGCGTCCGTTGTTCTGTCCGCTCGAGACAAGACAGTGGCCCGCCGCGTTGGTGAAGCCGGTTTTCATCCCGGTGCAGAACGGAAAAGTGCGCAGGACGCGGTTGGTGTTGACCAATTCGCGCACGCGACCGTCGGCGAAGTGGAATTCGAAACTTTTCGTCGCCACGATGCGACGGAGGATCGGATGCGCGTAGGCATTGCGCGCGATGATGGCCATGTCGCGCGCCGTGGAATACTGGCTCTCGGCGGGAAGGCCGTTGGGATTAACGAAGCGAGAGGCGTTGGCGCCAAGTTGCTTGGCCCGGCGGTTCATTTTCACGGCGAAGGCCTCGACGCTGCCCGCGTTGTCGCGGGCCAAAGCACAGGCCACGTCATTGGCGCTGCGCACGAGCAGGGCCTGCAGCAGTTCGAACCGTGAATATTTCTGGCCCGGCTTGAGATACAGTTTGGTCGGAGCCGCTGTGGTATCCGATGGCTTGATCGTGACCATTTCCCAAAGGTTACCCGACTCGGCGACGATCAGCGCGGTGAGCAGTTTCTGCGTGCTGGCCACAGCACGCGGGGTGCGCGAGTTCTTGTTGTAGAGGACGCGACCGGAACGCACATCGACGACGATGGCGGCCTCGCCGTGCACCGCGGGCGGCATCGCGGCGCGCAGGTCTGCCCCGCCGAGAGCGAGCAAGCAGGCGACAAAGACAGAAAGACGCGGCCGGAACATCCGGATGATAGTGCCCTTTTTTGCGCGGCGAGGCAACCCGCGGCCCCTACTTCGCGAGGGCTTTTTCGATCAGGGGATCCGGCGCCGCACCGAGGCGGAGCGCCTCGCGGTAGTGCCGCTTGGCCAGCTCGGTGGCGGGCGGGACGCGCTCGAGGCAGAAGACGGCGAGGTTGAAATGCGCGTCGGCATAGTCGGGCCGCAACTCGATGGCGCGGCGCAATTCCGATTCGGCCGCGTCGAACCAGCGGTTTCGCCCCGCCGCCACGCCGAGATAGTTGCGCGCCACAGGGTCGCCCGGCGCATGCACCACGGCCTGCGCGATGGACGCGAGGGCGCGCATTGGTTCCTCGCGGCCGAGGTAGACCATGCCGAGATTGAGCCACGCAGTCGGGTTGTCCGGCTTGATTTGCAGCGAACGGCGCAAAAGCCGCTCCGCCTCCTCGTTGTTCCCCAAGCGGTATTCGGTTGAACCAAGATTGACCAGGGCAGGCAGATTATTCGGCTCCACTTTGAGCACGCGCACATAAGCTTCCTTCGCGCCCTGGAAATTCCCCTTCTCGAACGCCGCGATGCCGTCCATCCCCATTTTTTCCACCGTATCCGTGCTGACCACCGGCTCCGCCTCGGACGGGATGTCCACCGGA
Organism: Chthoniobacterales bacterium; assembly: GCA_044371145.1. GTDB lineage: Bacteria > Verrucomicrobiota > Verrucomicrobiia > Chthoniobacterales > JACTMZ01 > JACTMZ01. The sequence continues at coordinate 5,894 of JBILUI010000093.1, read as the reverse complement.
ACGGGCGCGGGCGGCGGCGGATCCACCGGTCGGACCTCTTCCCCCGCGCTGCCGCGCATCGAAGGAGGCGCCCCCGCGGGGGCATTGGTTTCCTCCGCACGCGCCAAAGCGGCGGTGAAAAGAATCGCAACCAGCGCGGCGGTGCGGCGCATCAGTCGCCGGCTCCGCCGAGTTCGCGCGAGCGCTCCGTTGCGGCGCGCACCGCATCCATCACCGCGGAGCGCAAACCCGCCTTCTCCAGCTCGGCCAATCCCGCAACAGTCGTCCCGCCGGGACTGGTCACCATCTCGCGCAGGACCGCCGGATGCATCATGGTCTGCGAAACCATCTCGGCCGCGCCGGCCACGGTTTGCACGGCCAGCTTGGTCGACAAATCGCGCGGCAGACCGTTTTGCACGCCGCCGTCGGACAGCGCCTCGATGAAAAGATAAACGTAAGCCGGACCGCTCCCGCTCAATCCGGTTACCGCATCGAGCAACGACTCCTTCACGTGGAACGCGCGGCCGACCGAAGTAAAAATATTTTCCACCAGATCGATGTCCTTCTCGTTCACGCCCTCACCCGTCGCGTAGGCCGACGCGCCTTTTTGCACCAGCACGGCGGTGTTCGGCATGACGCGGACCACGCGGCACTTTTTCCCCGCGGCTTCCTGCAAAGTGGCAATGGTCGTGCCGGCGAGAATGGAAATGAGCAGCTTGCCCTCGAGCGCTTTGCCCGCTTCGGACAAGGCGCGCGCCGCATCATCGGGCTTCACGCAAAGCACGATGACGTCAGCCGCCTCGGCCACTTCCCGGTTGCCGGCAGCCACGCGGATTCCGCTTTCCGTGCCGAGCATCTCGGCCGGTTCGGCCAGCCGGTCGTGCACCGTCACTTGATCCGGTTGGCAAACCTTGGCTTCGAGCACACCCTGGATCAGGGCGGACCCCATTTTGCCGCAGCCGATGAAACCGATTTTCATGCCTCCAGCGTAGAACCCGCCCCACGGCGGGCAAGCGGAAAGAATCCATCACCCGCTCCGGACAGCAGGAACCGCAGAAAAACCAGCGGGCACGGAGCCCACATTTGTAGCGGCGGACTATGTCCGCCGGAACATACAAACCAAACACCAAGGCGCCGACGGACATAGTCCGCCGCTACAAGTGCGATTCCCTTCGCGGTCGCCCTTTCGATCAAAAACTAAAGCATCCGCGCTGCCGACGCGGTGAGGCAAGGCACTCAGAAGTCCACGCCGAGAGAAACGCCGAGAATGGCCGCGTTGGCCACGTCGGCAAAGCCGTCCGGACGCGAGATGTATTGCGCGAAAGGTTGCACGAAACCCCACCCGCTGAACCGGATGCGGTAGCCGAGTTCCATGAGAGCCGTCTGCGTCGGTTGCACGCCGTCGTCGGCCGACGTCGCGCCATAGTTGCCCACGGCCAGTCCGGCAAACAGCTGGTCGCGCGGGCGTCCGGGCACAAGCCCTTCATAGGAAAGACCCCCGTGCATGTAGAAGGAGTAGTCGTTGTTGTAGCGCGGCGCGAAAATAACAAGGCTGAACATGCGCAAGCCCTGCTCCCCGTCCTCGCGCCAAAGCATCTGGTCGGCCTGCCAATAAAATCCGGATTTGTTGCCACCATATTCCTCGTTGCTTTCCCCGTAGACATACGCGCCGAAGGCGTAACGCCCGGGAAGTTTGGACGGACCGATCTCCGGGGTGATACCCGTCTCGCCGAGGAAAAACAGGCCGTTTTGCGCCGGATCGGAATTGCCGCGGAACATCAGACCGTGATTGGCCGGGTCCGTCGGGTTCGGATAGGACATGAACAACCCGACCTTGGTGTATTGCCACTCGACCGGTTTGACCTCGAGAGTCCCGCCCCACGTGGAGAAGCTGGAACCGAAAGGAATGTTTCCCCCCAGTCCCTTCGCGCTGGCCATGGCGTTGTTGGCGAAAAGTTGCGCCACCGGCTGGATGACGAATTCCTGCTGCGGACGCAGCCATCCGCCCTCGAGCGCGAGCAGATCTTTCACCCCAAACAACTCGGGCGTGCGGTAACGCAGACCGAACTCCATCATGCGCCAACCCGTGCCGCCGGAATACCGAGACGGATTGAAGAGGCCGTCGCCGTCCACGATGTTGTTCGGGTTGGCCGCGGCGCCCGGTTCGCGCCAGCGCGCTTCGCCGAAGGCCGCCAGCCCGTCGATCGCCTCCCAGCGCAATGCCTTGGCGAAATCGAGCTGTGCCGAGAAGACCAGCTCCTGCGGGAACGCATTGCCCGACCCGTTCTCGCTGCCAAGGATCCCGTAATAAATCCCTCGCCAACGCCCGCCGACGGTCAGCCCGTTGTCGGCCAAGGACTCCCGCACCCCGAACCAATCAGCCGTCGCTTGCTTGCCGTTCCACCAAGCTTCCGTGCGGGAAGTTTCCTCGCCGAACGCCGACAACACCACCCCGAGCAAGACAACCGTAAAGAGCAACGCGCGGGCTTTCATGACAGGGCCAATACGAAGCCTGCGATCATAGCAGGCACGCGCGTTCGACCAAGCCCTCGCTAGTCTAATTGAGAGCCGTGGTCCGCCGCGGCGGACGGAGACAGCCGCAGGTAATTGAGAGCTGAGGGACAAACCAAGCTCGTCACATGTCATGCGGTCGCTTATGGATTCTATGTTCGCCGCGGCGACCTATCTTCGGCTTCGCTTCGGTTCGCAAGGCCTCGACTCTCGTCACCGGCCACCAGCCACTGAGCGCAACGCTCCCCTGATCCTTGGTTGCCCCAAGACCTGCGCTAGCCTCTGACCTCACCGGAATTCAACTCGGAGCAGAACTTTCGCAAGGCGTCATCTTCCTCAGCAGAAGCCACACCCGCTACAATGTGCCCCGCCAAACTGCGAACAGCCGCTTCCTTTGCGGGAGGCAGGCCGAGTTGGTTGATCACATCACGGATAATCGCGGCGAAGGTGTTGCCGTTGTAGAAACAAAGAGGCGCACCGCGGTGGCAGCGCCGGCAGATATCCACGGCCTCTTCCAAAGTCATTTCGTGCAGGGACGACTCCTCCCACAAACGACGGGTCGCGTCATGACCATCCGAGGTCGGCCCGTGCAATGCATACTTCGCCGCGCAGAGCATTGCGTTTTGAGCCGCGACGAATTCCCACGAATACTCGCGAAGCCAGGCACGCTTCATCGAATCAGCTTCGGGTGGATTTTTGCTTGGCTTTGATGGCGCGCAACTCCTTGACCCCAGCTGGCTTTAGCTGTCCTTTTCCGGTGCGGCCATAGACTGGTTCAGCAGAGAACCGGTCCTGAATGGCCAAACCCTCTTTGAGCACCCTCTGGAAAACAGGGTCACGCAGGAGCCTCGGATCCACAATGTTTTCCATACCCCTCACTTAACACCTTTCACGATCGGATCAAGGCCCTGCTTGCCCACGGCCAATGCAGAACGGCCGCGGGTCACCGCGGCCGTGAGAAATCCGCGTCTATCTTCTTCTATTTGACCGCTGCGCTCAGCTCATGCGAGCTGTCTGTGTCCGCTGCGCTCCGGCTGTAGCTAAAAATCCTAACCCCGCTTAGCCGCGAGGCGGTCGCGCATCGGCGGGGTCAGGCCGAGGATCTTCTTCGCATCGCGCACGAGGCGCTTGCGCGAGGGCCAGAGCATCAGGCCGAGCAAGCCCGCCGCCGCAAGGTAAGTCGAGGGCTCGGGAATGGCCGTGATGGTGAAGGCGCAACCGCTGACGGTGGGCCCACCGGAATTCCACCCCTTCCCCCACCTACAGCCCGCACTTTCCTCAGAGCAACTCCGCGGCGCGCATGATGACATTCTTAAGAATGTCATTATATCGCGTTCCGGTTGCTAGGACGCTTTTACGAAAGGTGCAGGTGCCCGTTTTGGAGCGCGCCTGACAGTTTGCCGCTGCGCTGATGACGCTGCGGCGGGTCAGGCCAAGCGGTCTAGGAAGGCCAATATTTGTTGGGACTTCCCGCATGTGCGGAGACGGACCTCGCGACCTTTGTAACCTTTCTGCACGAGGCCGGCGAGGGCCAGCCGACGGACATGCTCGCTTGCGGTCTTGAATTCGATCTGGAGTTTCTCCGAGATTTCACCCACGCAAAGGTCGGGATGCGCGGAAAGAAGTTGGAGGATTTCGATCCGGCGGTGGTTGGAGAACCCCTTGACGATCCGCTCGAGGCGCTTGGTCCTGGCGCCCTCCCGCCTGACTACGCTGACTTTCGGTTTCATTCGGCCTCCAAAATGAGGACCCGGCTGTAACAGGTCAAGCTATGATGATATTCTTAAGAATGTCATCATAGCTCGTGCGAGGAATGGATTCCATGGAACGGTGATAGCGGGGCGGGCGGGCGCGCTGGAGCTTTCGCTCTAGCGGCTTGGATGAACCAACACGGCAAGCAGTGGAGGCGCCGCTTCTACTTTTTGCCTCCTACGGGCTTGGTAAGGGATCAGGCTTTGCTGCGCGCCGCGAGGCGGTCGCGCATGGGCGGGGTCAATCCGAGGATCTTCTTCGCATCACGCACGATCCGCTTGCGCGAGGGCCAGAGCATCAGACCCAGCAAGCCCGCCGCCGCCGCATAGGTCGAAGGCTCGGGAATGGCCGTGATGGTGAAGCAGCGGCTGCCGAAGGTGGACCCACCGCAATTCCCCGATACACCCTCTCCGCGCCTTTTCCCCTGGCCCAACGCAACGCCACTTATGATGACATTCTTAAGAATGTCATCATAGGTCGGGCAGCGAATGCGTTCGATGAAATGCTGATTCCGTGGGATGCAGGGCAGGGAGCGCCGGTGGCGCGGCGGGGTTGGACGGCACTGGTGTCCTCGGCGAGGCGCCGAGGACTACGCCCGAGGCGGGCGTGGCCCCCGAGACCTCAGGCTTTGCTGCGGGCGGCGAGGCGGTCGCGCATCGGCGGGGTGATGCCGAGGATGCGCTTCGCATCGCGCACGAGGCGCTTGCGCGAGGGCCAGAGCATCAGGCCGAGCAATCCGGCCGCCGCGAGGTAAGTCGAGGGCTCGGGAATGGCTGTGATGGTGAAGGAGCTGCCGCCGTTGTTGATGATGCTGCTGTTGAGGTAACCGGAACCGAAACTGAAGTAGCTTCCGATGTTGGATCCGTCTGCGGCGAACAGAGCGTTGCTGAAGGTGAACGAGTTGCCGGGGATGAAGTTGTTCAAGGTGAGCAACGCGCTCGGTGCCGCGTTTTCCTCATAGGTGCCAAACGTCATGCTGCCGGTCGCACCCGTTCCGAAGTCGAGGAACGATCCGGTAGTGAGGTTCAGGCTTCCGAAGACCTCGTTCACCCCGCTGCCGCGGGTGATCGTGCCGCCGGAAAGGGTGACTGCCGAGCTGTTCGCGACGTTGCCACTGGAGGAGAGGAGCAACGTTGCACCACTGTTCACCGTGATGGCGCCCGTGATTGCCGCGACATCGGCTGTTTTACTCAATTCCAACGTGCCCTCGCTTACCGTGGTCATGCCGGTGTAGGTGTTGGCGGACGCGCCAGACAACGTGGTTGTGCCAGCGCCGAGCTTGGTTAGAGCACCCGTTCCGGAGATGGCGCCCGCATAATTCAGGCTGTCGGAGCGATTGAATTGCAGCGTCGCGTTATTGACCACATTGCCGCCGATCGATCCGCTCGTGCCGCCCGCACCAATCGACAGCACACCCGCGCTGTTTGTCGTGCCGCCCGAGTAGGTGTTTGCACCCGAGAGCGTGACCGTTCCCTCGCCCGTCTTGGTGATCGAGCCCGCGCCGGAAATGCCGCCGGAGAAAGTCGCCGTTCCGCCACTCACTGCAGTCAGCGTGGCTTGATTGTTATTCACGATGTTGCCGCTGAAGGTTGCCGAGCCGGCCTCATTAATACCCAGCGTTCCTGAGCCGCTAGCAGGCGCCTCCCCTTGGA
>JBILUI010000092.1:0-9224 GCA_044371145.1 Chthoniobacterales bacterium | reverse complement strand
ACGACGCAGTATTTCATCCCGGCCTACAATGTTTGGGATTTCACCTTCGAGGTGAACGTGTGGAAGGACAATGTCAGCGTGATCGGCGGCATCAACAACCTGTTCGACAACCGCTACTACGCGCGCATCCGCAGCGACGGCATCGACCCCGCCGCGCCGCGCAACTGGTATGTCGGCGTGCAGGTGGAATTCTAGGGCGTTTGTGCCCGAAAGAATCCGTGCTAGAGTAGGAGCGATGAAGCGCGTCCTTTCCGTCATTGTCCTGCTCGCCGTCGGCTCGATATCCCTGCCCGCCGCGGGGTTGCCGCCGGAGAAAACCTTTGTCGGGCAGAAAAAATTCCAGCAGCTGATGGACCGCGGCTACCGCGAGGGCTGGGCGAATCTCCCACTGGGCGAGCGGGTGAACAATTTCGCCCTCGCCCTGCGCGGCACGCCCTACGTGAACTACACGCTCGAGTTGCACGACCGCATCGAGGCGCCGTCGGTCAACATGAACGGGATGGATTGCTGGACGCTCTTCGAGATCGCACTCTGCATGGGACGGCTCGTCGCCCTACATCCCCCACCCTACTCCTCGCAGGAAATGCTGCGCCTCATCGAGATGGACCGCTACCGCAACGGACGATGCACGGGGCGGTTTGATTCACGCATGCACCACCTCGAGCATTGGATCCAGGACAACCAGCGCCGCGGGCTGGTCAAAGACATCACACCCGCCCTCGGCGGCAAACCGCTGAAGCGGCAAATGGCTTACATGGGCAAGAAGCCGCACCTTTTCCGCCAGCTCAAGGCCGATCCCTCGATGGTCCCGGAATTCATCCGCATCGAAAACGAACTATCGCGCCGCGGCATCACCTACATCCCGAGATCGCAAGTGCCGAAGATCGAGTCGAAGCTACGCAACGGCGACATCATCTGCATCGTGACCAACTGGCACGAAACCTACACCTCGCACGTCGGCCTCGCCTCCCGCGACAGCAACGGCGTCCTGCGCTTTCTCCACGCCTCGAAAAACCACCGCGAAGTCGTCCTCGACGACCGCCTGAGCGATTACCTGAAAAAATTCAGCACCCACGCCGGCATCTATGTGGCGCGGCCGCTTGATTTGCCCGGCACTCCGCGCACAGCGTCGGCGGATTGAATGGTGGATCGCGCCGTCCCGGCGCGATAAGAATCGCGATAGGGATATCGCGATCCACCCCGCAGAGGTCTCCACGCTCCTCGACCTCTGCGCTCTCTGCGGTTCGGCGATTTACGCCGGAATCTTTTCCCCCCGCACGAGATCGTCCCATGACTGGCGCTCGCGCACCAAGTCGGCTTGGTCGCCGTCGACCAGAACTTCCGCCGGCAGGCGCCGCGTGTTGTAGTTCGACGCCATGACAAATCCGTAGGCGCCCGCGCTGAGCAGCGCGATGCGCTCGCCCGCGGCCAACACGGGCAGATCGCGATCCTGCGCGAAAAAGTCGCCGCTCTCGCAAACGGGTCCGACCACGTCGACCGGCCCACGCGGCGCTCCGGAAGCCGGTTCGCGCAACGGAACAATCTCGTGGTGTCCCTCGTAGAGCGCCGGACGAATCAAGTCGTTCATTCCCGCATCGGTGACGATGAAGGTTTTGGCCGGGGTGCGCTTCTCGTAGAGGACCGTGGCCAGCAGCACGCCGGCGTTGCCGACCAGACTGCGCCCCGGCTCGAGGAGAATCTTCAGTCCGAGACCCGCGAGCAACGGGCGCACCGCCGCGGCATAGTCCTCGAATCCGATGCGTTTGTCCTCCGCGGACTTCCACCAATCCGCCTGCCCGCTGGCCAGCGCCTCGTGGTAGACGATACCGACGCCGCCCCCGATGCTGAAGAACTCGATGCCGTAGCGGGCCTTGAGTTCGGTGGCGACGGGAACAAGTTTTTCCAACGCCTCGACGAAGGGCTTTGTTTCGAGGATCTGCGAGCCGATGTGGGTCTGGATACCGCGGATGACGAGATGGGGCAACTTGGCCGCCTGCTCGTAAACGCCGAGAATCCGGTCGATGCCGATGCCGAACTTGTTGTGGCTTTTCCCGGTCGAAATGTATTTGTGGGTCTGCGCGTCGACGTCCGGGTTGACCCGCAACGCGACCGGCGCCTGGCGACCGAGGGCCCCGGCCACTTCGTTGATGAACTCGAGCTCGGCCTCCGATTCGACGTTGAAGGAATACACACCCTCGCGAATGGCCAGTTCGATCTCCTCGCGCGTTTTGCCCACGCCAGCGAAGGTGCAGGTGTCGGCGCGTCCCCCGGCCTTGAGCACGCGGAACAGTTCGCCGCCCGAAACGATGTCGAATCCCGCTCCCTCGCGGGCGAGAAGGTCGAGCACGGCGAGGTTCGAGTTCGCCTTCATGGCGAAGCAGATCCGGTGGTCGATGCCCTCGAGAGCCCGGTCGAGGCGGCGGAAATTTTCGCGGATCGTCGCCGCGCTGTAGACGTAGAGCGGCGTTCCGTGTTTATCGGCCAGGGCCGTCAGCCCGACGCCGGCGCAGCAAAGCTGTCCGTTGCGGTAGGAAAAATGGTGCATGGGCGCGGCAACACTAGCCGCGCCCCGGCGCCCTGCAAAGCAGAAGCCTTACTCGCTTCCGCGGAAAGCGCGCAAAACAAGGTGATCGAAGGAGTGGCGCCCCGGACCTGCGATGAGCAGCGCGACAAATCCTGCCATGTAAATGAAAGCCATTTCACCGCTGCTCTCGCCGGCCAAAGCGCCGCCATGAACGACAAAAAAGGCCACGGCCATGGTGATGACGAGAGGAATCGTGGCCAGACGGGCAGCCAAGCCGACGACAAGGAGCAAAGCGCAAAGCACCTCGGCGAATATGGCGAGATTGAGGCTCATGGCCGGACCGACGCCGAGCGGATCGGGAAATCCCTGCGACATGCCGGCGTATTTTTCCACCTTCGGCCAGCCGTGCAGCAGGAGCATGGAAAGTCCGAGCCAAACACGGAGCACAAGAAGACCGAGATTTTTCAGGCCATCTCCCCCGCTGCCCGACATCCATTGCGCGTAGATTTTGTTCATCCCTTCGTATAGGGCAGCACCGCGGCGCATAGCAACCGCGAACCACGGACTTGAGCGCGCGCCGCGGCGCGTTCAGCCTGACCCCGTGGCGAAACAAGCATGGCGATGGGTGCGCAAGGCGTCGGCGAGGCAAGAGGAGGCTTGGCGCAATAGGCTTTCGTTTCTCCCTCCCAACTGCCTCGTTGTCCACGGAAGTCCGGGAAAAAAGACCATCCGTCTCGAGGCTTACGTCGAGAACCCCGGACCGCTGCGGCAAATTGCCGACGCTTTCGGTGGCAGAGTCGAAAAATTCGACCCGGACGAAATCGCCCGCCGAGCCAATGCGCCCCGCCGTCCCTTGCGCATCGGCAAAACTCTCGGCGTGATCGATGCGCACGGCGAATGGCCGGCAAAACTTCCCCGCCCGCGCATTTTGCTACGCATCGGCAGCGCCATGGCTTTCGGCACAGGCGAGCACGCCACCACCGCGGCCTGTCTCCGCTTCCTCACCGGTGCTGCAGAGGATTTCGCATCGGGCTGGACATGCCTCGACCTCGGCACGGGCTCGGGCATTCTCGCCATCGCCGCGGAGAAACTAGGAGCGGACGAAGTGCGCGGTTTCGATTACGACCCTCGGGCTGTCAAAGCGGCACAGGCCAATTTGAAGCTCAATCGCTGCCGTCGTGCGAAGATCACCGCGGGCGATCTTCTCTCGTGGCGTCCGGGACGCGAGCGTTACCAAATCGTGATGGCGAATGTTTTCAGCGAAATCCTGCGGGCCGCGGCACCGAAGATTGTGCGCACCGTCGCTCCCGACGGCTCTCTTGTTCTTTCCGGGATCCTGCGCCCTCAGGAAAAAGAAGTCGCGCGAACCTTCCGGACGCTGGGAATGAAACTGACCGCGGCCTCCCGCCGCGGCAAATGGGTCACACTTCTTCTGCGGGCGCGTTGAGTTCGTCGAGATTGGCCTGCAGCACTTCGCGCTCCGCCGTGTGCACGCCTGAGAACTCGCCGAGAATGGCCAGCGCCGCCTCATAATGTCTTCGCGCTTTGTCTTCGTCACCCGCCAGTTGGTGGGCCACGGCGAGATGGCCGAGACTCAATCCGACTTCCGGATGCGTCGGGCCGTAGAGTCCCTCGCGGATGCGCAAGGCTTCCATGTGGGCCTGCACCGCACCGAGCATGTCGCCGCACTCGGCCAGCACCGCACCCAGATTGCTCGAAATGAGCGCGGTCTCTTTGTGCCGGTCACCATGGCAGCGCGCGCATTGCGCCAAAGCACGTCGGAGAATCTCCGCGGATTCCTCCAGTTGCCCGCCCACTTTACGCAACATGGCGAGGTTGTTCAGGCACATCGGCACCATGTGGACCTCGCCGGCCAGAAGGTGGGCATCGGCAGCCTGCGCGTAGTGCGCACATGCTTCGTCCGCGCGGCCCAATGCTTCCTCAGCCCCCGCCATTTTCGTCGCCACGCGCGCCGCCGCCCTGCTCAAACCCCGCTCCCGCAAAATGGCGAGCGATTCCTCCCAACAGGAAATGGCCTCGGTTTGATCGCCGCGTCGCGAAGCTTCGTCTCCGCACGTTTCGCGAACGACCGCAAGTTCGTCCCTCTCGGCCAGCGGCAGGTCCGGAACGCAACCGGTCGAGGAAAGTGCCATGCAATTAACTAATCCGCAGGCAGCCTAAGAAACAATTCTGGAAACGCCTTATACCGCCTGCAGAAGGCGACGCCGGTTGGTCGGAATGCGCCCGGCGTGGGCTTCGAGGGCACCAAGGGCATTGCCGTCATGACCGAAGCCGAGAACCCGGCAGGCCTCCGACTCGAAGAACTCGAGACTGCGACGGGTCGGCGAATTGGCGTCGAGATGTCCGAGAGCGCGCTTCAGCAAATCGAAGAGACCTTCGGCCGCATGCCCCGGCTCGGATAGCAAATCGCTCAGCTCGGCGAAATACGAGGCGGCGAGCAGACGCGCGTAGTCGGCCCGCAATCCATCCCACGTCTCAAGCAGCTTCACCTCGCGCAGTGCATGCAGGTCCGACTTTTTTCCCGAAGCGAAGTGGATTTCCGCGTGATAGAAAAGATCGAGCCGTCCGCGCAGCTTGCTGTCTTTCCGCCCCGCGCCGCGCGCCGCGGTCCGCAATTTTCCATGCGCGGGTGAGAGCCACACCAGCACGAGGCTCGTTTCCCCGAAACGCGAACGGCGCAGAAGTATCGCCTCGGTTGTTGCGGTCGCGGCGGACATTCAACCGGCGGCCTCGACGAGCAACTCTTGCAGGTGGGCGTAGAAGTGGACCTTGAGCAGCGAAAGACCGCGGCGCGTGGACAAATCGGGCGGCTCGGAGCCGGACAATTCCCGCTCGCCGAATTTGTTTTCTTCCACGATGACTAGGCGCGCCTGATTGAGCGCGTTGAGCCATGCGTCGATGTGCGCGCGGGGAATGACGCACCGGCTGGCGGTGGATCCTGCCGGCGACTCTCCGAGGTCCGCCGACACCGTCTCACGGCTGGCCGCGAAGAGCCTCTCCAATTCCGGGTGGACGTGCTCGCGCCAGTCCTCCGAAGCCTCCGCGGGCCCATCCTCGGATACGAACGGATCCGGATAAATCCTCGCGCGCGCGTTGTCGTGCCGCGCGGCGGAGCGGGGCAACTCGGCGAGAAGCTCAGCGAAGAGCGGATGAATGTCGCACAATTCGAAAGCGTCAGCCGAGTGCCGTCGGAAGCGCATGATCACATCTCGGCCTGCTCGATCGTGGCAAGAAGCAGATAGCCGTGCAATTGTTCGACGATGGCCTCGGCGCGCTCGCGCTCTCCTGTCCACACCAGCGAGCGTCCCTTGTGGTGCACCTCGAGCATGTGCTTGGTCGCCTTGTCGCGCGGGAAACCGAGCACACGCTGGAAGACCATGGTCACGTAGGACATGAGGTTCACCGGATCGTTATGCACAACGACATTCCAGGGCAACGCAAGTGCATCCTCGTCGCGCGTCTCGATGTCGGTGAGGACTCCGGCCTGGCTCATACCGCAGCGAGTTGCGCCGGCGCCGGTGCAACGGCGAACGCCGCGGTCATCAGATCCGCGGTGCGCAACGCCGGAAGCGTCAGACCCACCGAGTTCGCGCCGAGAATGCACTCGGCCAGAACAAGCGCTGTTTCCGCCTGCACGGCGGGAATGTGGAAAGCCTGGGCGCGCACGGCAAAAATCGTGGCCAGATGGCCGGCCGCCTCATTGGCAGAGGCCGCATCGCGCAGACGCTCGATCAGCTTCGCCCCGCGAGGTGGTGTGAAGCCGAGCAAGGCCCGCCTCCCCTCGACCAGACTGGCCTGCGCCGCGGCCTCCGGCAGCGCGGCCCCCAAAGCGGCGTCGGCACCGAGCAAAGCAGCGAAGGATTGCTCCGAAGCGTGCCGATGCAGATCGAGGAAGGCACCGCGCAGGACTTGTGCCCGCGTGCCGGCCAACCACGCACGCCAGTCTTCGTCCAAGGTTTCTTGTCCGCGCGGGAAAAACGTGATCGCGCCGCATGCCTCGTGCGAAGGAAGACAGAGCTCGCTCATGCGCCAAAGATCGGTCAGATCGGCGAACCGGGCTGCGTCTTGGCGGGGTGCATTCACCCCGGCAAGCTAGCACAGAACACGCAAAGCGCGGCGCAAAATTTTTTCCTGCACGGCACGCATTTCGGCCGCCGCCCCCGCGTCGGTATCGAACCATCCGGCTAGATGAAGAAGTCCGTGCACGGCATAGCGCGCGATTTCCTCGGGCACACGTAGCGAGCGCCGGCGCGCTTCCCGTCGCGCCGTCTCCGCGCTCAAAACAATCTCGCCGTGCAGGAAAGTGATGACATCCGTCGGCGAGGGATCGGACATGAATTCCTCGTGCAACGCGGCAATACGCCGGTCGGAAACAAGAACGATGCCGATTTCCTCCAAGCCACCGAGCACCGATTCACGCCGTTCCGCCTCGAGAACCAAGGGCCACGCCTCGTCCACCACCGCGCGAACCGAAGTCAGGCCCAGTTGCTTGGCGGACACGGCCCGCTGGCGGTTGGACCAGACGAATGTGGGGCGCGAACGCATTCCGAGTGGTTAAGGCTGCGCGACGCGCATGCCAAGACCGGAGGACGCGCGGGGAGTTTTCAGTGGTTCAGTTGGACTGAAGAAACACTGAAAGCTGAACACTCAAGCCGTGATGGCGGCAGCCTCCCGGACCGGCGCGCTCTCCTCGTCCTGCGGGTAGGCGATGCGACTGTGCATCATGTTGAGTAGGGTGAAGCGGAAACTGGCGGCCAGCTTTTTGATGTCGGCCAGGGTGAGCGGACATTCGTCGAGCAGGCCCTCGTTCATTTTGCGCTCGATGACTTCGTCGACCATGTCCTCGATGCGCTGGGCCGTGGGACGATCCAGGCTGCGCGAGGCGCTTTCCACCGCGTCGGCCAGACAGACAATTCCGCTCTCCTTGGTCTGCGGGTTCGGGCCCGGATAACGGAAGTTGTCCTCGCGCACGGCCGGCACATCCTCGGCGCGGAGGTTCATGATTTTTCCGCCGAGGCGGGCATCCTCGGCCTGCTGCAAGGCGCGCTGGTGGAAGAAACGGACGAGAGAGTTGCCGTGGTGCTCGCGGACGACATCGACCACGCGGTCGTTGAGTTTGTGCTTGAGAGCGAGGTCCACGCCCTCCTTCACGTGCGAAACAATGATGAGCGCGCTCATCGACGGTGCGAGATCGTCGTGCGGATTCGCGCCGCGCACCATGTTCTCGGTGAAATATTCCGGCTTCACGAGTTTGCCGATGTCGTGGAAATACGCGCAAACGCGGCAGACGGTGGGGTTCGCGCCGATGGATTCGGCCCCGGCCTCGGCGAGGTTGGCCACGGCAAGGCTGTGATGGTAGGTGCCGGGCGCTTCGAGTGTCATGCGCTTGAGCAGCGGATGGTTCAGGTCGGCCGCTTCGAGCCACGAAATGTCCGTGGTGATCCCGAAAATGTGCTCAAGCACGGGGAGAATTCCGCTGACCAGAATGGCTGTTCCCACACCCACGCCGAAGGCGGCCAAGGTCTGCCAAGCCACGGTGGCGGGATCGACGGAGGTGAATTGCGAAAGGATCTGCGGGAAAATCAGACCGAAGATGGCGGACAGAACCCAAACGGCGAGGCCCGCGTAGAGGCCGGCCCGGATCAATTGGCTGCGCCGCCGCACCTGCAGCGTGAAAAGCACGGCGACCACGCCGGCGATGAGCGAGATGACAAGGAACCACGCGTCGATCGTCGGCATGAGAAATGCGCCCCACAAACTGACCACCACCGCGCCGAACAGACCAAGGTGGCGCCCGAGCAAAACGGAGAAAACCAAAGGCGCGAGCGCGTAAGGAATCAGCATCGGAACGAGCTGCACATCGATGCGGCCGGTATCGGCCAGCACGAGCAGGCCTTTGATCAACGCGAGTTGCGCGAGAAGGATTCCGTAAATCAGCGCGAGGCTGGAGTTACGGTAAAAGGCCTGCGGATGATTGACCCACAGCTGCGCGATAGAAATGGCGAAGACGAGCAGGCAGACGAGGAATTTGGTCTTCGGCGCATCCTGCGCGACGAGATCAAGCGGTGCGGCCGCGGGGGCTCCGGCAAAAACCAGCAGCCCCAAGCCGAGCGCGAACGCGGCGAAAATGACCAGCCGCGAGAGCCATCCGGTGGCGAGCGCTTCACGCAGCGGGCTTTCCTCGACCGAACGGCGGGAGCGCGCGCTGGCCAGGCCTTTTTTCACCAACTGTTTCCGATGAAGGAATTTGAACATACGGTTGAGGCGCCGGGGCGCCGCCGTCAGAAAGAATCAGTAAAGGTAGGTATCAACAGGGAAAGGGGCAAGCCCGCCGGCTTCAGGCACCAAGGGCCGCAACACCCGGAAGTTCCTTGCCCTCAAGGAATTCCAGACTGGCCCCGCCGCCGGTGGAGCAATGGCTGACTTTATCCGCCACGCCGAATTTCTTGGCCGCGGTCGCCGTGTCCCCGCCGCCGACCACGGTGGTCGCGCCCTTGGCTGTGGCTTCGGCCACCGCCTCAGCCATGGCTTTGCTCGCACCGGAAAATTTTTCGAACTCGAACACCCCGGGAGGGCCGTTCCAGATGATCGTCTTGGCGCGCAAAATCGCTGCGCGGTAAAGCGCGATGGATTTCGGGCCCGCGTCGAGCCCCTCCCATCCGGCGGGAATGCCCGAAGC
>JBILUI010000091.1:0-9262 GCA_044371145.1 Chthoniobacterales bacterium | reverse complement strand
CCGGACCGGACGGCTCGGTGTTGTCTTACCGCAACAACTCGGTGACTATCATCCGGCCGTCGACCATCTGGCCGGTGCCCTGAAAACACCCGTCCCGAAGCGGGCCTTAACCCGAAGACCATGCTCAAGCAAGTCAAGCTGACCAACATCTACAACGGCCGGGTGGCGAAGGTCATCGTCGATACCGACGAAGACGGCAAGGCGGTCTTCGGCGCGGGCAAGGCGCCCAACGAGACGGCGGACGTGACCGACATCACGGGTGCGGATGAATTCATCAACCGCGTCTCGCAGAAGAAACCGAACCTCGAGGAGTCGGCGCAGTTCTTCAACGGGATGGCGCGCTGCCTGCAGCGCAACATCGCGATCAACAAGGCGCTGGAACTCATGGCCGGACGACTGCAAACACCGCGCATGCGCGGCGCGGTGGCGGACATCAGCCGCAGCATCCTTTCCGGAGAGAAAATGAGCGATGCCTTCGCCATGCACCCCGACATTTTCAGCGAGGATGTGCTCGCGCTCATCCGCGCGGGCGAAGAATCGGGCCAGATCGACATGGTTTTCCAGCAGATCACCAGCGGCCGCGAAAAGTCCCTGCGCATCCTGCGCAAGCTGAAAGCCGGCATGATCTACCCGGCCATCGTGCTCGTGCTCGCCGTGGTGGTTATCATCGTGATGAGCTTCACCTTGGTTCCGTCCATTTCGAAGCTCTACAACTCCATGAACGTGTCGCTGCCGCTCGCGACGCAGATCATGATGGGATTTTCCGATATCCTGCTGAAAAAACCCTACATGGCGCTCATTCCCTTCGGGGCGATCTTCCTGCTCATCAAGTATTGGGGAAAAATCTACGCCAATGCGCCGGTGCAGAGGTTTTTCTCCAAGCTGCCGAGCGTCGGCAAGCTCATCACAAAAACGGCGGCCATGGTCAGCTTCCGCATTCTCGCGCTCTTGCTCGCGGCCAATGTCCGCGTGGTCAACGCCCTGGAAATCGCGGCCAAAAGTTCGGGCCATGTCGATTACGAGGAGTTCTATCTGAAGGTGCGGGACCACGTTACCGACGGGTTGTCCATGCCCGAGGCCTTTCTCATGGAATGTCATCGTCTGGGCGAAGACGGACGCAGCATCGCCGCCGTGGTGCAGATGGCCGGCGAGACCGGGAGTATGAACGAGGTCCTCGACCAGATCGCCAGCGACTACGAGGAGCAGCTCGACCTCATGTCCGCGCAAATCGACAAGCTGCTCGAGCCTTTCGTTCTCATCGTGCTTGGATCGCTGGTTGGCGGCATCATTTACGCCATCTACGGTCCGATCTTCGGACTGAGCAAGGTGCTGCTGCCGCAGACCAAACCGGGCGAGACTCCCGCGGCCACGGCCCCGGCGGTTCCCGGCCGGTAACAGGCCATGGTCACCCTTGTTCCGCGCGCGCAATCGGCCAGCGGCCGCGTTCTGCACCGCATCGGCCGCCTGCTTGGTCTGCGCAGCGAGACGGTCTACTCGCGCACCATTCTGCTCGTCGCTCTCGTGCAGTTCATCGTGCTCGGTCTGGCCGTGGTCGCCGTGTGGCTGGCCGTGACCGCCCAATTCCGCCGCGCCGACGAGGAGGAACTGCTTGCCGCCACGCGGCGCGTTGAGGCGTATTTCGCGTCGCAGTCAGGCGTTTCTCCCGACTTGGTCGCCTCGCGTGCTTCGGCCCTCATCGGGCGGCCGGTTTACCTCCAGCGAGGCGGCTCGGGCGGGGGCCAAGGACTCCGCATCGTGAATCGGGCCGGACAGGTCCCCGACGCCGTCTTCCGCCTCCGCTCCGGTGAGGACGTGGTCGTCGCGGGTGCGGTTTCTTTTTACGATGCGGGGCTTGCCGCCGCGCGCATTTTTGTCGTTGGTCTTGCTTTGGCCGGCGGTCTCATGCTCCTGGTCATACTCTTTGTCGTGGACCGCACCATTGTCGGACGCATCCAACTCCTGACCGAAAAAGTGGAACGGGAAAAAAGCGCGGAGCAACTTCCGGTCAAACTCGACTATCCGGGCGACGACGAACTGGCCATGCTTGCGCGGAGCATCGAGGACCTCGCCTCGCAGGTGCAGAAAGCGGAGCGCGAATACCGCGAGGTGGTGGAGGATCTCACCGAATCGATCTGCCGCTTCGATGCGCAGGGGCGCGTGACTTTTTGCAACAAGGCCTTCGGAGCTTTGTGCCTCGCGGCGCCATCCGCCGGATCTCCTCTGCTCTCCTCCTGCCTCGGGTCCGGCGTGCGAACCGCGGTCGAGCAGGCGCTCGCCGAGTGCACCGTTGCCGCGCCGGTCGTCCAATTCACCCACGCCGGTCCGGGCGATCGGTGGTATCGGAGCAGTCTCCATGCGAACTTCGACGCGTCAGGCCGTTGCGGAGAGACCCAATGGATCTCCTCCGATGTGACCAAGGAGGTAACGGCGCAGCGCAAACTGCAGGATTCGCAGGGACAGCTCGCGCGTCTTTCCGCGCGCCTCATCACTTCGCAGGACGAGGAGCGCCGGCGACTGGCGCGCGAATTGCACGACTCCACGGCGCAGAGCTTGGCCGCGCTGGAGATCAATTTGAGCGCGCTGACCTCGGCATCCGATCCCGCCGAGGCCAAACGGTTGGCCGGCGAGGCCGCGGCAATCAGCCGTCAGGTTTGCGACGAGTTGCGGACCATGTCCTACCTGCTGCATCCGCCGCTTTTGGAGGAAGCGGGGCTCGCCTTCGCCATCCGGTGGTTTGCCGAGGGGTTTGCCAAACGCAATGGCATTCCCGTGAACCTCGACGTGCCGGAAAACTTCCTGCGCCTTGCCCCGGAGTTAGAAACGGCTCTCTTCCGTATCGTGCAGGAATCCTTGAGCAACATTTACCGCCATGCGGGGGCTACGAAAGCATGGATCTCGCTGGCGCGCTACGGCGGGGATTCGGTCTCGCTCGAGATCAGGGACAATGGGATGGGATTGCCCAACGATTTCTCCCTCGCGCGCTCCTCGGGTGTCGGTTTGGCCGGCATGCGCGAACGCATGCGGGAACTTGGTGGAACCCTTGAGGTCGAGTCATCCGATTATGGTGTCGCGGTGAAGTGCAGGCTAAGCGGAGTGACGAGTGGCGTGTGACGAGTGACGAGAGCCGAACGCAAGTGAGACAGCCGGAGGCAAACGGGTGACGAGCAGGGTCGGAAGGTAGGAGAAGGTGGAAAAGTGGAAAGGTTTGAAAGTGTGAAGGTTGGACTGGGTATCTCACGGAGGCGCGGGGGACACTGAGTTATTGAGTAGCTCGCATTTCGTGATGTCCTTCGGTCTTTTCTGTTTTTCTAAAGTCTGTGCTCTCTGTGCTCTCTGCGGTTAAATTCTCCCGTGCCCAAGAAGAAACCCACCATCCTGATTGCCGACGATCACGAGATCGTGCGCGGCGGAGTGCGCAATCTGATCGAGGGCAGCGGTCGGTTCACCTGCTGCGGTCAGGCGGCCTCGGGAAGAGAGGCGGTGAAAATGGCCGGGGAACTCGGACCTGATGTTGCCGTGCTCGACGTATCCATGCCCGAGTTGAACGGGATCGAGGCGGCCAAACAGATCCTCAAGCTATCTCCCGAGACCAAAGTTCTCGTCTTCACCGTGCACGATGCCGAGCAGGTGGTCATGGAAATCTTCCGCTCGGGGGCGCACGGATATGTCCTGAAATCCGACGCGGGGCGGCAACTGATCGATGCCATCGACTGCGTTTTGTCGGGAAGGCATTACTTCAGCTCGCAAATTTCCGAGGTGATTTTCAACGCAACTCGTGACGGCAGCCTGCCGCATGCCGCATCCGCCGAGGAAAAACCGACCACGCGCGAGCGCGAGATCATCCAACTTCTCGCCGAGGGACACAGCAACAAGGAGGTCGCGACGAAACTCGGGATCAGCGTGAAAACGGTCGAAACACATCGCGCGGCCATCATGCGCAAACTGGGGCTGCATTCCATCGGCGAGTTGGTGCGCTACGCGATCCGGAACAAATTCATCGAGGCGTGAGCGCCGCCCGCGACCTCGTGCCGCCGGAGCGCAAGAGGGGCCTTCCCCGTCGGACGGGACAAACCTGTCCGCGCGGCAAGGAAAAGAAATGTTCCGGCGGTGATTGGCTTCGCCCGTCTAGCCAAGCCTCGGCTGACCGCCGCCAAGTCCGATCACACGCCCGATCCGCCTGACACTTCCTCGGCGGCCGCCGCTTCCTCCGTGGCCACGGCGGTGTAAGCCAGGCATTTGATTTCCTCCAGCGAGGTTTCTCCCTCGAGCACCTGCTGCAGTCCTTCCTGGTAAAGTGTGCGCAGGCCCATGCGGGTGGCGATCTTGCGCATTTCCCCCTGCGGCGCATTGACTGCGACAAGGTCGGCCAACTCGTGGTTGAACGGGCAAAGCTCCATCAGCGCGATGCGGCCCCGGTAACCGGTTTCGCGGCACTCCGGGCAGCCCTGCGCCTCGTAGAGGTGTGTGACGCTTTCCGGTGCGGGCACCATGTTCGCGGCGAACATCGCGCGCTGTTCCGGCGTGATCGGGGACATTGTTTTGCATTGCGGGCACAGTCGGCGCACCAAGCGCTGCGCCTGCGAGAGTGCGAGCGAGTCGGCCAACAAGTAGGGTGGCACGCCCATGGAAATAAAGCGGCTGACCGCGCGCAGACAGTCGTTGGCATGAAGCGTGGTAAGCACCAAGTGCCCGGTGAGCGCGGCATTGACCGCGGCGCTGGCCGTTTCCTCGTCGCGGCACTCGCCGATGAGGATGATATCCGGGTCGGCGCGCATGAGACGGCGCAGTCCCTGCGCGAAATCGATGTCGTGCACCGGGTCGGTCTGCGTCTGGTTGAGTCCCTCGATCTCGTATTCGATCGGATCTTCGATGGTCTGGATGTTGAGGTTCTCGGCGTTCACGCTGTTGAGCAGCGCGTAGAGAGTCGTTGTCTTGCCGCTGCCGGTGGGGCCGGTGATGAGGATGAGGCCCTGATCGCGGGACATGGCGTCTTGGAGCAGCTTGAGATTGCGCTGCGACAGCTTGAGCTCGCTCAATTTTTTGATGCCGCCTTCCTTCTCGAGATAGCGGATGGTGATTTTTTGCTGATCCTTGCGGCACGGAATGGCCGAAACGCGGCAGTCGACGCGGCGCTTGCCGAGGCTCAGGGAGAAGCGACCGTCCTGCGCGCCTTGCCGCTCCTGACCCATGTTCGCGTAGTTTTTGATCAGGCTGACGTAACGCGGCAGCATTTCCTCGGGTGCGGAAAAAAGTGTGACCAGTTCGCCGTCGATGCGGGCGCGGAAGCGCGCCATGTTGAAATATTTCTCGATGTGGAGGTCGCTGGCCCGCGCGGTGATCGATCGGTGGAAAACCCAGTGCAAGGCCTGCTCGGCTGTGGTGTTGATGCTCGCGGGATTGATCCGCGTGACCTCCTGCGGATCGATGTCGACGACGTTGGCCGCGCCGGATTCGGTCAGTTCGCCGACCGGTCCGCCCGCCGTAGCGGCGGCCGCGTTGCTGCGGTCGCGGTTGACGATACGAAGGATCGATTCCTTGTCGGAGAGCACGGGCCGGAAGTTGCGCGTGTCGGTGTTCGAGGCCAGCCACTCGTCCTCGAAGGCGAAGATTTCCTTCTGCGCGCTGAGCAGGTAAACGGTTTTTCGCCCGGCAAAGAGCGGGAACACGCCGTGTTTCTCCAGAAGCGTGTCGGGGAACTCGCTTTGGCGCGGGGCGAGCGCGGGGTTGAAGACCGGCTCGGCCGTGCAGAGATGGCGCAGGGTCGCTCCGTATCCGGGCGGAAGGGCTTTCAATCCGAGGGCATTGGCCGCGGTCACGGCGGATAAGGGCCCGAGGCACGTCTCGAGACGCGAGCGCTCCTCCTCACCAAAAGGATATTCGGAAAGCAGCCACTTCAGCGCGTTTTCGGGAGACGCTCCCTTTTCCAGAGGCCGCGGATCGAGATGCGGGACACGCGCCGACAGGGGTTTGGCCCTCAGGCGCTCGTCGAGCAGGGTGCGGAATTCGCCGTAGTCTTTTTGCGAAAGGAGGACGCCGATCGTGAATTGTTCCGGAATGCCCCACCGCGCCGTTGCCGCGGGATTGTAATGGCCCGCGATGAGGAGGGGGCCGATGTTGCCCACGGGCAACCAGGGTTCCTCACCCGGTCCGTGGATTTCCCCGGCCAGATTGCGGAAAACAGTTTCCGTCTGCACCGCGATGGACGGGCGGGTCGGGGCGCAGGGGAGCAGGGCGAATTGCGAAGCGAGCCATTCGAAGGCGTCCTCGGACGGAACCCCGTTGGCCAAAGCGAGTGCTTCGTGGAGGTTGTGCGCGTTGTCCGGAAGATCCAAGGGAGCGGTCAGGCCCCGGGACTGGAGCGCTGACGGCAATTCTGCGTCGAGGGTGCTGGCCATGGTCTGTCACCGGTTCTGGCCCCCGGTGGTTTCTTCCGCAATATACCACTATCCGGCCCGAGGCCAAACATTGCGCTGAGCCCGTCGTGTCAGTAGGAGATGGCACCGTTCGGTCCGTAAAGCTCCGCTTTGTTGAGCAGGGGATCGGTCGGATCGAAGACAACGGTGTAATCGGAACTCGGCATGAAGGCCGAAAGGCTGGCGCTGGGGAAAGCGATGTAGGGGCGGAGTAGATTGGCGTAGCGCGCCTCATCGCCTCCCGCGGCGGCCCAGTTGGCCCTTGCCGTGGCCCTGTCCCCGACCGCCTGGAAATAGGCGGCGACCGCGAGGTTCAGCATCTCGGCACGCGCCCGGGCCAGGCTGTCTTCGCTGTCGCTGCGCATCTGCACGATGTTGGGAAAAGCGAAATAAAGCACGATGCCGAGCACGACGATGACGACAAGCAGTTCGACGAGACTGAAGCCTTTGTCGCGTGACACGATTTTTTTCATGCGGTTCGTCATTGTCCGGCCACCCACTGGACCGATGGCATGCTGTCTACACCCCACGAGGAAAATTGCAACGAGGCACCGGCCCCGGACAGTGCGGCGCTGCTCACGCTGCTGCCGCTCCCGCTCAAGGAAGCGTAGGTGGAGGGCTGCAGGTAACTCTGCAGCAGACCGAGTTTGCTGCCGGCACCGTTGTAGGCACCTCTCGCTGCGGCCAATCCTCCCGGTCCGGCCGACGCCGCCGAGATCCAACTTCCCAAAGCCGTCTGCAGTTCGACTTGCTGCTGCCTGGCCACGTGCATGCTGGCCGACTCGCGCAATGGCGACACATAGGGGATAACCAAGGTGGCAAGCACGCCGATGATCACGATGACCACCAGCAACTCGATCAGGCTCATGGCCGATTCGGAACGATTTGTGCGCTTCATCATGCGGGCGGACGCCTCAAGAAACATCCGGCCGGGCCTGCTGCGGGTCAAATGGAAAGGCGCTCCCGGTCGATTACGGACCAAAAAAAACAGGCCCCGGCGAACCGGGGCCTGTTTGAAGGTACAAACCGATCAGTCCAAGCGGAACGTGATCACGTTCGTGCCGTTGGTCACGCTGACACCGGTCTGCAGGTCGGCTTCACTCGGACGGGTGCCCGTCATGGCTTCAACCTTGTTCTGCATGTCGGTCAACGCTTGGGCATTGTAGCTGGTCTGCGCAGCCACGGCGGCTTCGCGGGCACCGGTGATGTTCGGGATCGCGATGGCCGCGATGACGGCGATAACCGCGATGACAACGAGAAGTTCGACCAAGCTGAACGCCGAGTTGAACTTTGCTTTGAGTGAGGTGGTGTGTGTTTTCATAACGAAGTCAAGTTAAGGTCGGCGCCTCGGGACGGCAATTTACGGGACTCGGTGTTTTTCATTAGGGTTTTCCTGTAGTCGGGCGGTGGGAGCCGCCGGACAAGCTGGCACCATCAGTTGACTAAAGTCCGTCTCATTTCATTCGGCTGTCAGTTGGCAGTTATCAGCCTGAAGGACCTACAGAGGTAGAGGCGCCCACTGGAGGGCGGAGGGCTGAGTTTGAACCGGAATCCCGTGGTCGCGGGAGGAGATAGCCAAAGGCCAACCTGGCGCCGTCGGGCGTTCCTCAGAACTCAGCTGGCAGGTCTTAGGCACAGAGAACAGCGCAAGAAGGGTAGTTGACAGATAACCACAAAAGACTAACCTAGTTATATGCTTCAAACCAACATATCCACCATGAAGAGTAAGCTCAGTAGCTATCTGGACCGCGTCAAAGGGGGCGAGGAGGTCGTGATCGCCGAGCGTGACCGGCCGGTGGCCAAGCTGGTGCCCTATCGTGCGGCAAGCTCCGGCGAGACCGGTTGGGCGGGCCGTCTTGTCGAGTTGGCACGGCGCGGTGAAGTCCGCATCGCCGAGGAGAGCAAGGAGAAGTTGCGCCTTGTTCCCGCATCCGCGCCCAAGGGTGGTGCGAAAGTTGTCGCGACTCTCCTCGAAGAGCGTCGCGCCGGACGATGAGATTTTGGGACAGCTCCGCTTTGGTGCCTCTGCTCATCGAGGAGCCGGAAAGCGCACGCATGATGTCGCTGCTGGCTTCGGACAGCGGGATGGCCGTTTGGTGGGGAACGCTGACCGAGTGCTGGTCTGCGCTGGCCCGGCGGGAACGCGAGGCAGGTTGGCCGCCATCAACGACCGACAAAGCCCTGGCCAACCTTCAAGCCGTCTTCCGGCGCGCACAGGAGATTCTGCCGACTGCCGCCTTGCGGGCCCACTCGCGTAGATTGCTTTTTACCCACTCTTTGCGCGCTGCTGATGCCTTGCAATTGGCCGCGGCCCTCGTGCTTGCCGGTGCCGATGTGGCTGATCTCGAGTTTGTCACGCTCGACGAGACACTCGCGCGCTGCGCGCGGCTGGAGGGGTTCAAGTTGGTTGAGTGAGGCCTTTTCTCTCAACCCTCAGCTCTCAACGCTCAACTTCTTCCAAACTTCCCAAAATCCGGGCGCGAAATTTTGGGGGCGGGCGGAGAGCCAGTCGGTGATCACGGCACGAGGGAAAAACATGGCGTCTTCGATCTCCGAGGGCGGGAGGACAAAGGGGCCGTCGTGGCGTGCGGTGAAGACTTCGACGAATTCCTGGCCAGTGTTGGAGCAGGCGCGGATTTTGCCCAGGGGTTTCAATTCGCAGCGGATGCCAAGTTCCTCCTCTGTTTCGCGCGCCGCGCCCGCCGCATAGCTCTCGCCGGGTTCGAGATGTCCGGCTGCGCTCGAATCCCATTTCGACGGCTCGCGGTCTTTCCAGGCCGAACGTTTCTGCAGGAGAAGCTCGCCGGCCTTGTTGAAGACGAGGATGTGCACCGCGCGGTGCAGAAGAT
>JBILUI010000007.1:0-33502 GCA_044371145.1 Chthoniobacterales bacterium | reverse complement strand
CGCCGAATTTTTCGCGCGTCTGATCAAGCTTCCTTTCGCGTGGATGGAGACCGACCTGACCCGCCTGCGCGGCGCCATTCGCGAAGAATACCGCGATCTCTTCGTCGCCCCGGCCAACAGCATCGTCTTCCTGCGCGCCAATTCACCGCTGCTCAAAGCCATCCTCAATCTCCCCATGCGCCCCGGCGTGCCCTGCCACTCGGTTGTCGGCGACCGCGGCAGAGGCGACGCGCCGAACAGCTCGGACGGCGTCGTGCCTTACTGGAGCTCGCACATGAAAGGCGCCGTCTCGGAAAAAGTCGTCCCCTCCGGCCACGGCGCGCACGAAAATCCCGAGGGCATCAAGGAATTCGGACGAATCCTTCGGGCGCATTTGTAGCACTGCTCGCGGAAGTGCCGTCCATGAAGCTTGCGTCATGGAAGCGCAACAGTCCTTCTCCCGTCGGACGGGACAAGCCCGTCCGCGCGGGCTAAAATCGAATCGGCGGCGGCTCGGGCAAGGCAACGCCGGGGAAATCGGACTCGATCGATTCTTTGACCCCCACGGGCTCGGCGGCTCGCACTTCGGAGAGCGCGGGCTGGGCCGGCTGAGACGAGTCGGCGGAGGCACCCGTGGCTTCGGCGGCCGCAGGCGCGCCGGGCACTACGGCTTCGGCGCGCGCCACAGGAATCGCGCCGTCACCGTCCATGGCGGAGGGCGAAACCGCGTTGTATGGATCGGCCGCGCCGACCACCGCAGCTGAGGAAATATCAACCGGCCGGATCTTCGTCAGGTCGATCGCCATCTCGGGCCGCGGCCACTCTTCCTCCGCGAATTCCTTGAGGTAATTTTTTACTCCGCTGGAGTGGATCGGACACTCAATGGACGGGCCCGCGCCGACTTTCACGTATTCCTCGTAGGCGGTCGACTCGGTGATGTCCTGCCCGCCGGGCACGCGCGTTGTTTCCAGGCATTTGTCGGTGGCCAACTGGCCGGAGACGCGGCACACCTTCATTTTCTCCACGCTGACCGGCGCTTTCATCGGCTCGGAGGGAAAATCGGCGCGCGAGGCGTTCATCACGTCGACCCAGACCGGCAGGGCCAAGTCTTTGGCGAAGGCTCCGCGGAAAATCTGGCGTGGCCGGTCGAAACCGACCCACACGCCGCAGGTCACGGCCTCGCTGTATCCGATGAACCACGTGTCGGTAAAATTGTAAGCCGTGCCCGTCTTTCCCGCCGCGCCTGCGACGGCCAGCCCGTAGTCAGCCATGGCCGCGCTGCCCGTGCCGCGCGTGAGGACATCGCTGAGCAGGCTGTGCACCTGCCACGCAGAGCTATCCGAGATGACGTTTTTGCGCTCCGACGTCTGCTCGAAGGCGATTTCGCCATCGGAACCCTCGATGCGGCTGATGATGTGGGTCTGCAGCGGACGCGTGCCGCCGCCGGGGAACGTGGTGTAAGCAAGGACCGTTTCCTCCAGTGAGAGTTCGCTCGAACCGAGGTATGCGTTGGCGTAAGGGCGCAAGGTCGACTTGATGCCGGCTTCGCCGGCCAGCTTGCCCACCGCATCGAGTCCGGTCTGGAAACCGACGCGGACCACCGCGCCATTTTTGCCCCGGACCAAAGCCTCGCGTGCGGTGATCTCACCCTCGTATTCGTTGTCGGCGCGCTCCACGCCCCACTCACCGAGAATGCCTGCCTCACCACCGAAGGCGACGAGACGGTTGTCCAGCGCCCAGTCCTGCACCACGGTGCCGGGATAGAGGCCTTTCTCGAAAGCCGCGGCGAAAACAATCGGAGCGAAGGCCGTGCCGAGCGGGCGCTCGCCTTGCACACTGCGATTGTATTCGCTGTGGAGGAAATCGCGTCCGCCCACCATGGCGAGGATACCGCCTGTTTTGTTTTCCACCGCGAGCACCGCGCCCTGCAGATAGTCGGGCTGTTGCGTGTTGGATTCGCCGGGCTTGGGCGGGTTGGCTTCGTAGCGCGCTTGGAATTCAGCGAAGGTCTGGTTGGCGTAACCGGGGCGCTTCTCGATCTCGTCGAGTTTGCGGCGCAGGGCTTTCTCCGCCTCGAATTGCATGGCCGGATCGAGCGTGGTGTAGATGCGGAAGCCGCCGTTCATCGCGCGGTCGAAACCGAGCGAGTTTACCGCATGTTGGCGGATGTATTCGATGGCGTAGGACTGCTTTTTCGGCGCCATGCGCTGGCGGACGATGAGGGGCGACTGCACGGCTTCATCGTAGGCCGCTCTGGACAGGAACCCAAGAGAACGCATCTGGCCGAGGACGTAGTTGCGACTTTCCTCGGCCCCCTTTTTGTTGGTCCAAGGCGAGAGACTGTTCGGACTCTTGAGCAGACCGGCCAGCGTGGCCGCCTGCCCGGCGGAAAGCGCGGAGGCGGGCACACCGAAATAACCGCGTGCCGCGGCCTCGGCGCCATAGAGGCCGCCGCCGAAGTAAACGCGGTTCAGATACAATTCCATGATCTTTTCCTTCGGAAACCGCTCCTCGATGCGGTGGGCCAGCGCGATCTCGAGGAGTTTTCGGCGGTAGGTGCGCTCTTTCAGGTCGAACGAATTGCGGGCCAACTGCTGCGTCACCGTGCTCGCACCTTGGCGGATTCGGCCCGCCGACCAGTTGGCCAGCGCGGCGCGCGCCATACCCTGGTAATCCACGCCGTCGTGCTTCCAGAATTTCTGGTCCTCGGTCGCCACGACAGCCTGGATAAGAACTTCGGGGAGTTTGTCATAAGGGACCGGTTCGCGGTTCTGGATGAAAATTTTACCCATCACGCCGCCCTTGCGGTCATAGATGGTCGAGGCCGCTTCCATTTTCTCGAGCCGCTCAAGGTCGAACTGCGCCGCAAGTTGCAGGAACTCGGCACGGACGAGAAAGAAGACGATGGCGCCGATCGCGCCGGCCGCGAGAACCGCGAGAAAAGGGAAAAGGACGAGCCACCGCCACCAGGAGCTTTTGCGGCGGCGGGAAGGCTTTTCCTCCCAGGAATATCTGTTGCGTGCCATGCGGCCTCGTGGTCTGTCCCACAGGCCATGAAGGCCGGCACCCGTGATGCGCCGACCGGCCCGAGGACAACTGGACAGCGAAGATACACCGTTGCAGGCTGATTGCCAGCATGGACCCGACCGCCGCACCCCCGCCGAAACCGGTCCTTTACTGGGACCGAGACTGCGATTTCTGCCGGCGGTGGGCGGACCGTTGGCGGCAAACGACGGGCGAAAGCACGGACTACGAAGTGGTGCAAAGCGCGCCCGCCCATATCGTCCAAGCGGCGGGCGGATTGCCGCCGGAGCACATCGTTCTGGCGCAAACGGACGGCTCGCTGCTCACCGGCGCGGAAGCCGCGCTGGCCGCGCTGGCCCCGCACAGCATGCGGGCGCGTTTCTTTCTCGCACTGCACCGAGCAATTCCGCCCTTCCGCGCGGTCAGCGAAGCGTCCTACCGTTTCGTCGCGGAACACCGCCCGTTTTTCACCGTGCTGACCAAGCTGCTCTGGGGTCCGGGAGCCATCGCGTCGTCTTACGAAGTCTCGGGCTGGATCTTCCCGCGCGCCATCGGCGTCGTCTTTCTTTGCGCTTTTGTTTCGCTCTGGGTGCAAATCGACGGGCTGGCCGGTTCCCGCGGGATTCTGCCGGTGGCGGAGCAGCTTGCTGCGGCGGAAACCCATTTCCGGAGCAACGGCGGCATGGCACAAGCCTGGCTGAACATGCCGTCCTTTTTGTGGTGGGGCGCATCGGACACCCACCTGCACGCGTGGTTGGCTGTGGGCACGGCGGCTTCGCTGCTGCTCGCTCTCGGGCTCGTTCCTGCCCTCTCCGCGCTGGTCGCATGGGCTTGCTATTTGTCCTTCGCCGCGACGGTGCCGGTTTTTCTCAACTTCCAATGGGACGCGCTGCTCTTGGAGACCGGATTGCTCGCGGCCATTTATGTTCCGTGGCGGCGCTATCTCGCCCGCGGATCGAGCGAACCTTCGCGCTGGGGACGCCTCCTCGTCTGGTGGTTGCTTTTCCGCCTCATGTTCGAGTCGGGCGTGGTCAAACTTTACGGCTACAACGCGAACGGGGTGAACGCGTGGCTCGAAGGCACTGCGCTCGACTTTCACTATTTTACCCAACCGATTCCGGTGTGGGCCAGCTGGTGGGCCGGGCAACTCCCCGCATGGTTTCAGCGCGTTTCGCTCTACGGCACGTTCTTCATCGAACTCGTGCTGCCGTTTTTCATTTTCGCCCCGCGGCGTCTGCGCATGGCCGCGTTTTACGGATTCACCCTGCTCATGGTGTTGATCATGGCCACCGGGCACTACGGATTTTTCAACCTTCTCACCGTCGCGCTCTGCCTCGCGCTGGTCGACGACCAATCATGGCCAGCGCGCGTGCGACATTTTTTTGCATCCGGAAAGGCTCGCTCGCTGCCAAAGATACAGCGCGCCCTCGTCCCATGGCTGGCCACGGCCATTCTCGTGCCCACCGCGATCACGCTGCTCATGGTGTTGCGCCTTTGTCCGCCCGCTTGGATCGGCCCCTTGCTCGGCCCCGTCGCACCGTTCCGCAGCACCAATTCCTACGGACTGTTCAGCGTCATGACCATCGAGCGCCCCGAAATCACCGTTGAGGCCAGCGCCGATGGCGCAAACTGGGCCGCGTATCGGTTTCCCTACAAAATGGACGCGGCGGACAGCACGCTGCCCTTCTTCATGCCGCACATGCCGCGGCTCGACTGGCAGATGTGGTTTGCCGCGCTGGAATATCGCGAACGCGGACAGCCCCCGAATTGGATGATGCCGCTGCTCGCGCGTTTGCAGGAGGGCTCGCCCGAGGTAAAAGGATTGCTTTCGCCCGGCGGCGCTGCCGATCTGACGCCGCGGTTGTTCCGGTTGCGACTCGATTTGCTGGAATTCGCCTCGCTCGAGGAGCGCAGCACATCGGATCGCGTGTGGACGTCACAACCGCTGCCGCAATACACCATCCAAGGCGAACTCCAACCACGACAGCGCTGATCAGCGCTGGCCGGGCGCTTGCAGTCCAACCAACCCGCCCGCATATCCGGTCATCTCAAGATAGCCGCGCCCCGTAATGACCGCATCACCACGCCGACCGCTCGCACCGACACTTCCTTCCCAGTAAGAAATGGGACGAAAGACGAGTTCCTGTCCGTCCAGGGCCGCTTCAACCGCGATTTCCAAAGCGAGCTTGGGAATGCGCACTGACCATTCGACGGGATATGCGCCGCCCGTCTTGTCGCTGCGCCAAGTGCGTCCCGGTTGCAATTCGAAGTCGGCATGCTTGATCGGTATGGCTTTTCCATCCGCGGCGAACCACGTGCCATGCGAAAACGGATCGCGTCCACCCTCTTTGAGCCGGATTTGAAACAACATCAGCTCGCTTCCGTCGTCGAATTGCATGCTGAGCCAATCCCATCCGGTTTGGTTCTCGGTCAGCTGGTTGGTCGCCCACTCCTGGTCGAACCAAGCAAGGCCGCGAACCGCGATCGGTTTGCCTTCGAGTTCGAGGGTTCCCGACGCCTCGAGTCGCGTGAACGAGTAATAATGTGACGCTCTCCCCTCGCCCGCCGATTTTTGACTCACGCCGTTCTCGCCGTGGAAGACCGGCGGTTTCGCCGCGGCGAGGTCGAGCGAGAGGGCGAAATCTTTGTCGCGCGCCGCGAGGCGGAACTTTCCCTCACCGGTCACGACAAGTTCCCAATCCGCGATCCAGGCAATCCGGTCCCCGTCGGAAAAACCGGCTTCGCCAAACGTGCCGCGGGAAACTTTCTGGGCATGATAAAAACGCCGCGCGCCGATATCGGTCACCGCGAAGTGAGCCAGCTTGATGTCATCCACAGCGAAGCGGCTGTCCGCCGCGCCGCGACGCACGCCCTGACGGAAAAAAGTGAGCTGAAAACCGAAGCGCCGCCCGTCCCCCGCCTCGATATTGCCGGTGAGATACCACCATTCGGTTTTGAAATCCGGGTGCGCGTGATGGTCCCGCGGGAATTCGTAGCGCCACCCGGGCAGCGCCTGTTTCCAATTGGGTGAACCCTCTGCCCGAGCGCCAGCGGCCAAGGCCAAGAGCAGCGCGAAACTAGTAAAGGATCGTTTCACGTGGCGCAGGGACCTCCTCGATTTTTTCCGCGGTCAGACGCGGCTGGCGCAGGCCTTCTTCTTCGACGAAACGCGCCGTGCCGGTGACGCGGACCCAGCCCATGCGCGGGATGACCGGGGTCTGCGTTGTCTCTACCGCGACCCCGATTGGCCGCGCGTCGGCCGCGCAACAGACCATCATCATGCGCACCAGATCGAAGTTCGTCCCGCCGTCGCGCGGCGGCACATATTGCCCGACAATGGATACGCGCTGGTTGTCGAATTCGTCGCGCAATCCGGGTTCCTCGGCGGCGAAGAGAAGATCGATCGTCTCCAACTGGATCGCGCCGTCCGGACCGCGCGTGTAGAATTCCACGCCTTCTTCCTGACCCTCCGGCCAGTCGTCCACGTCGGGGATTTCCTCGCCGTCGCCGAGGAGCGGCGCATCCTCCAAACCGGCTGGAGTGGGCGGTCCGGCCGCGGGTAGCTGCGAGATACTCGAGACAATGCCGCGGTTGACCACCGCCGCCTCACCGAATTGGCTGGGAGACCAGAACGTCGCGGCGCTCACCGGCAAAAGCAGCACGGCAAAAGCAAACACCGCCCCCGCACTCATCGCGCTGCGCGGTTCCTCGTCGTGCGCGTGATGGCAACCGCAATCCGAGCAACCTTCGGCCGTCTCGCGCGTCGCCCACCACCACGCGGGAGCGAGGAGCAGAAGCGCGGCACCGGCACAGGCGACCAGAGTGTGAAATTGCGGGTGCAAATAAGCCACGATGCGCCCGCTCAGCCAAAACCCGAGCATGAGCGTTCCCCAGAGCAGGAGAGTGACGAGCGTGAGCGTGCGCTTGTTCATCCGCGGAAGTTGTCGATGGGCAATTGCGTGCAGGCCAGCCAAACGAGGACGAAGAGCAGCACGACAAGGCAAGCAATGAAGCGTTTGCGGAAAACGAGGCCGTAGATGAAGACAAGTTTCAGGTCCATCATCGGGCCAAAGACAAGGAACGCGAGTTTCGAAGCCGAAGAGAACGCGGTGAAGGTCGCCGCAACAAAAGCATCGGACGTGCTGCAGAGCGAGAGGATCGCGGCCAGGCCCATCATGCCCGCAACGGAAAGCGCCCGGTCCTCGGCCAAAGGCATGATCAATTGCTGGTTGACGCTCGTGTTGAACAAGGTCGCCACCGCCGCGCCCAAGAGGAAGTAGACCGTCACGTCGAGAAAGTCGCCGACCGAGGAGCGGACGGCGGCGGCCCATTTCTCGGCCCTGCTGCGATGATCGGCGCCTTCGTCCGGGACATCCGCGGTCTGCAGATCGGGACGCAGGACAAATCCGCGGCTGAGAAAAAGCACGATGGTGGCGATGACAACCGCCACACCGAAAGCGAGGCCCATGCGCCACAAAGTCATTTCCAGCGCACCCTGCCCGCGAAACGCGGCATAGGTGCTGATCGCCACGACTGGGTTGACCACCGGCGCGGCGAGCATGTAGGCCATGGCGTTGGATAGCGGCAGGCCTTTGCGCAGGAGTCGGCGGATGACGACCACGATGCCGCATTCGCACATCGGCAGGACTGCTCCGAGCAAACCGCCGAGCAAGATCCCTGCCGCAGGATGTCGTGGTAGCACGCGGGCCAGAACGCGGGGCGGAAGAAAAACATCGACCAACCCGCTGAGCAGCACGCCAACAAGGATGAAGGGAACGCCTTCCAGCACCACACTGAGGAAGCTGTAAGCGAAATCCGACGCGCTGAACCAAAACCAGTGATCCATGGAGAGGCCCTTCAGTTGAAACGACCCGGAGGCAAAAGGCAACCGGCGGGCCGGTCGGGGTTGCGCCGGGGGCGTTATGCGGGTAGACTCCCGCGCTTAACCGGTCAAGGCGCCGACCCACTCCACTAATTCCATGCAAATACCACTGCTCACGCGCATCCCTTGGGAGCGCGTCAACTGGACGACGAGCATATTCCTCGCTGTCATCAACACCCTGGCTGTCACCGCGGTCCCTCTCTACATCTGGCACTACGGCCTGGATTGGTTCCAAGTGGGCCTGTTTTTCTTTTTCTACATCACCACCGGGCTGAGCATCACCCTGGGGTATCACCGGTTGTTCTCCCACCTCTCGTTCAAAGCCAAAGCCCCAGTCAAATTGACCGCTTTGGTCTTCGGCGCCTGCGCCTTCGAAAACTCGGTTCTGGACTGGTGTTCCGACCACCGGAAGCACCACAAGCACGTCGACCATGAGGATGATCCCTACGACATCACCAAAGGATTCCTCTGGGCTCACATCGGATGGCTGCTTTTCAAACTCGGGCCCGAGCTGCCGATGGACAACGTCAACGATCTTCGCCGCGACAAGCTTGTCATGTGGCAGCATCGCTGGTGCATCCCGCTCGCCTTTGCCGTTGGCTTCGGAGTGCCAGCCATTCTTGGCTACCTCTGGAACGGCCCGGCTGGCGCCCTTGGCGGATTCCTCCTCGCCGGCGTCCTGCGCGTTTTCGCCGTCCAGCACAGCACCTTCTTCATCAACTCGCTCTGCCACACCGTGGGCAAACAACCTTACTCCGCCCGATGCAGCGCCCGGGACAGTGCGATCATGGCGCTCTTCACCTTCGGCGAAGGCTACCACAACTATCACCACGAGTTTCAGCACGACTACCGCAACGGGGTGAAGAAAACCAATTTCGACCCGACCAAGTGGACGATCTGGACGCTGGAAAAGCTGGGGCTGGTCAGCGATCTGCGCCGCGTGCCGGACGGAAAAATTCTCCTCGCCGAAATGAACGAGGCGCGCCGCCGCGCCGATGCGCAGCTCCAGCAACCGGAAAGCATCGCCGCCGTCTTCGGTCACCAGATGCACGAGATGTTCGATCACTTGAGCGCACGCCTCGCCGCCAACTATGAGGCGCTCGAGAAAGCCATGACCGAACAAGTCGAGATTTCCCGTCAAGCCATCGAGCGCTGGCGCCGCGAAACGCGCGAGTTCACCGCGCTGCTTTCCGACCTCGACCGCCGGTCACCTTCCCCGGCGTTAGGTTGACCGAGATCGTGGCAGGTAGGTGGATCGTGATGTCCCCATCACGATTTACAGACTGAAATGTCGCGCCGGGACGGCGCGATCCACCCTGCCGGAGGTCCAAGAGCCTTTCGCGATTGCTATCAGATCTCGATCGTCTGCCCCGGCGGCGGCACGATGACTTCGGAGCGCGGGCAAACCTTGGGAAGTTCGCGCGCAAACCACCCGACCGCGGGCGGATCTCCGTGCACCAGGACGATTTTGGCCGGTTGGACCTTGCGTGCGTAGCCGAGCAACCCGTCACGGGTGGCATGCGCACTCAAGGTGAATTGATCCACACGACAGCGGCGTTTGACCGGATGACGGCGACGATCTATGACCACTTCGCCCCCATCCGTCGAGGAGCGCACTTGGCCAGCCGGCGATTCCGGATCGGAATAACCGACGAACATGCAGTGCGCCTTCGGATCTTCCAGAATGCGGGGAGCGAGCATGTTGGAAAGCGTGTTTTCCGTCATCATGCCGCTCGACACGGCGTAAACCGTGCGCGGCAAAACCGGCAATTGCGCCATATCGCGCCCCCCGACCACTTCCATCGGCATGCAGGTGGCCAGTTTCAAATCGCCGTAGCGCCGGGGCGCGCGTCCGCGCAGATTGTCGGTTGTCGCCGTGATCTTGGCCCCGAGCCCTCCGACATACAGACCGAACCCACCGCGCAAGGCGCCGCTTTTGCGCGCACCGTGCAGCAAAGCGAGAAGTTCCTGCGTTTTGCCCAGGGCGAAAACGGGAACAAGCACGGGCGCACCTTCGTCCAGCGCCGCTTGCAATGCGTTGATGAAGCGCTCTTCCTCCGTCTTGCGCGTGAATCCCTCCGGCACCGGACTGTCTCCCCGTGTTGTCTCCATGATGAGCACGTCGATGTTCTCCTCGGGAAATTTGGCCGCGCGCATCAGCGTCTGGTCCTCGAAATTGACGTCGCCCGTGTAAAAAATGCGTCTCCCCTCAGCGCGGACGAGCGCGCCAGTCGATCCGAGGATGTGCCCCGCGTCGAAAAGTTCGCAGGTCACCGCGCCGCGTTCATCCGAAAGATCAAAAGGCCTGCCGAGGTCGACCAGCCGCCACTGGTCAGCCAACTGTTCCACTTCGCGGTGGGAAAAAAGCGGATAATCCGGCAAACCCAACTCCTCGCGTTGCCGCATCATCACATTGACCGAGTTGTGCAACATCACGTCGGAAATGGCCGCCGTCGCCTCGGTCATGAAGACCGGAGCATCGGGAGATTGTCGCATCGCCAAGGGCAAACAGCCGACGTGGTCCTGGTGCGCGTGGGTCAACACCATGGCGTCGAATCCGCGGTCACCGAGCACGGAAAAATCCGGAGTGGCCTGTGGCCCCGCCGCGCGCGGATGCATGCCCGAATCGAGCAGGACGCGCGTGTTCCCTGTCTCGAGCAGGTAGCAATTGGCCCCGATTTCCTCGGCGCGCGTGAGATTGGTGAATTTCATAATGCCGCCGGTTCCTTGCTTGGCGCGAGGAACCGTCCGAGAAAAAGTCCAGCCATCAGAGTCGCCGCGGACGGAACGAACGGCAAGAGCAGACCGTAGGTGGCGAATGCACCCAGCGCGGCGAGCAAGTAAACAAGAAATGCCGCCGCCCCGGCACCGGACGCCGCTCCCCAACTGCGCCGCGCGGGGCCGGCGCACAGGGTCAAGGCAGCGAACGCGACGAGCAGTGGGTACCACCACCCGGGAAGCACGAAGAACCTGCCCTGCCGCAAGGCCTGCCAAGATTGCGCCCACAACTCGGCCGGGGTCAGCGCCGCACCGCCGGCCGCGACCCGCGCGACCTCCGGCGTGGCGCGGCACAGCACGACGACGGAACCGCGCAACGGTGACGATCCACCCTCGCGTTCGAATTTTTCCGCCGCGACGAGAAATTCATTCATCGTCATGATGCGTGCGGCGTCCTGCGCGAAAAAAGAAACCGCACCGTCGCTATCCAAGGGCACAAAACGCCCCCGCCCTTCGACCCGACCCGGCGAGGCTTTTATCTCGGAAGGACGCATCCCCTGCCCCGCGGCCCAAGCCATGGCGAGAAACGAGGGAACGGGCCGGTCGGAATTGCGCGCCACGAACGGAATGCGGCGCGGGCCTGCTGATCCGGTGGGCGGCGTGAAAAATCCGCGGCCGAAACGTGCCGAGGATGGACCGACCGACCCGGCCAGGTCGGGCCAACGACGATCGAACACTCCATCACAGGGCGTCCACCCGATAGCGGGAGGACTCGTCGCATCAAAGCCACCGAACAAAAGCATGCGTCCTGCCGCTTCGAGCATGCGGGAGGGATTGCCGGAGAGTCCCTCCACCCCGGCAGCCGCTGCGCCGAGCTTCGCCGCCGCGCGGGCGAAGAGTGCCCCGTCGAGCAAAGCCAAGCGCTCGGCCCCGGCCAACGCGGAAGATTCTTCATCATAAAGCACAACTACCAGCGGCGGCAGCGCGGCAGCTGTTCCGGTGTTGGCGCCGAGCCAACCAGCGAAGCGCCGCTCGACTGGATCGAATGTGCCTCGCGCAAACTCGCGATGGAGCCAGAGTGAGAGAACGACAAGCACGCCGGCGGCGACGATGAACGGTGTCTTTTTCATTTTGCCACCTGCGCCACCATGCGCTGGTAATGGGCGAGCAGGGTATCCAAGTAGGCCCGGGCCGTGAAGCGTTCGCGCCACACTTCGCGGGCTTTGAGGCCGAATTCGCGCAGCTTGGGCCGGTCGTCGATCAGTTCCCGCACCGCCGCACGGAAACCCACCCGATCGCCGAAGTCGATACAAAGACCCGTTTCGCCGTGGCGCAGCCATTGACGGATTCCCTCGGTCTCAAAGGCCACCACCGGTTTGCCATGAGCCATGGCGGCAAGGCCGTCGAGTCCGAGCGGTTCGTTCCAGAGCACGGGCATGACGACGAGTGTGGATTCACGGTAAAGAAATGACCACTGCTCCGGCGTGGCCTCCCCCACGATGCGAACGCGGCTGCCCAATCCGCGTCGGCGAACGTGGGACTCGAGCACTTCCTTCTCCCGGCCGCCGCCGGCCAACACCAGCTGCACGTCGGCCGGAAGTTCGCGCAGCATCCTGACGACCATCCACACTCCTTTGTGATCGAGCAAGCCTCCCACATGGAGAATGGTGCGCAACGAGGAGGACGGGCCGCTGTCCGCCGCCGGCCAGACCGGCGCATAGAGCGGAAGCCGCACGATTTTTTCCGGCGCAACGCCGTTGGCTTCGAGCTGGCGCCCGACCGAATCGCTCATCACTTGCAACCCGTGCAGCGAACGGAGCGCGGGAAGACTGCGATTCACCGCGCGGTAGCGGACGAAGTTGACAGCCGGATTGCCCGATCCGCATCCGCGCAACAAATGTGAGACCGCGCAACCGCGCCCGTGCGCGCGATGGCACGGCTCCATCGGCCGTTGCAGCGTCATGCGCCGCCCGGAACAATAAAAGTCGTGGTTGTGGACAAAGCGAACGGTGGGACGCCGCGCGGCCAACCATTCGTCGAGCAAAGTGTTGCCCACGCCGTGCAATTGGATCACGTCGGGGGCGAAATCCTCGATGATTGCCTCGAGCCGCAAGGCTTTCTCGTCGCGCGGCATGAGACGGTAGTCGAGGTCGTCATAAAGGTAGCCCGTGCCGTCGAATTGTCCCCCGTCCCGCGCGTGGACCAGCGCCACCTCGTGACCGGACGCGCGCAGACGCCGCGCCGTGTCGATGGCCAGCCGATTCATCCCGCCGCCGAGAGGCAAAGCGGAGCGGTTGAAAAAAAGAATGCGCATCGCTCAGCCGGCCGCCAGAAGGCTGCGCGCATGGGCCAGCGCCGAGTCGCTTTCCGTTCCCCCGAGCATGCGGGCCAGCTCGCGTTCACGTTCGCCGGATGCGAGCAGATCGACCGAAGTGGTTGTGCGCTTGCCGTCGTATTTTTTCCCCACGGCGAATTGCCGCGCGGCCGCCGCCGCGACTTGGGGCAAATGCGTGATGCAAAGAATCTGGTGCGATTTGGCCAGGGCGCGCATTTTCTGCCCGACTTTCACCGCGACTTCCCCGCCGACATTGGCGTCGATCTCGTCGAAGACAAGCAAGGGCACGCCGTCCTGCGCGGCCAGCACGGACTTCAGCGCGAGCATGACCCGGGAAATCTCGCCGCTCGATGCGATGGCGCGAAGCGGTTTGGCGGGCTCACCAGGATTCGGGGCAAACTCGAACTCCGCCAACTCGGCACCGGATAGTTTCGATTCGGTCAATGTTTCGAGCCGGACAGAAAATCCCGCGCGGAGAAATCCCAGGTCTCGCAATTCCTTGGTCACCGCCTCGGCCAGCTTGGGTGCCGCTTTGTTCCGGGCGGCGGTCAACTTGCGCGCCAGTTTGTCCGCTTCCTTCGCCGCAGCCGCTTCCTCGAGCGAAAGTTTTTCCAAGCGCTCCCCGCTCGAATCGATTGTCTCGAGATCCTTGGCCGCCTTTTCGCCGCGTGCCATGACATCCTCGAGCGCCGGGCCGTATTTGCGTTTGAGTCCCTGGAGGAGATCGGCGCGTTTTTCCAACTCCCGCAGCTGCGCGGGATCGCTTTCGATGCCCTCGGCATAGCGCGAAGCATATCGTTCAAGCTCTGCTGCCGTCTCGGCCAATTGTGCAAGCGAGTGACCGAGTGCATCGGCCCGCGGATCAAGCCGCGCCAACTCGCGCGCCGCTTTGACCGCGCCAGCCAGCGCTTGCCGCGCGCCCCCTTCGCCATCCGCACCGAGACAGGCGAGGATTTGGGCGCTGAGTTCGCCGAGGCGCTGACCATGTCCCGCGGCGCGCAAGCGCGACATCACTTCCTCGTCCTCACCGGCGCACAAATGCGCAGACACGATTTCCTGCGCGGTGTGGGCCAGCATTTCCCGACGCGCTGCGGAGTCCTGCTCCGCGGTCCGCAACTCCTCCGCTTCCGCGGCCAGCTTCTGCACACGGCGGTGGGCTTCGGTGAACAAGGCCGCCGTTTCCTCCGCGCCGGCGAAGGCATCGAGGACTTTGGTCTGCGCCTCCCGTGAAAAGAGAGACTGGTGGTCGTGCGGCCCGTGCAAATCAACCAGCAAATCGCCCAGCGCTTTGAGCAGGGCGAGAGTGCAGGGCGAGCCGTTGACGAATTGCCGCCCCGCACCTTCCGCGGAGAGCGCGCGTTTGATCAGTAATTGGCCGTCGGCGCACGCTTCGGCCCCCTGATCCTCGAGAAGGGCGTCGATTTCCCGC
Source organism: Chthoniobacterales bacterium (assembly GCA_044371145.1). Taxonomy (GTDB): domain Bacteria; phylum Verrucomicrobiota; class Verrucomicrobiia; order Chthoniobacterales; family JACTMZ01; genus JACTMZ01. Next base: position 19,135 of record JBILUI010000007.1, on the reverse strand, counting down.
GGCTTGTCCACGGCGAAGACCGCTTCGACCGTGCAGGATTCGGCCCCGCTGCGAATGAGCGATTTGTCCGCACGCACGCCGAGCAGCAGTTGCAAAGCGCCGATGAGGATCGACTTGCCCGCGCCGGTCTCGCCCGTGATGGCCACCATGCCCGGCCCGGGCTCCCACGCAAGGTCCTCGACCAGCGCGAGATTTTTGATACGGAGGGATGCCAGCGTTGCGACCACGCGGCACCTTATGCCAAGGTGGCCTTTTCCGTCATGGCCGAACTTGCGATCACGTTTCTCGGCACCGGCACATCCCAGGGCGTCCCTTTCGTGGCCTGCGACTGCCGCGTGTGCCGATCCGAGGACGAGCGCGACCGCCGCCTGCGCTCGTCCATCCTTGTCGAAACGGAGGACACCGTGCTCCTCGTTGATACCACGCCCGACCTGCGTACCCAGGCCCTCCGCCACGGGTTGCGCCGCCTTGATGCCACGGTCTTCACCCATGCGCACACCGACCACGTGGCCGGATTCGACGACCTGCGGCGCTTTTGCGAACTGGCCGACCGGCCCATGCCGGTTTATGCCTCGCCGCACACCATGGCCGACCTGAGGCGCATCTTTTACTACGCGTTCGACGGACAACACGCCTTCCGCAATTACATCCGGCCGGAGCCGCACGAAATCTCCGGACCGTTCACCATTGGAGACATCGAATTGACCCCGGCCGAGGTTCCGCACGGGAAACTGCTGGTTTACGGATACATTTTCTCCCGCCGCGGCCGCAAACTCGCCGCTTATTTCAGCGATTGCCATCATGTTCCGCCGTCGGTCATCGAGGAAATCTCGGAAATCCCCGTGCTGATCATCGACGCCCTGAGGCACGAACCGCATCCGAGCCATCTCTCCCTGCGCGAAGCGCTCGAGGTGTCCGCAGCCGCCCGCGCACAGAGAACGTGGCTGACCCACATTGGGCACGACCTCGGTCATGCCGAGACCGAGACCCTCTTGCCGCCCGATGTGCGGCTTGCTTATGACGGACTGCGCGTGGAGATCTAGCATCGTCGCTCTTCTCTCCCTCGCGGTTTGCGCGGGCGCGCGGGACAACGAAAACGAACGCCCGAGCCGCGAGGCGGCGGCCACCCTCGTTGTCTTCAACACGCGCGATCCCGATTCCCGCGCCTTGGCCGACTACTACGCCGAGCGCCGCTTTATTCCCTACGAACAAGTCATCGGCCTCGATTGCCCCACGGAGGAAGAAATCACGCGCGATCAATACGCCGACACGATCGAAACGCCGCTGAAGAAATTGTTCGAGCGCAAAGGATGGTGGGAGGTGCGCAAGGGGTTCGAGGACCAGACCGAGGTGACCGGCAGCCGCATCCGCTATGTCGCGTTGATGCGCGGCATGCCGCTGAAGATCAAAACGGCCATCGTGGCCCCCGCGCCCGATAAGCCAGCGCCGCCGCGCCCGAACGGCGGTGATCCGATCGGTGGACACGACGAAGCCTCCGTCGACTCCGAGTTGTCCGTCCTCGGCGCTTTCCGCCAGGACCATTTCGGCATCGTCAACAATCCTTACTACCGCCGCTTCGCGCCCATCCTCGATTCCGCCGTGACGTCGGGCCTGCTCCTCGTCTGCCGACTGGATGCACCGTCCGCCGATACGGTGCGGCGCATGATTGACGACAGCCTGGAGGCCGAGCGGCGCGGACTTTTCGGATGGGCCTACATCGATCGCCGCAGCATTCCGGAAAGCGGATACAAGGAAGGAGATGAATGGCTGCGCAACGCCGCTGGAGAATGCTGGAACGAGGGAATTCCCGTCATTCTCGACAATGTCCCACCGATTTTTCCCGCCGGTTTCCCTGTGACCGATGCCGCGCTTTATTACGGGTGGTATGAATGGGCCCTGAGCGGGGGCATCGGCACTTCGGAAAAACCCTTCCGGCCGGGCGCGGTTGCCGTGCATATCCAGTCTTTCAGCGCCCGCACCCTGCGCGATCCAAACGCGCATTGGGTCGGCCCCCTGCTCACCCGGGGCGCCGCCGCCTCCATGGGCAACGTCTACGAACCCTACCTCGACCTCACCCCTCACCTCGACATCTTCAACGAACGCCTGCTCAAAGGCTTCACCATCGCCGAGAGCGCCTACATGAGCATCAAGGTTCTCTCGTGGATGAACGTCGTGGTGGGCGACCCGCTTTACCGGCCGTTCGCAGCGGCGCAGCGCGGGACATGGCGGCAAGAACCGCCCGAAGACGCCGGTCCGTGGATCGAACTGCAAAAGGAGCTTCGCAAAGGAGCTCGCAGCGGGCTGGCCCAGATTCTTTACCTCTCGAAAATGGCCCGCGAATCCCGCTCGGGATTGAACTACGAGGCGCTCGGCATGCTGCAAAGCTTCTACGAGGAACCACGCGAGGCGCTCAAATCCCTCGAGGCCGCCGGGGCGATTTACAAAAATCCGGCCGAGTCTTTCCGCACCATCGTCGAGCGCCTGCGCATCCTCCAGTCGATCGGCGACAAGACGGCGGCGCTCAAATTGATCGAGCGCACCTTGCAGCGCACGCAACCGCCCGACCGCGCCAAACTGCTCGAGGACATCCGCAACGAGATCGCGCCTCCTCCCCCGCCCCCTTCGGCCACCCCGAAAAAGCCAGGATCGCCGTAGAAGCCAACCCTGCCGGCCTGAAATCTCAAATTTCCGATTTCCCCCAATGTCCTCTCTTCGCCGCGTCTACGAACAGGCCATGCGCGACCCCGCGGGCCGCGTGGCCGAACAACCCCCGGCACCCGAAAACGAACTGGCTTGGCAGGCGCGCTGGTTCTCCGGGGCCTGCGGACGCGAATTCCGCACGTCCTCCGGAACCAAGGTGCGCGTGGCGGACTTCGGACAATGGAACCGCGAAGCGGGGCCGGACTTTGTCCGCGCCACCGTCCGCATCGACGGCAAAGAGCACCGCGGATCGATCGAAGTCGATCTTGAGGCATCCGGATGGGAGCAGCACGGCCACGCGACCAATCCGGCCTACGAGGACGTCGTTCTCCATGTGGTGGTGAATCGAGCGGCCCGGCGGCATTTCTCGCGCACCTCCTCAAACCGCGAGGTTATCCAAATTTGCCTCGCCGATCATGAAAGCGCCGCGCCCGAATGGAGCGGCTTTGCCGCGGTCCGGCCCGGCCGGTGCTCTGCGCCTTTGCGCGAGATCCCCTCCGGTCGTCTCGAGGAATTGCTCCTTATCGCCGCACGGCGCCGGCTCGAGCGCAAAGGCGAGAGCCTCCGCGCGATGATCGAAGCGCGCGGTGCCGACGCCGCTCTCTTTGAAGCCACCGCCGTCGCGCTCGGCTACAAAAACAACAAACTGCCATTTCAACTGCTCGCCCAACGCGTCCCCCAGCCCGATGCCGCTTCGGCACGCGGCGAGGCGCTCCTTTTCGGTGTGGCCGGATTTCTCGAAAAGCCCGAACCGCCGGCCGGAGCAGCACGCAGCGAAATCGCCGAGCTTTGGTCGGGCTGGTGGAAACTCCGCGCGGCCCGCAGCAATTCCGTCCTGCCCCGCCGTGCGTGGAACCTCACCGGTCTCCGTCCGCAAAACCATCCGCTGCGACGCATCGCCGCCCTCGCGGCCCTGGCAAAACGCTGGAAGTCCGTGCGCTCCGCCCTGCAATCCGGGGATCTCGCGCGCTTGGAAAATGTCCTCGGATCCCTGGAGCATCCATTCTGGTCGTATCACACCACTTGGATCAGTCCGCTCCGCAAGTCGCCTTTGGCCCTGATCGGACCCGACCGCATCCGCGAAATCCACGCGAACATCGCCCTGCCCCTCGCGCTGGCCGGCGGCAAAGAGCCCGCATGGATCAGTCTTCCGGCCGGGGCGCCCAACACCTCGTTGCGCGTCGTCTCAGCGCGGCTTTTCGGCGGAACGCTTCCTCGCAACTTGCCGCGGAAACTTTTCGTCCATCAGGGTCTGTTGCAAATCTACGCCGATTTTTGTCTGCGCGATCACGGCGAGTGCGCGCAGTGCCGTTTTCCCGCGCTCGTCGGCGGGCTGACCGCTTGACCCGGCTCGCGGGCAAAATATGCTCGGCGCCATGAACAATGTGACCCCGCCCACCGATCTGACCAAACGCCCGCCCCGCAGCACCCGGGCTCGCCTCGGCGGCTACGTTCTTCTGCCGCGCATTATCGACAAATGCCGCGCGGTCCTTGCGGGAACAAACGGCGAATTCAATTACGCCTGTCCGCTCGACATGGAGTTTTTCGAATTCACCTCGATCGATCCGGAGGCGCTCAAAAAACAAGTCGCAGCGGGACTCGGCGACACCGCTTTGCTCGAGTGGGTGCGCCAGAACGCCGGCACCAAACGCAGTCCGCAGGAGATCCATCTCTGGTCCCGCTACCAGGAGGACCGCGCCCCGTCCGGCGTGGAAATGCGCGAATTTTTCAACCAGACCCACAAAGACAACGCGCCCGGCCGCGACGATATCTCGACGTGGTTCGACTGGCTGGACCTCGACGACTACAAATCGTACGGCGGAAACGTCTGACCATGCCGCTCCGCCTCGGCGTCAACATCGACCACGCGGCCACCCTGCGCCAAGCGCGCTACGCCCGCGATCCGGACAGCATCTTGGTCGAACCCGATCCGGTCGAAGCCGCGCTCATCGCGGAAGAAGCCGGTGCCGAGGGTATCACCGCGCACCTGCGCGAAGACCGCCGCCACATCCAAGACCGCGACATCTTCCGCCTCAAAGAATCGCTCAAGACCAAACTCAACCTCGAGATGGGCAACGCCCCCGAGATCGTGGCCATCGCCCTCCAAGTCCGACCCCACGACGCGTGCCTCGTCCCCGAAAACCGCGACGAAGTGACGACTGAAGGCGGGCTCGATTGCCTTACCCACCGCGGCGCTCTCGCCGATACCATCGGCAAACTCCATGACATCGGAACAATCGTCAGCCTCTTCATTGATCCGGACCCGGACCAAATCCACGCCGCCGCAGAACTCAAAGCCGAATACATCGAACTCCACACCGGCGCCTTCGCGAACGCCACGGGATCGGACCGCACCCGCGAACTGCAGCGCCTGATCGAAGGCGCCAAACTCGCCCATGACCTTGGCCTGCGCATCAACGCCGGCCACGGACTGAACTACAGCAACGTTCGCGAACTCTTCGCCGTCCCCCACCTCGAAGAACTCAACATCGGCCACGCCATCATCTCCCGCGCCCTCCTCACCGGACTGGCCACCGCGGTGGCGGAGATGAAGTCGGTCTGCACCACGTATCGCCAATAGCAGCGCAAATCAACTTCTGTAGCGGCGGTCTGTGACCGCCGGACGAATCTCCGGAAGAAGGCACCGACGGTCGCAGACCGCCGCTACATCTTACCTGACTGCAGCGACATCCCGCGCGATCTGCGTGCGAAGTTCCTCCAGGGACGAAAACTTCTTCTCGCCGCGGATAAAACGCAGGAACTCCACTTCGACTTCCATGCCGTAAAGGTCGCCGGCAAATTCGAAGAGATGTATTTCCAAGACCCGTTTCGCGTCATGGGACACGGTCGGGCGGATGCCGAGATTGGCGATTCCTTTGAATATTTTGTCGGCAAAGCGCGCGCGCGCGGCATAGACACCGTCTGGTGGAAGTTGGTATCCGGCTGCGTCGACGTTCGCGGTGGGGAATCCGAGTTCCTGCCCCTTTCCGCTTCCGTGCACGACCTTGCCGAAGACGGAATAGGGACGTCCAAGCGCTCGTTCCACAAAGGCCAGATCTCCGCGAGCCACTGCCAGACGGATGGCCGTGCTGGAGATAACTTCGCCGTCGAGCGTCACGGCAGGTATGCCGTCCACCTCGAACCCGCCCAATTCTCTGAGCAGTGCCACGTCACCGGTGCGCCCTTTGCCGAATTTCCAATCGGCTCCGACCACCACGCCGCCCAGCGGGCGGCAAGCCGTCCGCAAATCCTCGACGAACTCCTCGGCGGTTTGTCCGGCGCGCGCGACCTCGAAGGGCAGCACCGCGAGATGAGTGACTCCTTGCCGCTCGAGCAGCAGTTCCTTGTGCCGCGGACTCGACAGCCTCAGCGGTGGTTCAACGCGCTGGAAAAACGTCATGGGATGCGGTTCGAAAGTCATGACCACGGCGGTGCCACCGGTTTTTTTGGCGTCAGCTTGCGCCTCTTCAATGAGGGCCTGGTGGCCGCGATGGACGCCGTCGAAAATACCGATGGCCAGATAGACCGGCCCGGGCAGCGACCCGAGCGACCCGAGATCGTGGAGGACCTCCATGCGGATCAGACCCCGCGCAGACGGGAGACTTCCGGCAGGCTCATGATGCGCGCCTTAACCTGATCGAGCGGCAGGGTGCGAAGTTCGTCCACGGTCAACACACCATCGACGCGGAACTTGCCCGAGGCCGTGCGACGCAGGGCCTTCAAGTGACCGCCGCACCCGAGTAGCTGTCCGATATCATAGGCGTAAGTGCGCACGTAGAAGCCCTTGCTGCAGACCACACGAAACTCGATTTCGGGCAGCGCGATATTGAGGATCTCGTGTCCGTAGACATGGACCAGACGCGGTTCGCGTTCGATCGTCTTTCCCTGACGCGCCAGTTTGTACAGCGGCACGCCGTCCTTCTTGATGGCCGACACCATGGGCGGCGTCTGGTACAAATCACCTTGGAATTTTCCGAAAGCCTCGTCGATTTGCGCGCGGGTCAACTCCGGCACCGGTTTTTCCTCGGTGATCTCGCCGTCGGCATCCTGGCTGGTGGTGTTTTGACCGAGCCGGATCGTGCCCACGTATTCCTTGTCTTCGCTCATGAGGAGATCCTGAATCTTTGTACCCCGACCGATGGTGATGATGAGCATTCCGGTGGCCAGCGGATCGAGCGTGCCGCAATGGCCGACCTTTCGCGTGTTGAGCACACGGCGCGTGATGGCCACGACGTCGTGGGAGGTCATCCCGGGCGCCTTGTCGACCAGCAGAACTCCGTCAACTGTCGATTCCGATCTCATGGCAAGCGGCCGCGATGACTTTTTCTTCCGCGTCGGCCAGCGGACCGGACATGCGGGCCCCGGCGGCCTGGGCGTGTCCACCACCCCCGAAGAGCGAGCAGATTTTGCAGACGTCGTAGCGTGCGTCTTTGGAGCGCATGCTCACGCGCACTTTGTTCTCCGGCAGTTCCTCGAAAAAGACGGCAATCTGCACGCCCTCGACCGCCCGCAAATGATCGATAAGACCCTCGTTGTCCTCGGGCAAAACACGCAATTTGTCCGCGGTGTCCAAATCGAGACTGAAGGTGGCCACACGATCCCCGGCAAAAAAGCGGGCCGAGTTAAGCAAGGACTTGAGCAGCTCGAGGCGGCGGCGCGGGTAGCTGTCGTACATGGCCTGGGACAATTTCTGCACATCGAGTCCTTTCTCCACGAGGGCGGCCGCGGTGCGGAAAGTGTGCGGCGTGGTCTTTTCGTATTGGAACGACCCGGTGTCGGTGGAGATCGCCGCGTAGAGGTTTGCCGCCATGGCGGGAGTGATGTCCGCGCCCACCGCGGTGAAATAATCGTAGAGGATCTGCCCGGTGGCCGGCGCGCTGTCGTCGATGTAGACGAGATCGCCGTAGCGGTGGTTGCTGACGTGGTGATCGATATTGATCCAAGTGCCGACCTTGCCGGTGGCTTTAAGCACACGGCCAAGTCGCTCCTTGGTCGAGGTATCGAGGGCGACAAAGACATCGAAATCCTGCTTCGCGTGGTCGGGGGGCGCCGTGACGATACCGGACTCCGGCAGATAGCGGAACTTGTCCGTCAAGCCCTCCTCGTTCCAAACCGTGACATCTTTGCCCAGCGCCCGCAGATAAAGCGCCATCGCGATAGTGCAGCCGTAGGCATCGCCGTCCGGCCGCACATGGCTGGCCACGCCGATGCGCGTGGCGGCTTCGAGATTGTGCCGGATCTGGGTAAAATCCGCGTCCATGCCCGTGCTCATCCGGCGTTGTCCTCCCCCTCGACGCCGAGCTCGTCGAGAATATCAAGCACCCGCGAGCCGCGTTCGATGGACTCGTCGAGTTGGAAGTGAAGATGCGGGGTGAACTTGAGCACGACGCGTTTGGCGCATTCGGCTTGGAGCACGGCGCGGTGCTGCTCCAGGCGGCCCAGTGCCTCCCTCTGCTGCGCGGCGGTGCCAAGAACGCCGACATGGACCGTGGCGTTGCGCAGGTCGGGCGAGACGTCGACGGCGTTGACTGTGATGAGGGCACCATTGGACGGCACCTCACGAAGAATCACCGTGCTCAATTCGCGTTTGAGAATCTCGGCGACACGGACCAAGCGGTGTTTCATGGAAACGGTTGAGTATTGAAAGATGAGGGTTGAGGGAACAGGTCCCCGCCCTTACTCGAGTTTCTGGGCGACTTTCTCGAGCGTGTAGCACTCGATGATGTCACCCTCTTCGTATTCGTCGTAATCGCCGAGCTTGATACCGCACTCAAAACCGTTGCGGACTTCTTTGACGTCGTCCTTGAACCGCCGCAACGTCGAAATGCCGCCGTCGTAGATCGGTTGCTTGCGGCGCAGCACACGGGCGCGCGCGGTGCGGGCGATGCGACCGTCGGTCACCATGCATCCGGCCACCATCCCCTTGGTCAGATCGAAGACTTGGCGGACTTCGGCGTGGCCGATGACATTTTCGCGGAGCTCGGGCTCGAGCATGCCGGCCATGGCCTCTTTGATCTGGTCGATCAGTTCGTAAATGATCGAGTAGAGCTTGATCTGCACGCCTTCGCGCTTGGCCGCGGTGGCCGCGCTGTTCTCGGTCTTGACGCCGAACCCGACGACGATGGCGTCGGAGGCGGTGGCGAGCAGGATATCCGACTCGCTGATCGGCCCGACGGCGGCGTGGATGACATCAAGGTCGATCTGCTTGGCGTTGATATCGCCGAGAGCCTGCACAAGCGCCTCGAGCGATCCCTGCACATCGGCCTTGAGCACGACGCGCAGGACCTTGCGCTGGTCGGCGGCCAAATTGTCGAAAAGGCTTTCCAGTGTGGCGCGCTGCGGGGCGGCCAACTTTTCCGCGCGCTGCTCTTCCTGGCGCTCCTCACTCAGCGTGCGGGCCGCGCGCTCGGAGTCCATGACCATGAGTTCGTCGCCCGCCTTGGGCAAACCGTCAAATCCGAGAACTTTCACCGGCATGCCCGGGCCGACTTCTTTGACCGGTTTGCCGAGATCGTTGATAAGAGATTTGATTTTTCCCCACTGCAAACCGCAAAGGAAGGCCTGCCCGACCTTGAGTGTGCCCATTTTCACGATGACCGTGGCGGTCGGACCGCGGCCCGGCTCCATCTCGGCTTCGATGATGGTGGCGCGGGCGGGAACTTTCGGACTGGCCTTAAGTTCGAGCACTTCGGCCTGCAGGGCCATCATTTCGAGCAAGTGATCGACACCTGTGCCCTTCGTCGCGGAAACGGGACAAACAATGGTCGAGCCACCCCAGTCCTCCGGCGAGAGATCGTGCTCTTGAAGCTGCTGTTTCACGCGATCCACGTTGGCGGTGGGCAAATCGGTCTTGTTCACCGCGACAATGATGGTCACTCCGGCGGCCTTGGCATGGCTGATGGCCTCCTCGGTCTGCGGCATGATGCCGTCGTCGGCGGCCACCACGAGGACAACGATGTCGGTGACGTTCGCACCGCGGGCGCGCATCGCGGTGAAAGCCGCGTGGCCCGGCGTGTCGAGAAAAGTGATTTTGTGTCCGCCGTGCTCGACGGAATAAGCACCGATGTGCTGTGTAATGCCGCCCGCCTCGCCAGCGGCGACGCGCGCTTTGCGGACAAAGTCCATGAGCGAGGTTTTGCCGTGGTCGACGTGGCCCATGAAGGTGATGACCGGCGGACGCGGCTCGAGTTCCTCCTTGGCCACTTCGACCTCGGGCTCGGAGGGCGGCGCAACCACCGGTTCGGCCTTATGCACCCCGGCGCCGGCTTGGCGTTTCTCCTTTTCGAAAACAAACCCGTGCTTCTCGCAGACCAACGCGGCCACGGCGGGCTCGATTGTCTGGTTGAGATTGGCGAAGATGTTCGCCTCCATCAGGTCCTTGATCACGACGAAAGGCTTCAACCCGATGGCCGCGGCAAGGTCCTTCACCACGATGGGCGGCTTGATGTTGATGACTTTTTTGCCGTCCTCGGTCACCTCCAGCTCGACGACAGGAGCGGCCACGGACTCCACCGCGGCCACCTGCTGCGCGGCTTCCTCGAGAGCTTTCTTCTTCGGCTTTTCGTCAATCAGCGAGACGACTTCAACGGGCGCCTTGGGCGCGGGCTTCGGCTTGACGGGTTTCGCCTCGGCTGCCGGCTTGCCTGCGGGTGCCGACTTGGCCGCAGCGGACGCGGGCTTCGCCGCGGGTTTTTTCGCGGCGGCCTTTTTCGTCGCTGGCGCTTTGGCGGGCATTCGTGGGCGGGTGGTCAGGCGGTCGTTTCGGCTGGAATTTCTTCAGCCGGAGCGGCGGCAACCGGCGCGGGTTCGGGCTTCTTGCCCTCGAGGCCGCGGGCACGCTCGAGGATCTCGTTGGCCTTGGCTTCATCGATGCCGAGCATGTCCACGAGATCGCCTGCTTCGACACCGCCCGCCACGAGATCGGCCGGGCTGGGAATGCCGTTTTGCACGAGCTTGGCAGCGGTCTCCTCGTCGATTCCGAGTTGCGTCTTGAAGACTTCCGTTGCGCTGGACACCTGGTTTTCGAAGGCTTGCTCCTTCGATGCGTCCTTCTCGATGTCAACTTCCCAACCGGTGAGTTTGGCCGTGAGGCGCGCGTTCTGGCCTTTTTTGCCGATGGCGATGGAAAGCTGGTCCTCGTCGACCGTCACCTTGACGCGCTTGTCGACTTCGTTGATTTCGATCGTTTTGATCTTGGCCGGCTTGAGGGCCTCGACGACGAATTCTTTCGGGTCGTCGCTCCACTTGATGATGTCGACCTTCTCGTTGTTGAGCTCGCGGACAATATTTTTCACGCGCGCGCCGCGCATACCGACGCAGGCGCCGACCGGGTCGACTTTGGTGTCCGCGCTGGCCACGGCAACCTTGGTGCGGACGCCGGCTTCGCGGGCGATGCCTTTGAGTTGCACGGTGCCGTCGGCGATCTCGCTGACTTCCAACTGGAAAAGTTTGCGCACGAAATTCGGATGGCTGCGCGAAAGGATGATCTGCGGGCCGTCCTTGCCGTTCTCCACCGCCACGACATAGGCGCGCAGGCGGTCGCCCACGCTGTAGTCCTCGGTGACGACGCGCTCGCGCGAAGGCATGACAGCCTCGAACTTGCCGAGGTCGAAAATGACGTCGCTTTTGACGAAGCGACGGACAGTGCCGCTGACGATGTCACCGGCGCGATCCTTGAATTCCTCGTAGATCCGTTCTTTTTCCACGCGGCGGATGCTGGACATGATGGCGTTGCGGGCCACGCCGGCGGCGATGCGGCCGAAAGCGGCGGGTTCGACCTCCACCTCGATGGTGTCGCCGGCTTGGATGCCCGGCTTCATAACTTGGGCGCGGGCCAGAAGCATTTCCTCTTGGGGATTGGTCACCTTGTCGACGACAAGGACATTGGCCACGCCGTGGATCTTGCCCGTCTTGGGGCTGATCTCGACGCGCAGCTCGCGGGTGTATCCGCCGAAGCCTTTGCCCGCGGCTTTGATGATGGCTTCCTGCATGGCTTGCAGGAGGGTCTCGCGCGAAATCCCGCGTTCGCGCTCCAAGTATTCCAACATGGTCAGGAGTTCGTTGCTCATGGTCGTGTCTCTTTTGAGGATAAAAAAAAGTGGGCCGAAACCCACTTTTCGTCAGAAAAGGTTGACTGAGAAACTACTGAAGGGCCCCTGAGGTGTCAAGACATGCGCGATGCAGGGTTCGAACCTGCGACTTCTTGCGTGTGAAGCAAGCGCTCTACCACTGAGCTAATCGCGCGTAACAGGTGAATGTGATGCCACGCGGGATCTACCGCGTCAATGCGCGTTCTAACGCACGAGCAGGCGGTCGCCGGCGGACAACCCTTCGAGCACGGGGTAGAACCCGTCGAGTTCCTCACCGATGCGCACCTCGGTCTGGCGCGGCCCGCCCCCCTCGCCCGGCGGGATGCGCAGAACGTAAGCGTTGCCTCCCTCCAACCGCACACACGCGGTCGGGACGAAAAGCTGGTCACGGTAAAAACCAACCCGGGCGGACGCTTCGCCGGTCAAGCCGCCGCGCAAAGCGAGATCGGGATTGGCCAGTGCGGCCTCGACGCGGAAAAGCCGCGTGTCCTGATCCGAGGCTTGAGCCACGTGGACAACCGGCGCTTCCAGCACCTTGCCCGGCGCGGCGGGTAGGCGGATTTGGATTTTCGTGTCAGGCGCGAAGGACGAGATGTCGCGCTCATTGACATAAAAGACGACGCGCAAACGACTGGTGTCCACCATGCGGACCACGCGCTGGTTCACATTGACCGCCTCGCCGACCTGCACGAAGCGCTCGACGACATCTCCATCGTAGGGTGCGCGGATGGTGTGATCCTCGAAACGCGCGCGCGCGACATCTTCCGCCGCATCGGCCACGCGGGCTTCCGAGCGAACCGCCTCGACCTGCGTGCGCGACACCACCTTGCTGCGTCCCAAAGTCTCCGCCTCGGCGAGCAGGCGCTGCAACTCGGCCAACTCCGCCTCTGCGCGGCGCAGGTCGCTCGCGGCGATCTCGTCATCGAGCAGGACGAGCGGATCGCCCTTCTTTACGCGCGAGCCGGGTTCGACTTTCGTCGTGGCCACGCGACCGCCGACCTCGGCCGGGATATCGGAGACCATCCAAGGATCGACGGCCACGGCATAGCGCCGCTCCCGCTCGACCGTGCGCGGCTCGACGGTGAAAACAAAATCTTCCCGCTGTTTGAGCGAAGCCTTCTCGTCCTGCAGACGACGCCGGCTCTCGACGCCCTCGAAGTAACGGGAGACCGAGGCAAGCAGCACGCCGACCAGCAGGGACAACCCGATAAAAGAGAGAATGGCGCGCTTGGATCTGCGGGCGAGCATGGAGGAAGAAAAGCCGCGGAACGCGCGGCGTCACGCGTCAGGCAGGCAGACGCACCACGCACTCGATTTCCACCAGCATGTTCATCAGCTGGGCGCCCACCGTGGTGCGGGCCGGAAAGTCGCCCTCGAAGAACTCTTTGTAGACCGCGTTCATCTCGGCGAAATTTTTCTCGGTCAGCTGGGCGAGAAAGACACGGCAGCTCACCACGTCGGTCAACTTCGCGCCGGCGGCCTCGACCACCTTGCGCATGTTGGTCAGCACGATGCGCGTCTGCTCACCGACCGGGCCGTCGCTCATCTTGCCCGTGGCCGGATCCATCGGGACCATGCCGGAGACAAAAAGGAATTTCCCCTCGGCGGCGACAGCGAGGGAGTAAGGGCCGATGGAAGACGGCCCGTTCGGAACGGAGGTGATACAAGCGCGCATAAAAATTATTCTTTCGCCGATAAGCGGGGCGTAAGCCAGAAGAAAGGTGGATCGCGATCTCCATCGCGATAGACGGGCCAGAGATCGGAACGGGCCCGGCGCGATCCGCCTATCTGGCCGCCGCCTTCCGCAAAGAATCAACTTCCTTGGCGGACAACTCCCGCCAGGCGCCGCGTGGCAGGCGGCCGAGTTTGATCGGGCCGAGGCGCGTGCGGGTGAGCCGTTTCACGTCGTAGCCAAGCGCGGCGAACATGCGGCGGATTTGCCGGTTCATGCCTTGGGTGAGGACGACACGCAATTTGTTCGGCGCCTCGATCTGCACGTGCGCGGCCTTGGCCCGTCCTTCCTCGAGATAAATGCCTTTGAGCAGCTTCGGTGTTTTCTCAGGATCGAACGATTGCTTGAGGATCACCTCGTATTCTTTTTCCACGTGACGCGACGGATGTGTGACGGCTTGGGCCAGATCGCCGTCGTTGGACAAAAGAAGCAGTCCCTCGCTCTCCGCGTCGAGCCGGCCGACATGCGGGAGATTCGCCATGTCACGCGGGAGCAGATCGTAGAGCGTGGCTTTGCCGCCCTGCGATTGCCGCGACGAGATAACGCCCGGCGGTTTGTGCAGCAGGACATGACGCGAGCGGGCGGGGCGGACCACCCGTCCGCGGGCCACGACCGTATCACCGGGCCGGACAACGCTGGCCAATTCGCGAATGGCGCGTCCGTTGATGCGCACGCCGCCGCCGAGGATGATCTCCTCGCAGGCGCGGCGCGATCCGAGCCCGCACAGCGCAAGATACCGGTTGAGACGCATGGATTCGCTCATAGCAAAACAGGCGGCCGGAGCCGCCTGCGGTGGGGAAAATTATCGCCGTTCGCGCCGATCACTCGTCCGGCTTGGTTTTTTTCAGGCCGATCACGCTCTGGCCCTCTTTGAATTGCCCGCGCTTTTTGAGCACCTCGACGCGCTCGAAACGCTTGAGCACGTTGCGCTTGGCTTTGATTGCGCCCTGGCCGCGGAGACTTCTGTGCTGACTCATAGTGCGCGGATCATAGCGGGCCCTTCCCATATTGCCAAGCAAAACCCCCTGCGCTCAGCTAATGGCGCCGGCAATGAGCGCCGCGGCCCCGAACCAGAACAGTGCCATGCCGGCGAGGATTCCGGTCCAGACCGCGACGCGGGCCAGCTGCCAGCGGAACGTCTCTTCGTTCTCCGCGCTCACGGTTCGTCGAGTTGCCGGCTGAAGTGTCCCCGCAGAAAGCGGTAAATGGTGAAAACCAGAGGCATGAGGAAAACAGCGATACCCAGAACCAGAAGCTCGGCAAAAAGATCTCCATAGATCAGGTAGGCCAGGGCCCCGCCGATCAGCAGCGCCACACCGAGAGGAACACACATGAAGGCTGCGGGCATGACGGATCTTTCGAAGCGCTCTTTCTCGGTCCGACGGGCGATGCGTTTGGGTCGCTGGCTGAACCGCGGCATCAGGCCCCAACCTCCCGCGGAGCGTGCGCGCGGGTTGCCGCGAACTGCCGCTGCGCCTCGGCGACCTCATCGACCGCTTGGGACGCGACATGATCGCTGCTCCCGCGGAAAGCCCGCGACCAAAGTTGCCGGCCTGTCGCGCCGTCGTGCAAACGCGCCACAAAACAACTCATGCCGTCTTCCTGCCAGGCATCACCGGACAAAACATAAGCCGTGCCGTGGCGCGACGCGACGCCGCGCACCGCATCGCTGTCGAGCAAAGCGCTTTCCGGTTCCGGAGCAACAAAGACCGCGAGCCTCCCCTTCTGCGTCAGGCCGTCGGCCAAGCGTGCGCGCAGCGGCGGTTGCGCCTCGGCCAACGCACCGCTCACTCGCACCGAGGCCACGGCCAGACCCGCCGCGTCGAGCGCGCTCGCTGCAGAGGTATCCGCCGCCTCCGGTTCGCGTTCCTCGAAATGCGGACGATAGCCGCCTTTGGGGATGCTGATCTGGATGCGTTCATCGCGTCCGGCCGTGAGGTAGTAATGCTCGAGATCGCGGCGCAACTTGCTCGCCTCGATTCGGACGATCGGATCTTTCACGTGATCAAACGAAGCGCCGCGGCGAAAAACGTCGGATCCGATGAGGAACCCGTTAACTTCGCCACCCTTGCCGTCGAGTTCCATTTCGACAACACGTCGGAGGAAACGGCGATTGCGCTTGCTCGCCCGGAAGCCGCGACTCCGCACGATGCGCTCGACGCAAGCGAGGATGGCGGCGCGCTCGAGACGACTGTCGGTTGCGGGCGTCGGCGCGGGATCGGTGGAAACGACAGATGTGCTGCTCTGGTTTGCTGAATACATGTTTTTGATGGGTGATTATTGACGAATTCGTCACAACCCGACCATTGCCCTTTGGTGCAACCCTCTCTGTGTCCGGTCGGCTCAGGCCGCCCCGGCGGGCGCGGCAGCTTCCGGGAACCCGGCCAAGTTGGCCAAAAGGGCCAGCTCTGCCCCTGACTGCGCGCCGAGTTTTTGCGAGAGCCCGGCGCGGTGGTGCTTGACTGTGCGCTCGGCGATTCCCAGTTCATCCGCGATCTGTTTGTTGAGCAGGCCACGCAAAATGCCGCCAAGGACCTGGCGCTCGCGCTCCCCCAGAGCTTCGATTTTCGCCCGCGCCGCGACCCTCGCCTCACGCTGCGAGCGATCCGTCTTGTCGCGCTGCAATGCGCGCTCGATGGCCCCGATCAGTTGCGCCTTGGGCGCGCGCTTGGTCAGGAAATCCTCCGCGCCCCCGCGCATGGCGCGCACCGACGTCGGGATGTCGCCTTTGCTCGTGAGAAAAACAACCGGCAGCGGATTCTTCGAACGCCCGAGCGCCTGCTGCAAATCAAACCCGCTCTGACGGGGCATCTGCAAGTCGGTGAGCACACAACCGGGCGAAGACAAGTCCTCCCGCCGCAAAAAATCCTGCACCGCGGAATAGGTGGCCACTTCGAACCCCGAGGCACGCAGCAACCGCGAGACGCTGCGCAGGAAAGAAACGTCATCATCGACAACATGGACCACCGCTTTCATGCCGCATCATCGGCCCGCCAGACGGGGAGCAGCAGAGTGACCGCGAGACCGCGGCCCGGGAGGTTGTCGATGCGCAGCACGCCACCGTGCTGCTCGACGATGTTCGCCACGATGGGCAGACCCATGCCCAAGCCGCCTTCCTTTGTGGTGTGGAACGGCTCGAGCAGGCGGTCTTTTTCTTCCTCGGATACGCCGCCGCCGTTGTCACCTACCGCGATGGCCACCGAATGGCCGACAGACTCTCCCGCGCGCAACTGGATGAGGCCGTCCGCACGCGCACCGATCGCGTTGGCTGCGTTGAGCACGAGATTGAGCAGCGCCTGCTGCAGCAACACCGCATCGCCTTCGACCGGAGGCAGACCCGGCTCGACGGAGACTTCCCATTTGATCGCGTGGGCTTCGACCACCGGCCGGACAAGCTCGGAGACCTGGGTGAAGAGCGCGTTAATCTCGACCGCGCCGCGCGTGAATTGCTGCTTTTGCACCATGGTGCGGATACGGTCGAGGACCGCGCCGGCGCGGCGATCGTCCTCGATGATGTCGCGCAGGATAGAGTTCACTTCGCCGCGGTCGGCGTCTTTCCCATTGAGGAGAATTTGCAAAGTCTCCGCATTGTTCAGGATGGCACCGAGCGGTTGATCCAATTCGTGGGCGAGCGACGCGGCTAACTGCCCGAGCGCGGACACGCGGCCGACCCGGGCCAACTGGTCGCGTTGCTCGCGGAAAAGACGCTCGGCGCGGTTGCGCTCGGTCAGATCGACCCACAAACCGAACACCTCGCCGCCGAGCAAAATGCCGGAAAATTGCATCTCGTGCTCGGCCCCGAATTTATCGATCACCTTGACCTCGGAAGAGGCATTGATTTTACCATCCCCCGACTGCGCGTCCTGCAACTGCTCCGCCCAATCAGCCATGATGCGCCCTCGGTAGGTCGGATCGGGATAAGCGCGCTGCATCCAGCGCTCCAAATTGGGGATGTCCTCCGTCGTGTAGCCGAGCGTATCCGTGAAGGCCTTGTTCGCCCAGAGGCGACCGGTGGCCAAATCCAAACGAACGATGCCGAGCGGCGCGTTCTCGACCAACCCGCGCAAGCTGGCTTCGCTCGCGGCCAGAAGGCGCTCGGCGCGGTTGCGCTCGGTCAGGTCGACAAATGTCCCAAACATTTCGCCGCCGAAGAGAACCGCGCTGATTTCCACCTCGCGCTGCGCGCCCGATTTGTCGGCTATGCGGTAAACCCGCGCACCGATCCTGCCATCCGACTGCTGCGCATTTTCCACGTCCGCACCCCACGTCTGCAGGACTTCCCGGCGGTATTCCGGATCCGGATAAATTTTTTCGAACCATGTGTCATAGTCCGGCAAGTCTTCGACCGTCCAGCCGAACATCCTGGTGAAGGTCTTGTTGAAAATCAGCACACTGCCGCTCTCCCTCGTGAAGGAGATGGCCACCGGCGCGTTTTCGATCATGCGCCGGAACCTTGCCTCGCTTTCCTCCAACTTTGCCCGCACGCGGTTGCGCTCGGTCACGTCTTCCATCGAAGTGACAAGCTGGTTGCCCACCGCCACCGCCTGGATCAAGACGTCGCGGGGCTCACCGTTTTTCGCCACGATAGTAATCTCGACCGGCCCGACCTCACCGTCCCCGCGCAGTGCGACCTGCACTTGGCGGTCGAGAGCCGCAAAGATCTCGTGCCGTTTCTGCTCGTCGGGAAATGCCTGACGTGCCCAATCGCTCACCGTGGGAACGTCCCCGTGTTCGTAGCCGAAAAGCGCGGTGAAGCGCCGGTTGACGAAGGTCACCTCGGCCCGCGCGTCCTGCCAGTCGAAGTTCAAGCCCGCAGTGCTCATCACCACCGGGAACGGAAGACTCTCCATCACGCGCCGCAATTCCTCCTCGCGCGCCGCGCGCATCTCCAATTCGCGCCGTCGCGAGGACACGTCGGTGAACGTCCCGACAAATCTCCCCGCGACAACCGCACCAGCCACTTCCACATCCAAGACGCGTCCATCCTTGCACGTGACGCGGTATTCGCGCGGCTGCGGCACCTCACCCCTCGCCGCTTGAGCGAGCCACTCTCCCGAGTCCCGCCGCACCTGTTCGCGGTAGACCTCGTCGGGATAGGCTTTGGCAAACCAGGCCTCGATGCCGGGCAGCTCGTCCGGTTCGTAGCCGAAGGTTCGGACAAATGCGTGGTTCACCTGCAAGTCGCCGCCATCCGAGAGTCCCGTAAAAGCCATCGGCACCGGCGCTTCCTGAATCTGCCGCCACAAGGTCTGCTCGTTGGCGCGCAAGTCTTCCTCGGCCTGCTTGAGTGCCGTGATGTCGCGATCTGCGCCGCGGAAACCGACAACGCGTCCCTCTTCGTCCCGGATCGGCATCCCGCTGGACGAGATCCACACAATCTCGCCGGATTTCGCCACCAGCGGGAGGGCGAGTTGCGAAAACTCCTCGCCCGCACCAATCCAGTCTTCGGACAACTCCTTTTCCAGCTCCGGGGTCGATTGCGCCGGATAAAAATCATGGATGGTGCGCCTCCCGACCAACTCTTCCGGCCGGTAACCGAGCAAATCTTCAAAGGAAGAGCTGACATAAGTGAAGACACCTTCGCGGTCGACCTCCCAGACCGCCGCCCGGCTTA
>JBILUI010000006.1:0-33594 GCA_044371145.1 Chthoniobacterales bacterium | reverse complement strand
CCCTGCGGGACGACGCGCGCGGTGCACGCTTCTTCTATCTCTCGTCGAAAGTGCAGCGGCCGTATTGGGACGCGAAATTTACAGTCGGTGACTATCTGGTTTTCGGCCGCGAGACGCGCGGACTTCCCGCGAGCCTCCTCACCGCCGAGGAGGCGCAGACGCTGACCATCCCGATGCAGCCCGACGCGCGCAGTTTGAATCTGGCGACGTCGGTTGGTATTGTGCTCTACGAAGCTTGCAGGCAAATTGGTCATCTCATCGCCAAGCCATGATCGAAAACAAACGCGTGCTTTTTGTCTGCAGCGGCAATTTTTACCGCAGTCGCTTGGCCGAGATTCTTTTCAATGAGGCCGCGGAAAAAGCGGATGTCGTCTGGCGGGCGGAGTCGCGGGGCCTGCTCAAGACGGGCGAACTCAAGGGAATGTCGGAGCACGCCGTGAGCTATCTGAAGGACCATGATCTCGGCCACTTGGCCAAGGAACCGCGCGATCCCATGGTGCTGGATGTGGAAGACATCACCGCCTTTGACTTGATCATCGGCCTTTGCCGCGAGGAGCATGAGCCCATCATCAACCAAAAGTATCTCTCGCTGGCCCGGGCCATGATGAAGGCCGGCCGGATCCGCTACTGGCAGATTTACGACATTCCGGCCCCTCCGCGGGTCATCGTGCGGTTGTTGGGCGGCGGACACAAGGGACCGAGCCAGCCGCCGAGCAGCGGAACAGAGCATATCGCGTTCGCCGTCAAGGACTTGCTTGAGGAACTGAAGTCCGGCTTCACCCCGGGAAATCCAAGACCTTAGAACCGGTAAGGCAAAAAGGGACGGCGTGGCCCTTTTTGTGCTGGAAGGGAGCCCCCGATCGGCTATATTGGCAAGCTATGCCAATTCAGAAGAAAAGTGCGTTTTCGCGTCGTCTCCCGGATCTGGTGACCGAGGAACTCGTCAGTGTTCTCTCCAAGAAGAGCTCCTTCGAGTTCAAGCAGCTCTTTGATCTGGTCCACGAGAAACTGCGCAAGCGCAATGCGGCAAGCGGCGGCGAGGAGATGCTCCGTTTGCGCGCTTACGAGAAGCTGCAAAATCTGGTTTCCCGCGGCATGGTCAAAAAGACCGGCAAGAAATACCGCGGGCTGGCCTCCTTGGCCAACGCCCTGGAGCCCGCCGACACGGTCGCCCGCTAAAGGCCTCCGATGCTCACGGAGCAATACCTGCCGCTGGCCCTCCATACCGCGCTGGCGGTCGGCTTGGCGATTTCCATTTTCGCGGCCAGCTTTCTTCTGGGAAGAGCCGGACGCCGCACTCCGGACAAAGACATGGCCTACGAGTGCGGCATGCCCGTGCGCGAGGCCGCCGCACCGCGCTTCAGTGTGAAGTTCTACCTCGTGGCCATGCTCTTCATCCTCTTCGATATCGAGATCGTCTTTATGTATCCGTGGGCCGTCGTTTACCGCGACTTTTTGGCGCAACACGGGCCGGTCATTTTCTGGAGCATGGCCGGCTTCGTCACCGTCCTGACCTTCGGCTACATCTACGCCATCAAAAAGGGCGCGTTGGACTGGCGGAACTAGGTCCGGCCGAGCAGACGGTCGAGGCTGGTCGCGAGTAATTCACTTTCTTCCGGCCTGATATCGAATGGCGGCGTCAGGGAAATGACGTTCCCCTGGCGCCCCCCGGCCAAGATGAGCAATCCTTCTTTGAGCGCGCCGGTAACGCATCGCGCTGCGGCCCCGGGATCGGGGGAACCATCGGAGGCGATCAACTCGATCCCCGCGAGCAAGCCGGCGGCGCGAATGTTGCCGATGCGCGGTGATTGGATTTTTGCCAGAGCAGTGCGCAGGTGACGTCCCGCCGTGCGGACTTTTTCCGCCGTCTCGGGCTTCGCGTGTTCACGCAAAGACGCGATGCCCATGGCGCAACCGAGCGGATTGCCGAGAAACGTGCTGGTGTGCAGCGCTTCGCCGCCCGATTCCGGCCACGCATCCATCACATCCGCGCGTCCGACGCACGCGGAGAGAGGGAATCCGGAAGTGAGCGCTTTGCCCAGGCAGATGACATCCGGGATCACCTCCGAGTGATCGCAGGCGAAGAGTCGCCCGGTGCGGTTGAGTCCGGTGTAAATCTCGTCGGCGATGAGCAGGATTTTTTCCTCGTCGCAAATGCGACGGAGCAGGCGGAGAAAGTCTTTCGGCGGCACGATCTCCCCGCCGCGGCCTTGGATCGGTTCGACCAAGATCGCACCGATTTCGCGACGGGCGATTTCCGCACGGATGCGCCTTTGCAATTCGTCGAGACAGGCCGAGGAGCAATTGGGAAATTCGCCGCCCTCGAGAGCGAAGCCTCCGCCGTGCCCGAACGGACACCGGTAGCAATACGGATACGGAACAGGAACCGCGAAGCGACCGAGTTGCGCGGCGAAAGGTTTGCGGAAAAATTCCAAGGCGGACGCCTCGAGCGCGCCGTAACCGAGGCCGTGATACGCACCCTCGAAGACAATCACTCCGGGCTTACCGCTGTGCAGGACCGATGTTTTCAGCGCAGCCTCGATCGCGTCGGAACCGGAGTTGCCGAGGATGACTTTGCCGCGGCCCGCACCCCAACGAGCGAAAGTCATTTCGTCGAGGAGTTCGCACAATTCCACTTTGGCCTCAGCCGGATGGACATCGCCCATGGCGTGGAGGAGTTTTTCCGACTGGGCCGCGAGGGCATCGCGCACCGAGGCGGCGCCGTGGCCGAGGCCCGTCACACCGAAGCCGGAGGTGAAGTCGAGGAAGCGGTTGCCGTCAGCGTCCCAGACATTGACGCCCTCGGCGCGCTCCCAGAACACGGGCCAATCCGGACCGGTCAGTGTGACATTCCGCGACTCGGCCCGGCGCAACCGCGCGGCCAGACCACGGGAGCGCGGGCCGGGAATTTCCGTGCGGATTTCGGGCAGCACGCCATCAGCTGTAACACCTTGATTACAGGCTGTCAGCCGCGGCTTCCGGCGGCCAAATCGGTCTTGCCAAGGAAGTCCCCATTGGTAGGGTGGCGGGTCTTTAGGCGCATGACCCTGTCGAGCTTGCTCACCGTCGGGCAGATTATTCCCGAGATGAAGGCGACCGAGCGGTGGCCGGCGATCACCGAGATCGTGGACCTGCTGGTGGCGCGCGACCGTATTGCCGCGGACTACCGCGACAGCATCCTCGCCGCCCTGAAGCAGCGCGAGGAAACGATGAGCACGGGCATAGGTTTCGGCATCGCCATTCCCCACGCCTCGAGCGAGCACGTCGGCGAAGTCGTGGCCGCTTTCGGCCGGTCCGCGCCGGGCATCGAATTCGACTCCCTCGACAACGAGTTGGTCCATTTCATCGTCCTCTTCGTTGTTCCGCGCGACCAGTTCCAGGTCCACCTGCGCACGCTCGCCGCCATCGCCAAGTTTCTCAACGACCGCAAGGTGCGCGACGAATTGGCCGCCGCGCCCAATGCCGAAGCCATCCTGCAGGTTTTCACCAGCCGCGGCGGACCGCGCTGAATGAGCATCACACCGCAGGCCGCGCTGACGCAAAGGCTGCGCGCGGCGCTTACCGCATGCGGACTTCCGCCCGAACGCGGCGATGTCGTCGCCGCGGCGGACACGCGCTTCGGCGATTACCAGGCCAACGCCGCCATGGTTTTGGCCAAGGAGGCGAAAAGAAATCCGCGGGAGCTTGCCGCGCAGATCGCGGAAAAATTCGACGGCGGCGACATGTGCGCCAAGCCGGAAATCGCGGGACCGGGTTTCCTCAACTTCCGCCTCGAGCCCGGTTGGGTCTCGCGGCAATTGGGGATTCTCTCGGCCGATGCGCGCTGCGGCGCGCCCGAGTCCGAAAAGCGGCGGAAAATCATCGTCGATTTCAGTTCGCCGAACATCGCCAAACCGATGCACGTCGGCCACATCCGCAGCACCATTCTCGGCGACGCACTCTCCCGCATCGCGAGGTTCCTCGGACACGAGGTCGTGACCGACAACCACCTCGGTGATTGGGGCACGCAGTTCGGCAAAGTCCTTTACGGCTGGAAGCACCTCCTCGATCGGGCCGCGCTGGAGCGTGATCCCGTGGCGGAAATGACGCGACTCTACCGCGAGGTCAATGCGATCGAGCAGACCGATCCCGCGGTGCACAAGGCCGCGCGCGAAGAGCTGGTCAAACTTCAACAGGGCGATCCGGAAAACCGCGCCATCTGGCAACAACTCGTCGATCTCTCGTGGGCCGAGTTCGGGGAAATCTACGGTCACCTGGGCATTCGTTTCGACGAACGTCTCGGCGAGAGCTTCTACGATCCCGCACTGGCCGCCTTGGTGGAGAAACTTTTGGCCGACGGAGTGGCGGAAATAAGCGAGGGCGCGGTTTGTGTGTTCTTCCGCGACATTCCGGCGCTGGCCGACAAACCATGTCTGATCCGCAAAAGCGATGGCGGATTTCTCTACGCCACAACGGATCTGGCTACCATCGAGTATCGCGAGGAGCGTTGGGAACCCGATGCCATCTGGTATGTGACCGGCGCACCACAGCAACTCCACTTCCAGCAGGTTTTTTCCGCCGCACGCCGCATGGGATACAGCACGAAACTCGAGCACATCGCGTTCGGCAGCATCCTCGGCGAGGACCACAAACTGATGAAGACGCGCTCGGGCGACAATGTCCCGCTGCGCGCCCTGCTCGACGAGGCGGTGACGCGGGCGCGTGCCATGATCGACGAGAAGAACCCGGAAATGCCGGAGGAAGAGAAAAAGCACATCGCGCGCGTGGTCGGACTCGGTGCGGTGAAATACGCCGAACTCTCCCAGCACCGCATGACCGACTACGTCTTTTCATGGTCGAAGATGCTTTCCTTGCAGGGCAACACCGCGCCCTACCTGCAGAACGCCTACGTGCGCGTGCGTTCGATTTTCCGGAAACTCGGGACGGAACTCGGCGCCGCGGAAAATATTTTCCTCACCGAACCCGCAGAGCTGGCGCTGGCGAAGAAGTTGCTGCAATTCGGGGAAGTTGTCCCGACGGTCCTGCACGAATTCCGTCCCAATCTTTTGGCCAACTACCTTTTCGAGACGGCCAACGCGTTCCACGCGTTTTACGAGGCCTGTCCCGTGCTCAAAGCCGAAGGCCCGGCCCGTCACTCCCGCTTGGTCTTGTGCGATACCACCGCCCGCGTTTTGCGGCAGGGCCTCGAACTGCTCGGCGTCGAGGTGCCGGAGCGGATGTGAGTCAGCGCCGGCGTTTGTCCGGCTCCAGCCAAAGCATCTGCCGGAAAAACGGGCAGCGCCGGTGCTCGAACCCCCACCAGCCGGCGGCCACAGCCAAGCGGTGCAACTCAGCGTAGGAAAAAGCGCGCGCGGCCGAAACCCGCGCATCGTGACGCGTCATCGGCTCGCGGTAGAACAGTTCGGTCACACCCACGATGGCGATCTGGGCCAGAATGGAACGGCGCAGGTCGGTAACCAGCGCGGCAACTCCGGCCTGCAAACGGCACTGTCGCAGGATGCGGATCACGTCGGTTTCCTCGAAATGGTGCAAGGCCAAGTTGCACATGACCACATCGACCGCTTTATCCGGATCGAATCCGACGATGTCCGCCTGGACATATTGGATCTCAGGAAAGTCCCCGGAGAATTTCTCGGCAATGCGCAAGGTTGCCTCCTGCCGGTCGACTGCGGTCACCGCGATGGGGCACTGCAGTGTGCGCGCCTCGCGAACCACAGCGCGCGGAATGTCCCCGCCGCCGGTGGCCAGGTCGAGGATGCGCAACGGCTGGCGCCGCCGCAAAAGCGGAGTCAGTTTTTTCAGCACCATGCGATGAGCGCCGAAACGGCGGTTAAGCGACTCGAGATTGCGCAAATCTCGTTCCAGTTCGGGTGTGGGGGCCTCCGCCAAATCCATCCACTCCGGTTCCGCAGTGTCGAACTGCCTGATCATGGCCGCAAGGCAATCACGGCAAGCATACGTCCGGTTTGTCCGCGCTCCACCCGGTAGGAATAAAACCGATCGACGTTCCCTCCCGTGCAAATGGCGCGATCACGCACGTCGGCTACGCCCGCCGCGCGGGCTTGTGCGGCAATCTCCGCGGCAAAATCGGTTTCGTAGAGCGGTGGACGGATACATGGACTGATCTCAACGACCAACTCTTCCGCTGGGATTCCGAACTCCGCAGTGAGAAGTGCGATGGTGCGACCCACGATGTTCTTTGTTGTGCCGGCGCGGCCGGAATGGACGAGTCCAGCGGCGCGACCCTTTCGGTCGGCAAGATAGACCGCGGCACAATCGGCGACATAAATACCGAGACCAAGACCCCTGACACCGGTAATCAGAGCATCCGCACCGGCGTGCATGGACGCACCCGCGGCCACGGCCACCACATCGCCGTGCACTTGCTCGGCCGTGGCAAGCTGCGCGGTATCGAAACCGCGCCCGCGCAAATACTCCGCATGACCCGGAGCAAGTCTCTCGAGCGCTGTCGCGCGATCGGTGGCCACATCGATCCCGGTGATACGGGGAACAAAGGCCGCACTTACGCCGGACAAGCCGGCCAGCGGCTGGAAAATCTCCGCCGCGTTCAACGGTTTTTCACTGTGGCCTTCTTGTCGGTCGGCGCGGGCGCGGGCTTCTGTTTTTTCGAGGGACGCAGAGTCTCGCTTTTCTTCGGCATGGTGCCGTTGAGAACGCCCGGGTTCGGGTTGTCCGTCGAGTTGAGCAGGTCGTTGCGCTTGCGATCGCGCGCGGTAAGCATCGGATCGTCGTAGGTGTCGGCGTAGACGGTATCGAGGGAGAGGACGCGATTGTATTCGGCCAAAGCAGTGATGTAGCGGTAGCGGCCCTCCAACTCGGTGGTTTGCGCCTCGAGCAAGGACTGCTGTGCATTGAGCACGTCGAGCTGGGTGCCCGCGCCGGCATCAAGACGTTCGCGCGAGAGGCGCAAAGCTTCGGTGGCTTGGGTAACGTTGGCCCGCTGGCTGTCGATGATTTCCTGCGCTTCGATGAGATTGGACACGGCGCGTTGCACATCGAGCTCCACCCCGCGCGCCGAGTTGTCGTAGTTGATGCGCGACTGGTCGAGCGAAGCGCGCGCAGCTTGCGTGGCTCCGACCGTGGCGAGTCCGTCGAAAATATTCCAACTGCCCGTCACGCCGAAGAACCATCCGTTGACCGTGTCGTCGAGGGTGGACGCCGTGGGCACGTTGAACGTCTGCCATCCTGCCGTGGCATTGAGCGTGGGCTGGAATCCCGACATGGCGGATTTCAGTTTTTCCGCGCCGATGAGGATATTCTGCCTTTGCACTTTGAGCGAAGGGTTGCGGGCCAGCGCGGTGAAGACCGAACTGCCCAGATTGATATTGATCGGATTGTAGTCGAGTTGCCCGATGACATCGATCGGCACCTGGGAGGGATTTTCCGGGTAGTTGAGGCCGAGTTGCTTGACCAAGGCGAACTGCGAAATACGCAGCGCATTGCGCGCTTGGATGACCGGAGGAATGGCGTTGGCCAGCGCGACTTCGGCCTGCAGCACGTTGAAACGCGGGACGGTGCCTGCCTCGAAGCGGCTTTGCTGATCCTGCAGCTGCGATTGAAGCACGGCCACTGATTCCTCGCGCACACGGATAAGCGCGCGGTTGAAGATGATGTCGTAAAAAAGTTTTTTGGTATCCGCGACAACTTTGTCGATCGTTTGGCGCAGGGAATAGAACGCACTGTCATTGGCCAATCGTGCCGCGGAAAAGTCCGCCTGGTTCTTCCATCCCGACCAAATGCTCTGGTTGACTTCGATGGTTACGTTGAGCGACTCGTTGTTGTTGGCAAAACCGAATTCGGCGCGGCGGTTCGGATTGGCCAACTGCTCGGACTGCATCTGGTAAGCCGTTCCGGCCTGCACTTGCGGCAAAAGCGCGGCGCGCACCTGCACGAGTTGCCCCTTGGTCAGACGGATTTGCTGGATGGCGGTGAGAATCTCCGGATTTTTGGAAACAGCGGTGCCGATGGCGTCCGCGATGTTCATTTTTTGCGCACCCGGGGCAAGAGCAAGTTCGAGCGAAGAGGCCGGTGGCAGCTTGATCGTAGTCACCGGATCCGGGCCCTTCTCCGGTTTCGGTTCGGCGATGGTCGGCACCGTCGGGAAAGTCATTTGCATGGGGTCGGGAATCCCCGCCTCGATCTGACCTTCGAGCTGCGGGTCGAGGCCGGGAATTTGGGACGGCTGCACCGGTGCGGCCGGCAAGACAACGGGCGAAGGCATCGGGGTAGGCAACCCCGCCGGCATGGGCGCGAGCATTTCGGCCGAAGGCGTGGGAGACGGCACAGAAGCAGCCGGAGTGGCCGCCGGGGTCGGACGAGCGGAAGCGGCCTGGTCCGGATTCGGGAAGGTCTCCTTCATCATTTCCGCCACCCGGCTGGGACTCGGGGACGGACTCTGGGCCGAAGCCACAGAGGAGCCGGCCCATAAGAGGACCGGCAGGGCCGCACAGGTCCGGAGAAGGAGGTTCATCGGGAACCACCCATTAAAACCCACCCCTTAGCCTTCAGCAATCTTTCAGTCAGCGGGCAGCGCCTCGGGGGGACGGCTCTCATCCACCGCCACCTGGTCCTGAAGAGAAGGCATACCCTCAACAATCTGGACGGCGAGGAAAGGCGGACGCGTTTCGTCGGTCGTTTCGAGCAGCGCGGTCCGCCGCCTCTCGCGGAAGGCCAACAGTTTCTTGCCGGGCGGGAGTCGCAAGGGCGCGCCGGTGTCGACCAAGGCAAACTTGTTGTCCCCGTCCACCATGACGACCCGCCCGATCCAGGCGGGCAAAGTGGCCTCGGGTGCCTCCGGTTTCTTTTTGACCAGACCAAACCATCCATCGCCCCATTTCGGAAGCCAACTGCAGCCCGGGAGCGCAACCGCGAGAAGCAAACACAAGAGGCAACGGGTCATGGCCAAGATCAAACTCCGGCCCGCTCAAGGAGGGAAGCGAGGACTTTCTCCGCCTCGAAATATTCCCGCGCGATTTCATGCGCGGCTTTGGCATGTTTTGGATAATCGGCGCGGATCGCCCCGGCCGCCGCGACGATGTCCTCCATCGTGCAGAACGAAAGGAGTCCTTCTTTGCCGCCGTAAAAATCCGTGAACCCCGTCTCCTGCGTGATAACCGGGCGCCCCGCCGCCAAATAGCAGGCAGACCGATCGCTGAACCATCCCGTGTCCAGCCGCGTGTATTGGTCCTTGGCCACGGTGAACTCGCCCTTCGACCCACGGATATAATCACGATAACGGTCCCAATCGATGCTCAGCGCGTGCGGATCGACGAGATGCCAGTTGTTTTTCTCGAACGTATTTTTTTCGCCGGCATCCTTGATGTCCGTAGCCAGTTCGAACGTCTCGCCGCAACGCTTCGGCGCCTCGACAAATTTCAAGAACTCGAGCGATTTACTCCAAAGATAATTGCTACCCCGCCACTCGATATCCTTCTTGCCGCTAGTCGACCAATTGCAGATCGAAGTGTAAACGGCACCGTCCGCAGGAGCCGCACCGGTAGACCAGAGATCGGTGACCACCGGCTGCCGCGTGGGTTGCCACGCCAATCCGTGCAAAGGCACGGGAAACTTCTCCGTTCCGACCAACTCCCCGAAGGTGAACAGCTTGGCGTGCCGCGCGAGATAATCGCGCGCTGTGGCATCGCCGAGATCGATCTTGATCTGCTCCACTCCGGGATCGCTCTCCACGTAAATGAGGCGACGGATGGAAAGGAGATCGTCATTGAGATCGTGGCTTCCGCAGACGTTGAGCGCGGCGTCGCATTCGCGGTAAAGCGCGCGCAACTGATGCAAATCCAGGCCCGCTGTTTTCGGCTCGTCTCCGTAGCGCGCGCAGAAACACCAGCGGTCCTCGAAACCGTATTGTGCGGCAAGTTTTTGCAACGTCTTTGCCGCGTAGGAAAAATCCTCCGTGATGGTGTAAGCCTCGGGATCGTAGGGATAGCGGAGTCCGTCCTCCACATACCAGACCTCGTACCCGAGACGCTGCAATCCGACGATGTAGTGAATGTGCTGCCAGACAACGCCAGCGATCGGGCATCCGCCCATGAATCCGAGCACGATGATCTTTTTCTTCTGGCGGCTCATGAGTGGTAGTGGCCCGAAGCGAACAGCTTGGCGTAAACACCACCGAGCGCCAGCAACTCCGGCCCGGTTCCCTGCTCGACGATGCGGCCATGTTCCAAGACCACGATGCGATCGAAGCGGTGGGCCGTGTTGAGGCGATGCGTCACCATGAGTGTGGTACGACCTTTCATCAGATCCGTGATCGTTGCCATGATAGCTTCCTCCGTTGTCGCATCGAGGGCGGAGGTCGGCTCGTCGAGGAGCAGAATGGGCGCGTTTTTCAGGAAGGCGCGGGCAATACCGATGCGTTGGCGTTGTCCCACGCTCAAGTGTCCCCCGCGCTCGCCGACTTGGCTGGAGAAGCCGCCAGACATGCGCATGACAAAATCATAGGCCTGCGCGCGCTTGGCTGCTTCAATGATTTCATCCTCAGTCGCATCCGGCCGGCCATAGGCGATGTTCTCGCGCACGGTGGTGGAGAAAAGAAGCGTATCCTGCAAAACCATGCTGATGTTCGAGCGCAGTGATTTTTTCTTTAGTCCGCGCAGATCTTGTCCATCCACCGCAACCTCGCCCTTGGTTGGATCGTAAAACCGCGGCACCAAGCTGAGCAGTGTGCTCTTGCCCGCACCGGTGCCGCCCACGATGGCCACACTTTCGCCCGGACGGATCTGCAGCGAGACATCATGGAGAATGCCGCGCGAATCATCGTAGCCAAAGTCGACATCACTGAAGCGGATATCGCCGCGCACATTCTGCAAAGCCTTGGCGTGGGGTGCATCCCGCACGTCATCTTCGCGGTCGAGAATATCGAAGCAACGTTTGGCACCGGCGGCCGCACCTTCCATGGCCCACGCGGTGTAGGTCAGCTGCTCGAGCGGCGCGTAGAGCATGAGGAGGTAAGAGGCGAAGACAAGCAGGTCGCCGAGCGTGAGCTTGCCCTCGAGAACATGGAGCGATCCGACGTAGTAGAGAACCGCCGTGCCCGCCGCCATGAGGGTGCCGACCACAAGCGCGCTGGTTACGTTGGTGAAAGTCAGGCGCAGGTTAGCCCGAAGACTTTCGCTCGCCCGGTCATGAAATTGCCCGACTTCCCGATCCTCCTGACCGAAAGCGTGGACCATACGCACCGAAGCCAACCCCTCTTGCAAGGTGGCAAGCAGTGCGCTCTCGCGTTCCTGAATGGTGGTGCTCTGCGAGCGGATACGTTTGGCGAACCAGTAAATGGCGAAAACAATGAGCGGGACGACGCCGAGCGACAGCAAGGTGAGCTTCACGTCCAGACGCACCATGATAACAAAGGTCGACACCAGCATGACGCCCGAGGTGAAAATGTTGGTGAATCCGCGGTTGAAAATTGTCTGGAGCGATTGCGTGTCGTAGGCCACGCGGAAACTGGAGTCGCTCGAGCGGCGCGTGTCGTGGAATTTGAGCGAGAGCCTCTGCAAGTGGGCGTAGAGCTCCGTGCGGATGCGCAGCAGCGACTTGAGCCCGATGTTGATCAGCAGATAGCTCGACCCGAGATTGGCCAGTCCGGCCAGAACCGTGATCCCGACCATGGCGAGGCAGAGGAAAAAAATGAGCGTGGCCGGCGAAACCGATCCGAACCACGCGGCAAGCTGTGCCTTGCTCTCGGCCGATCCCGGCGTGAGAACGCCGTCCACGATGTATTTGAAGGGCCAAGGCTTGAGCAGATTGAATCCCGTGACAATCAGGCTGAGAACCAGAGCAAGCAGCGTCTGGCCCAAAAACGGCCGGTAATAAGCCAGTGTGCGGCGGTAGATTCCCATAAAGTCGTCGATGATGCCTTTGTTTGGCTTCTTGGCAAATTTTCCGCGCGGTCAGTAGATGCGACCGGATCCGATTTCCCGGAGTAGTTCGCGGCAGGACGCCGTGGCGGGCGCAAGAGTTGTCTCCACCGCGGCCTTGAGAGATGCAGACACAGCAGTCTCGGGCGTCACATTCTGGCGGGTCGTGACATGCCGCTTGCTCGCCCCGCCGAGCCGGCGGATGCCGAGGAAGGCGCTGATCTCGTCGAGGAGCGCTTCAGGATCGGTGCCGATGCGGGAATACGGCGCAACAAAGAAACTACCCGGCGCCAAATGACGCGTCCAACGCGCGATGGTTGCACGATAATCGGCCCGGGCCAGCTGGTCGGGTGATCGGATGAAGTCGAGAAGTTCGGCGTCATCCGCCGCACTGTCGCGCCCCCGCACCAAGTCTTTCTTGGCGTGGCTCCAGGCACGTTCAACTGGATCACGCACCAGCATGATGCCGCGCACATCGGGGCGGAGGCGAACGATTGCGGCAATGACGTTCTCGTCGAGCATGCCGTAGGACGCAGTAAAATCACCGCGCACGCGCGGACGATAGAAAGACCCGCACCGACGCAGCGCGTGGTAATTCTTCAAGAGGCGGGTGCCCATACGTTCGTGGAAAGATGCGAGGTAATCCTCGAGAAAATCGAACCGGTAGCGTGGAGCATCTGGGCGGCCCAAGGTTGAAAAATAAAAAGTCTCCTTGTCGCAGTGAAGATGAACCTCCGGATGGCGCGAGAGATTGGCATGCAGCCAAGTCGAACCCGTGCGCTGCGGACCGAGATAAAGAAGACCGGGAAAAAGCGACAGATCCGGACGCGGTGTCCGTTGTTTGATCTGCTGAACGTCCGCAGTCATATCTTGGAGCGCAAAGCGTTCAGTTCGTGATACAGACTTTCGTATTCCCCGACTACCGTCGGCCAGTTGTAGCGCGCTGCGGTCTCACGGGCCATCGAGGAAAGCCGCGTGCGCAATGTCGCGTCTTCAGCCATCCGCCGCATGGCTGCGGCGAGGTCGGCGGGCGAACGGGGCGGAACAAGCAAGCCTTCACGGTTATCGGTGACCACACCACGGATCCCGGGAACATCGGTCACGACAAGCGGAAGACCGGCAGCCATCGCCTCGATAATCGCGGAGCTGAATCCCTCGAGAAGAGAGGAGAGAACAAAAGCATCCGCAGCGAGGTAAAGTCCGACCAGTCTGTCCGGGGGCATGGACGGAACCTGTTGCGCCGCACTCTCTGCACCGCACTCGCAGAGGATCACGCGTTCCGAAAGATCGCCTAGCTGCACGCGCAAGTTTTCGGCGTCGCGCCCGGCAATGACCAGACGCAGGTCGCGTTCGGGCACTTCGGCGCAAAGCGCGCGGAAGGCAGCAAAAAGGGTGGAAAAATCTTTTTGCGGATGGTTCCTCGCCACGCAAAGAAAGACGAACGCGCTTTCCGGAAGACCGAACTCCGACCTGACCGCCGCGCGCCTGTCCGGCGAAGCGGCGAAGCGGCCCGCATCGACCGCATTGGGCACGATGCCGATTTTGTCCCGATCGATCCCGAGGGCGACAAGTTCGTCCGCCATCTCTTGCGAGAGAGCAACGAGGCAGCCCGCGAGTGGCAACTTCTCGCGGATTGCGCTTGTGACATGGGCATCGTGCCCGCGCGAAGGCAAGCCCGAGACATCATCACCAACCGCGCGGACCAAGCCCGGAACTCCTGAGGACTGTTGCCAGTCGGCCAAAACAACGCCAGCCGGGTAAAGAACGAAAGCATGCCAGACATCGAAGCAGTGTTTGCGTTGCAAGGCGGACAAAGCGCGGCGGTTGAGCCAGAACGCGAAGCGTGGGTGGCGCTTAAGCCAGTTCCAGCGCTTGTCCGGATAAGCCGCCAATCCATAGGGAAGATTCCAGCCTTGCGCACGAAGTTGGCGCACACGGGCGCGAGGCGCGATGACCGTCACATGGTGTCCGTTGGCGGCGAGGCGAGAGGCGAGGTTGTGGTGAAAAACTTCCGCGCCCGAGCATTTCGGCAGGAAGGTCGGCGCGAGAATGGCGATGTGCAGAGGGTTCATGAGAGCAGCGCCCGATAGATGTCCGCCAACTGACGCGCGGATTGGTCGCTCCAAGGAATATCGACCCGCTGTTGACTCTCGCGAAGCTGGAGCAGAAAACCGGGGTCACGCGACGCGGCGGTCATCAGTTTGGACAGCCACGCCGCGTCGCCGGGCGGGAACAGGCCCGGATGATCGCTTCCGAGCACCGCGGTGTTGCCCTCGATATTGCTGGCCAGCACCGGCACGCCGCAGGCCACGGCTTGGAGCATGGCCAAGGGCTGGCCTTCCCAGACGGACGGAAGCACAAAAAGATCGAGGGCCTGAATCCACGGAGCAACGGGGCGTTGCGCGCCGGCAAAGATGATCGTATCGGCAACCCCTCGCTCGCGCGCCAGACGCTCCAATGCCTCTCGCTGTGCTCCCTCGCCGACCAGCACCGCGGTGACTTCGACGCCTTGTTTTCGCGCCAAGGCCACGGCCTCGACAGTTGTTTCGTGGCTCTTGTGTTGATGGAGACGTCCGACGCTGCCGACGAGCAGTCCAGTTTCGGGCAGTCCGAGTTCACGCCGCAAAGCGGCGCGGTCCGATGCCGGTTGGAAGTCACTGCGTTCAATTCCGTTGGCAACAACCGAAATTTTTTCCGCAGGGAGAGCAAAGGTCCGCACCATGTCCCGCGCGGTCTGCGCGGAGAGCGCCACGACATGCGAAGCGCGCTCGAGGCAGGCGCGGAAGAGGCGCGCCCGGCGCGGCGGCAACTGCTGCAGGGTTTTCTGCTGGTGGACGACCGAAGGGATACCGAGCGACTGGGCCGACTTGGTCGCGAAGATATGCGCATGGTGCGTTTGCGAATGCACCGCGGCGATCTGCTCGCGTTGCAGCCATGAGGTAAAACGCCGGATGGCCCACGGGGTGATCCACCGCGTGGTGAAAACGCGGACCAGATCAACACGGCGGCCGGCGCTCTTCGCCTCCTCGCCGAGCCGTCCGTAGTAGCGCAGGCACACGTAGCGCGCTTCGAAATCCGGCGCGAGGTGCGGTCCGACGCCGAGGGCGAAATCCTCCGCGCCACCGACCGGCATCGAGGTGAAGACAAAAGCGATTTTGCGCGGACTGCCGGTGAGGCTTTGCTGCATCGTTGGCGCGTGTTACTGGGCGAAGAGATCGCCCGAAGCGGAGGGCGGCACGGCGCCGAGTTTGCGGTAGGCCATGGGCATGGCGGTGCGGCCCTGCGGGGTGCGCTGCAAGTAGCCGCGCATGATGAGGAACGGTTCGTGCACTTCCTCCAGCGTGCCGGATTCCTCGCCGACGGCCACGGCGAGCGAATTGAGCCCGACCGGTCCGCCGCTGAAACGGTGGATGATTGCTTCGAGAATGCGCTTGTCCATCTCGTCGAGTCCGTCGCCGTCGATATCTAGCATGGTCAAGGCCGCAGCCGCGGTCTCCGCGGTGATGATGCCTTCGGCGCGGACTTGCGCGTAATCGCGGCACCATTGCAAAAGATTGTTGGCGATGCGGGGCGTGCCGCGCGAGCGGTTGGCAATCTCGCGGGCGCCGCCGGCTTCGACGGCTACGCCGAGGAGGCCCGCGCTGCGCTCGACGATCTTCACGAGATCCTCCGCCTCGTAGTAATCGAGCCGGCAGGTCATACCGAAACGCGAGCGGAGCGGAGCGCTGATCATCCCGGAGCGCGTCGTCGCGCCGACGAGAGTGAACTTCGGCAGATTGAGCCGCACGCTGCGCGCGTTGGGACCTTGGTCGATGATGATGTCGACTTTGTAGTCTTCCATCGCCGGATAAAGGTATTCCTCGATCGAAGCCTGCAGCCGGTGGATTTCGTCGATGAAAAGAATCGCCCCCTCCGGCAGCGTGGTGAGCAAGCCGGCCAGATCACCTGCTTTCTCGATGGTGGGACCGCTGGTGCATTTGACTTCCGCACCCATGGCGTTGCCGAGAATGTGGGCCAGCGTGGTTTTACCCAACCCCGGGGGCCCGGAGAGAAGCACGTGCTGCAACACGTCGCCTCGCTGGCGGGCGGCATCGACCATCAGTTGCAAACGTTCGACGACGCGGGCCTGTCCGGAAAATTCCGCGAAATGGGGCGGACGCAACGAAACGTCGAGGGGCGATTCTGGCGCCTCGACCGCTTCCCGGAGAAAATCTTTGCCCGCCATGACCCGCGAAGAATGGACTTCAGCGCCCCGCCCCGGCAAGCGCCGCGGCAAATTCCCCCAACGCCGCCTCCACGCCGCGCGAATCCCGCAGAAGCGATGTTCCGACCAAGGCGGCGTCGAAATGCCGCGCCAACGGAGCGACCGTGGCCGGGGTCACCCCGCTTTCGGCCACACGGACGCATCCGGCCGGCAGGTTCTGCGCCAATTCGAAGGCGCCGAAGTCCAGGGTGAAATCCTCGTCGCGGCTTTGTCCGCGGGCGACCAGCCCCTCGCGTGACTTGAACTTGCGGCTGTTGATCCCGACCACGCGGGCGTTGGCTGGCAAGGAGTCGATCTCCTGCGCCTCGTGCACTTCGAAGAGGGATTCCATGCCGAGTTCGAGCACCAGCTCGTGCAATTCCGCCATCCGCTCCGCCGAGAGGACGTTGGCCATGAGCAGAACGGCATCCGCCCCCGCGGCCCGCGCAGCGTAAATCTGATAAGGATCGAGGATGAAATCCTTACGCAGGACCGGTTTGGTCGAGGCGGCGGCGATCCGCGCCAAGTCCCCAATCGTGCCGCCGAAGTGCTTTGTGTTGGTCAGGACGGAAATAGCACGGACGACCGACGAAGTTTCGTAGGCCGCGGCGGCATCCATAACATTCTTAGCCCGCATTTCTCCCATGCTCGGCGAGCGTTGTTTCCATTCTGCGATGAGCCCGAAGCCATCCGCGGTGAGGGCCCCGGCGAAATCGCGCGGAGGTTTGGCATCTGCGGCGCGCCGCATGATGTCTTCGAGCGGGACAGCAGCACGCGCCTCGTCGAGCTCGCGACGCACGTCGGGCAGGATGCGTTCAAGGATGGTCACAAAAGAAGCTTAGGCTTCACCGAGGGCAGCGGCAACCCACGCGGCATAGGGCCGGTGGACCGCGCCGGGTTCCCACGCCACGATTTCGGGAACCTTGTAGGGATGCAGTTTGGCCAGACGCTTCTCGAGTTTGGCGTAAAGGGTGGACTCGGTCTTGAGGAGAAGAAGGACCTCGGCATTGTCTTCCATCTTTCCCTCCCATTCGTAGATGGAGCGGGCACCCGGAACAACCGTGCCGCAGGCCGCGAGTTTTTCTTCGACCAATGTGCGGGCGGCGGTCGCAGCCGCGTCGGCGTCGGGAAAACTGGTCAGGACAAGCAGCATCAGCCACCGACTTTGGTTTCGAGGGCTTTCACCCGGTCGTAGAGCTCGCCGAGTTTGTCGACGCGCACGATGGAGCGTTTCCATTGCCCGATCGGCCGCGGGGGGCTGCCGACGACGCGCGCACCCGGTTCGACATCGTTGCTCACGCCGGTCTGCGCGCCGATGATCGAGCCGTCACCTATTTTGATGTGGCCGACGATGCCGGCTTGACCGGCAAGAATGACATAGTTTCCGATCTGTGCGCTTCCCGCGATGCCGACCTGCGAGCAGACGATGCAATGTTTCCCGATGACCACGTTGTGGGCGATCATGACAAGGTTGTCGATCTTCGTCCCCTCGCCGATCACGGTGCGGCCGAAGCGCGCGCGGTCGATCGTCGTGTTGGCACCGATCTCCACGTCATTCTCGACCACGACGATGCCGCTCTGCGGGATTTTGTGGTGCTTGCCATCACGCGTGTCGTAGCCGAAGCCGTCCGAGCCGATGACCGCGCCGGAATGCAAAACAACCCGGTCGCCGAGAACGCACCCGTGGGACAGGACGGCGTGCGGATGGAGGAGAGAGTCGGATCCGATGCGCGCGTTTTCTCCGACGTAAGCCCCGGCCATGATGACGCTGCCCGCGCCGATGACCGCCCCCGGCATGACGACGACATTCTCGCCCACGCTGGCCTCGGGCGCGATTTTCGCGCCCGGATGCACGACCGCCGAAGGATGGATTCCCGCGGGCGGCCTGACAGGCTCGCTAATGAACTCCGCGGTGATACGGGTGAACGCACCCGAGGGATTGTCGACCCGGATGCAGGTGGCAGAGGTCTCGCCGGCGAAATCGCGCGGCACGAGGACAGCCGTGGCCTTCGTTGTTTTGAGGTCGGCCGCGTAGCGCGCATGAGAGAAAAAGGAAATCTCGCCCGGGCGCGCGGTGTCGAGGGCGGCGGGGCCGTCGATGACAGCATCGCCCGGTCCGGAAAAAACTTCGCCGCCCACGAGGGCGGCGAGTTCGAGAACAGTCGGCATCGAAAAATCTCCGCGCGTGGCGCGGTGCCGTCAGTTGGTGGCTGCTTTTTTCGGCGCGTTGGCGTTCAGCGTGGAGATGATGCTGTCGCTGAAATCCATGGAGGGCGCGGAGTAGAGGACAACTTTCACTTGGCTGATGCCGAGACCGGAAGAATCGAGGACGAGGTCGAAGCCGTCGGACTTGACCTTCGAGTCCACGACTTTCATGATGTCCTGCACGATATCGCCGCGCATGCGCATGAATTGCTCCTGCAGCTGGCGCTCGCGGGTCTGGCGGAACTCGCCGATTTCGCGGTCGAGGTTGCGCACCTCGTTGATTTTCTCGTCGCGCTGTTTGATCGCTGTTTCTTTTTTGTCGGCCGCGAGCTCGGGCTTCTTGGTGTCGGCTTCGAGCTTGTTGATCTCTTCCATGTTGGACTTGAGAGTCTCGAGGCGGCTGTCGAGGTCTGTCTTGGCTTGGGCGCGGGCGTCGTTGAGGCGCGTCTCAGCTTCCTTGGTTTTGTAGTAGCTGGTGAACACTTTGTTCATGTCCACAATTCCGACTTTCATCTGGGCGAAGGCCGGTGTGGCGCCGAGGGCGATAGTGACAGCGAGGAACGGGAGCAGTTTTTTCATAAGGTTGAAGGTGAATCTTGGGTGCCCGACAGGGCGTGTAAAGACTTTTGATGAGACCCCGGCAGGGGTCCGGCCGTTCAAAATTGGTATCCGATGTTGAACTGGATCTTACCCGACCCCCCGTTGTAGGCGTCGGAAACGAAGGGGATACCGTAGTCGATACGGATCGGGCCGATGGGCAGGTCGAGGCGGATGCCGAAGCCGTAGTCGGCATTGTAGCCGCCGGCGTCGAAGTTCCAGGAGGGCTCGTTGACGAAGCCCCAATCGGTGAAGAACGCCCCGCGGACGCGGCTGATGATCGGGAAAGTCATTTCCAAGGTCATATAACCCAGGGTATTGCCGCCGTAGTAGTCGCCGTCGACGTTCGGGCCGACCTCGCGGAAATTGAAGCCTCGCAGGTTGTTGGCGCCGCCGAGCCAGAGCCGGTCGAAAATGGGAACTTCGTCGGAGCCGCCCCACGAACTGACGGTGGCCAACTGGCCCTTGAAGAGAAAGATGATGTCCCAGGGCAAAAGCACGTGTTGCGAACCCTCGAGGGACACGCCGTAATCCTGCACATCGCCACCGAGCCCGCCGCCGGCCACAAAGCCGCTCAGGTTGAGGTAAGTGCCGCGACGCGTGAGGAAGAGGTTGTCGCGCGAGTCCCACGTGAGACCGCCGGAAAACGCACTGCGGGTGTAAAGGCCCTCCTGCGAGGAAATCTGCACCGGCGCATCGTCGGCGATGTCGAAGATATCGACGCCCTCGAGCTTGTATTCCACATTGACCGCGACGAATTGGCCGAAGGGCTTGCGCAGCTGGATCGCGCCGCCGTAGTTCGACTGGTTGTAGAGCGGACTGAGGAAGCTCGCTTCGCGGTAGAAAAGTTCCGTGCCGAGCGAGAGTTGCTGCCCGAGGAACCAAGGCTCGGTGAAGGACACCACGGCATCGGCGCGCTCGATACCGTATTGTCCGCGGATGCGCAGGCGCTGGCCACCGCCGACAAAATCAGGCCAACCGAACAGGTCGAAGTTGGTCTGCTGGATTTCGGCGAAGCCGACGAGGCTGTCGATCGTGCTGAAGCCGGCGCCGAAGTTGAACGAACCGGTGCGCTTCTCCTCGACGATGACATTGAGATCCTTGCGCCCGGGAATCATCGTGTCGGTCGGCACGGTCTGCACCTGCGAGAAATAGTTGAGGTTCTCGAGGCGCTGCTTGCTCACGTCGACGAGCACGGTGTCGTAGACATCGCCGGGAGAGACGGCCAGTTCGCGACGGATGACGTGGTCCTTGGTGCGCGTGTTGCCCTGAATGTTGATTAGGTTGACGTAGGACTGCGTGCCTTCGTCGATGCGGTAGGTGAGGTTGACCTGCCCCGCGCCGACCGGGGAAATTTCCGGAATGATGTTCGCCTCGATGTAACCCTGCGTGCCGTAGAAATCGCGCAGCGTTTTCATGTCGGCCGTCATGCCGTCGGGCGTATAGAGCGAACCGTCGGTCATCTTGAGCTTCGCCCTGAGTTCGTCAGCCGAAGCAACAAGAACACCATCGAGCTTGAGCTGCGCCACGGAATACTGCTGGCCCTCGACAATCGTGTAGACGAGCTCGACGCCATTGCCCGTCATCGGGACAACCTGCACCTCCGTGACCTGCACGTCGGCAAAACCGCGGTTCTGATACACGGTGCGGATGGCCGTGCGATCTTCCTCGAGCTGGGCCGGAACGAGGCGGCCGCTTTTGTTCAAGATGGAAAGCAGGTTGGCCGTCTTCGTCTTCATCGCCTTGCGCAGGTCCTTGGCCAACACGGCATCGTTGCCGTTGAAGCTGATGCGCTTGACCACTTGCTTGGTCCCCTCGCTCACCATGTAAACCACGCGCGAGTCGCCCGTGCGGTCGTCGGTCTGGATACGCGTGGTGATGCTGACTTCGCCGAAGTTGCGGTCCTGATACATCTCGACCATGGCTTGGCGGGACTTCTCGACCTGCTCCTCGCTCAAACGATCGCCGACCTTGTAGGTGAGTTCGCGGCGCAAGCGATCCGGGCTGATCTCCGTCGCGCCCTCGATGAGAACTTCGGTGACGGTCGAGCGGCCCTGCAGAAGCACGGTGACTTTGACGCCGTCATCCTGCGGCTGGGCGAAGATGCGCACGTTGGCCACATCGCCCGTGGCGAAAAGTGTCTTCACGTCTTCCTCGGCCAAGCGCTCGGAATACGGGTCGCCGACTTGCGTTTTGAGATTGGCCAGAACGCGTTCGCGGCTGACCGTTTCGGGGCCGACATAATCCACCGCGATCGCTTTGACCACGGGACCGGCCGGAGGCGTGGCCATCTGCGCGAAGGACGCAACTGTCGCAGCGGCCAATAGAAGAAGGCTCAGGAGCGCGCGGAAAATCATCGGGATCGGTGGTTTGCGGGGCGCCGGAGGGCGCGGAAACGCGATTTAAGTGCTGGATCGGGGCTCCCGGGTCAAGCCCGGAAAGAAGGCTGTCTTGGCCCGCGCGCCCGAAGTGGCTAGGATCGGACACCATGTTGGTTGCTTTGAAGGAATGGGATGTGGTCTGCGAGGCCCTCGGGTCTGGGCGCCAGATCATCGTCATCCGCAAGGGTGGCATCGCGGAAGGGAAGGATGGATTGCGCTTCGAACACGAGGAATTCGCCCTTTTGCCCACTTTTTTTCACCAGCAATCCGAGCGCGTCGTGGCAGAAGCGGATTTCGCCGCGCGTCAGGCCGGCACCGAAGGCGAACGCGAGGCGGTCGAAATCCGGCACGCCGCCACGCTGGTCTGGCACAAGGTCGTGACCGACCGTGCGATCCTCTCGAAGTTGCACGCCTTCCACATTCTCGCCCCTGCCGAAGTCGAAAGTCGCTTCGAGCAGAAGCCCGCGCCGGGAGTCCAGATCGCCCTGCTTCGCGTTTACCGCCTCGACCCGCCCCGGAGCGTTGCCTGGCAGAAGTCGTTCGGGGGCTGCCGCTCGTGGGCTGAAATCGAGGAGGACATCCTTGAGACATGTTCCCGTGTGTCCGTGCTGAGCGACGAGCGTTTCGCTGAACTGGAACGGGAGCTGCGCGCCATCCTCGGCTGACCCCTCAACTCGCATCCCTCAACCCTCAACTCCCCGCAGAGCT
Source organism: Chthoniobacterales bacterium (assembly GCA_044371145.1). GTDB lineage: Bacteria > Verrucomicrobiota > Verrucomicrobiia > Chthoniobacterales > JACTMZ01 > JACTMZ01. The sequence continues at coordinate 11,566 of JBILUI010000006.1, read as the reverse complement.
TGGCCCCCGGACATCGTCTCCGCTAGTCTCGCCGCTTCATGGAAAAAGTCGTCATCGTCGGCACCGGTTGCGCCGGACTCACCGCGGCCATCTACACCGGCCGCGCGCAACTCTCCCCGCTCGTTCTCGAGGGACGCCAACCCGGCGGACAACTCACCACGACCACAGCGGTGGAGAATTTTCCCGGATTTCCCGAGGGTGTGGATGGTCCCGATCTCATCATGCGCATGCACGAGCAGGCGGAAAAATTCGGTGCGCGTTTCCAATACGGAACGCTCGAGGAGTTCGAAAAAGGCGACTCGCACCACCGCATCAAAGTCGACGGCAACTGGATCGACACCGAAACGCTGATCATCGCCAGCGGCGCCGCGGCGCGTTGGCTCGACCTGCCGGACGAGAAAAAACTCATCGGACACGGGCTCACCTCGTGCGCGACGTGCGATGGCGCTTTCTACCGTGATGTTCCGGTTTGTGTCATAGGCGGCGGAGATTCGGCCTGCGAGGAAGCGACATTTCTCACCCGCTTTGCTTCGGTCGTTTACCTGATCCACCGCCGTGACACCCTGCGCGCTTCAAAGATCATGGCCGACCGCGCTCTCTCCAACCCCAAGATCAAAACTCTCTGGAACCGCAAGCCGGTGGCCTATCTCACCGACGACGCCGGCGAAGTGCGCGGCATCGTGCTGGAAGACACCAACACCGGCGCGCGCGAGGACCTCGCGGTCAAATGCGTCTTTGTCGCCATCGGCCACACCCCGAACACCGCGCCGTTCCGCGGCAAACTCGACATGGACGAAAACGGCTACCTCATCCAGCAGGACGGCACGAAAACAAACGTGGCCGGCGTTTTTGCCGCGGGCGATGTGGCCGACCATGTTTACCGTCAGGCCATCACCGCCGCGGGCCAAGGTTGTGCCGCAGCCATCGAGGCCGAGCGGTATCTCGCGGCGCGCGAGTAGCGCGCGATGGCGGCAGGCGGCCGCGCCCCATGAAAGTTTGCGACCTCACCCAATTTTACTCGCCGGTCGGCGGCGGGGTGAAACGTTACGTTTCCGAGAAAGTCGCGTGGATGAAACGCGCGCGACCGGATGACCGCCATGTGCTCGTCATTCCGGGCGAAACAAACGGGTTCAAGCAGGACGGTCCAGCGGGCGTGTACACCATTCGCGCTCCGCTCGTCTCGCGCACCGCCCGCTACCGCATGCTGCTCAACCTCACGGCAGTGGAGGAAATTCTCGAGAAGGAGCGTCCCGATGTCATCGAGTCCGGCGACCCCTACCAGGTGGCATGGAAAGCCCTCGCCTCCGGAGACGCGCTGGGCATTCCGGTGGTCGGATTCTACCACTCACACTTTCCCGAGGCTTATCTGCGCACCATCCAAAAATTCTTCGGCCACATCGCCGTCGACATCATGCGCGATGTCTCGCGCCGCTACGTGCGCGAGCTTTATAGCCGCTTCGATGCAACCATCGTTCCCTCGCCCGCGCTGCGCCAATTGCTCGAAAGTTGGGGCGTGCCGAACACGCGCCTTGGCGAACTGGGCGTCGACACGGCGCTTTTCCACGCGCGACCCGCGCCAGACGAACGCCGCCAGGTGCGCGAAGCGCTCGACATAGCGGAGGACAAAATTCTCCTTCTTTACGTCGGGCGGCTCGCCCCGGAAAAGAATGTCACCACGCTATTCGATGCGTTCACGCAGTTGGACGACACCCGCTTCAGCCTGGTTGTGGTCGGCGACGGCACCGAACGCCGCCATCTCGCGCGCCTGCTCGAGCGCCGCCGTGATGTCCACTGGCTACCATACCAAGGGGACGGACAACAACTAGCGCGCCTTTACCGCGCGGCCGACCTTTTCGTGCATCCCAGCTTGCAAGAAACCTTCGGTTTGGTCGCACTGGAAAGCCAGGCCAGCGGCACGCCGGTAGTAGGCATACGCGGGAGTTACATGGATCGCATCATCTTCACCGACCAGACACATTGGGCGGCGGAAAACACGCCGCAAGCGCTGGCTGAAGCCATCCGCCGGATGGCGACGCGCGATCTGGCGGCGGATGGAACAGAAGCAGCCGCCCGCGTCAGGCAGAATTACTCATGGGACAGCGTTTTCACGCGGCTTTTTGGCGTTTACGAGGACGTGATCGGGAAGTAAGAAACAGCGTCGCTATGCCCGCCGATGACGTCATCAGGCTGTATCGTCCGAGCGATCGCGATGCAGTCCGCCGCCTGTGCTGCGAGACCGGATATCTCGGCAAGGCGATAGACCCGGTGTTCGAGGACCGCGAGCTTTTCGCCGACTACCTGACGAGTTTTTATACCGACTGGGAGCCGGAGTCCGCTTTCGTGCTGGAGCAGGACGGCGAAGTGAAGGGCTATCTCCTCGGCTCGCGCCGTCCATTCCTCCACCAATTGCACGGATTCCTCACCAATCTCCGGTTGTTCGCCAAGGGCATCTTCCGCTATCCGCGCTACAACAAAGCATCGAAGGCTTTCGTGCGATGGATTATCCTCAATGCGTGGCGCGAAGTTCCCGCCGCTCCGCGCCGCATTCCGCATTTTCATTTCAACCTTCTGCCCGAGGCGCAGGGCATCGCCGGCACGCGCGAGTTGCTCGTGCAATATTTCAACCATCTGCGGGCCAACGGCGAAAAACAGGTCTTCGGACAAGTCGTCACCTTCGAGGACCGACGCGGCGCCAAAGTCTTCGAGCGCTACGGATTCCGCGTCATCGAAAAAAAGGAAATCACCAAATACCGCTCGCACAGTCCCGATCCGGTCTATCTCTGCACCGTCATCAAGGACCTCGACGACGGCAAACTCGCGCAGTCGACCGCCGCATAAAGTGAAGCGCGATGTCCCCATCGCGAACCCATGAACGCACCGGCCCGAGCGCGCTCCTTCTGGTCGGCTTTCGGCCCGGGTCTCCTCTTCGCCGGAGCCGCCGTCGGCGTCTCGCACCTTGTTCAATCGACCCGGGCGGGCGCGAGTTTCGGATTGTCCATGCTAATCGTGGTCATCCTGGCCAACGTGGTCAAATTCCCCGCGTTCCGCTTCGGACCGCACTACGCCGCAGCGACCGGACATTCGCTGCTCGACGGTTACCGTCGGCAGGGAAAGTGGACACTCGTTGTTTTCGCGCTGTTGACCCTAGCCACCATGTTCACCATTACGGCGGTGGTGACTTTGGTCGCGGCGGGTGTGGCCATCGCGACATTCGGCCTGGAACCCCTTCTCGCCGCAACAGTCGGTGCGGCCAACGGACCCACTCTTGTCTCGGCCGCGCTACTCGCCCTGTGCGCCGGTCTTTTGTCGTGCGGCGGATACGTCTGGCTCGACCGCTTCATCAAAATCGTCATGCCCATCCTCACCGTCTGCACGGTCTGGGCCATGGTCACCCAGTGGGACAAAATCACGTGGTCTTGGGGCGCGCTCGTTCCGCAAGGCGCGGTCTTCGACGCCGCAGGCATCGCATTCTGCGTCGCGCTCATCGGTTGGACGCCTTCGGCCATCGATATCTCGGTGTGGAGTTCTCTGTGGACGCTGGCACGCGCCGATCACTCCGGTGTCAAACCCGAACCACGCAATGTCCTGCTCGATTTCGATGCGGGTTATCTCGCCACCCTGCTGCTCGCGCTCGCCTTCGTTCTCCTCGGGACCGGACTCATGTATGGGCAGGGCCTGACCTTCGAAAACAACACCTCAAGGTTCGCCGCGCAAGTCATCGAACTTTATACGAGCAGTCTTGGCGGATGGGCCCGCCCGGTCATCGGCACCGCGGCGTTTCTCGTCATGCTCTCCACCGTGGTCACGGTGGTCGATGCTTTCCCCCGCGTCATCGCCGCGCTTGTCGTGCAACTGCGCTTCGCCTTTTCCCCTCACGCCGCGCCCGATCCGCGCGTGCCCTTCGAAGGCGACCGGCGGGTCTACCGCGCGACATTCGCCATTCTCTCGCTCGGTGCCATCGCCATTCTCATCTGGGGCATGTCGAGTTTCACCGCGCTCGTCGACCTCGCCACCACGCTCTCGTTCCTCACCGCACCGGTTCTCTCTTACTTCAACCACCGCGCCATCCATGCGGAAGAAGTTCCCAAACATCTGCAACCCGGCCCAGCCATGACCGCCTGGAGTTGGGTCGCCGTCATCCTGCAGGCCGCCTTCGCCGCCTTCTTCCTCTGGCTCAAACTGGGGCCGGGTGCGGTCTGACACGCATCCGTCTTGCCCCGCGCGGCGGGAGTGACATTCTCTCACGTTCCGTGAAATACGACTTTTCCACCTGCCCCGACCGCCGCGGCACCGGTTCGCTCAAATGGGAGCGTTACCCCGGGCGTGACGTCGTGCCCATGTGGGTGGCGGACATGGATTTTCTATCCGCTCCGGAAATCATCTCCGCTTTACAGGAACGCTCCGCGCACGGCGTGTTCGGCTACACCGTGCCGCCGAAATCGACGGTCGAAGCCACGATCGATTATCTGCGAAACCACCACGGCTACGCGGCCACCGCGGAACAGATAGTCTTGTTCCCTGGACTCGTCCCTGCTCTCAACGTGGCTTGCCGCGCCTTTGTCCAACCCGGCGAAGAAGTCCTTACCTGCACGCCGGTCTATCCGCCGTTTCTCAGCGCGCCTGAATTCGCCGGAGTCGGATTGATCAAAGTCGATCTCGCGGAAAACAATGGCGTCTGGGACATCGACTTCGATGCGCTGGAAAAAGCCGTCACGCCGCGAACCAAACTTTTCATTCTGTGCAATCCGCACAATCCGGTTGGTCGTGTTTTTCCAGAAAACACCGTCGCGCGTCTCGCCGAGTTCTGCCGTAAACATGACCTTGTGCTCATTTCCGACGAAATCCACTGCGATCTCGTGCTCGACGATGTGCCGCATACCAGCGGACTGAAATTCGCCGGCCCCGATGGACCGCCCATCGTCGCCATGTTTGCGCCGAGCAAGACATTCAACCTTGCTGGTCTGGCCTGCGCTTTTCTTGTCATTCCCGACGCCGCGATGCGGCGCACCTTCCAGCGCGCCGCCCGTGGACTCATCACCGAGATCAACGCCTTCGGCTACGCTGGTTGTGAAGCGGCCTTGCGTCATGGCTGGCCCTGGCGCGATCAGCTCCTCGACGTCCTGCGGTCCAACCGCGACCACGTGGAAAGTTTTGTCGCCTCCTCGCTCCCCGGCATCCGCACTTGGCACGTCGAGGCAACATATCTTGCTTGGCTCGACGCGCGCGAACTCGGATTGCCCAATGCGGCCAAGTTCTTCGAAGACCATGGTGTCGGATTGTCCGATGGCGTTCCGTTCGGCGCACCGTCCGGTTTTCTCCGCCTCAACTTCGGATGTCCGCGCGCTCAACTCGACGAAGCGTTGAACCGCATGGCCAAAGCGGTGGCTGCGCGATGAGCCATCCGCTCCATGCGCATCCGCTGTGCCGGGTGGAGGATCTCGGTGCACCAATCCCCGACTCGCCGCACGCCGTCTCCGTCTGTCTTCCGACTTGGGCCGATGTCATCGGTTACGAGGAGAAAGAGCCGCGCGTCATCGACACGATGCGCACCGGCTATCCGCGCTTCTTTTTTCATCCGCTGATCAACAAGGTTCGCACTGCCCTCGAGCCAAAAACCGGACGCGATGTCCTCCCCTTCGCTGACGAAGCCTCCGCCAAGCAAGTCGCCGCGCTGGCCGAGGGCAAAGCGGTTGAGGTAGACGGACTTTGGGCCGCTTACTTTCCGGCAGCGCATCTTCCGACGGCACGCGCTTACTGGCAGCACGCCGGACGCATCCTCTCTTCGCGCGCTGCGGAGGATTGGCTCGCGGCGCGCCGCCTTGCTCCGCCCGACCCGAAACTTGAGCAAACTCTCCGCGAACGCCTTGCCGCTTGGAGTGGCGCGCCCGCGCAGAACATCAGTCTTCACCCGAGCGGCATGGCCGCCATCTTCACCGCTTTCGAAGCCGCCACCGCGCGCCGTCCCGGCAAACGCACCGTCATGTTCGGTTTTCCCTACACCGACACACTGAAAATTCTTTCGAAGTTCGGTCCCGGCGTGGAGTTCTATCCGCGCGGCGATGCCGGCGACCTCGCCCGGTTGCGCGCATTGCTTGCCGAGGAAGAGATCGCGGCCATTTTCTGCGAGTTTCCCAGCAATCCGCTGCTCAATGTTCCCGATCTTCCCGCCCTCCACGAGATGGCCGCCGCGCGCGGAGTTCCCGTCATTGTCGATGACACCATCGGCACGTTCTTCAATGTGGATGTGCTCCAGCACGCCGACTTCATCGCCAGCAGTCTGACCAAAGCCATCTCCGGCGAAGGCGATGTCATGGCCGGCGCCCTCACGGTCAATCCGCGCGGACTTTTCGCCGGCGCGGCGCCGTCGACCGCGCCGGGCGGCATCTATGCCCGCGATCTGGAAGTCCTCGAAAAGAACTCCCGCGACTTTCCCGAGCGCATGCAGATCGCCAATCGCAACGCTCTCGAGTTAGCCCGGTTCCTTGCCGCGCATCCGGCCATCGAGCATGTCTGGTATCCCGGGTTAAATCCCTCGCCGGTTTACGAGCAATTGCGCAAACCACAGGGAGGATACGGAGCCGTTGTTTCTTTCCTCCCGCGTCATGCTGCGAAAAACACTCCGCGCATTTTCGAACATCTCCGCCTCAGCCGCGGTATCAGCCTGGGGACGAATTACTCGCTCGTTTGTCCCTACGTGCAACTGGCCCACTACCACGAACTGGCTTGGGCCAAGGAATGCGGCATCGATCCGCTCCTTCTCCGCGTCGCCGTCGGCACCGAGTCTTGGGAAGATCTCCGGGCACGCTTCACTTCGGCGCTGCCCTAACCAAATTTGTAGCGGCGGTCTATGACCGTCGGTGCCTTTTCCAATTCTCGTGGTCCGGCGGTCATAGACCGCCGCTACACCTCCTAACAAGAAAGGCGAGGATTTCTCCCCGCCTTTTATGAATCGCTTTTTCCAGCGCTCTACTTCTTCCGCGCAAACATCCCCGGACCAACCTTCTTCACCCCGGGCATCGTGTAAACACGCGCGGCGAGGTTCGCCTTCGGGTTGGAAACTTTCCAAACGTATTTGTCCTGCTTCAGCCCCTGGAGGATGGCATCGACATTCATCGGGCCGCCTGCGCGCTTGAGCACCTTGTGCACGGCTGGAGCGAGCGGACCGCTCGGCGAAGACGGACGTTTCTTGCCTTTGAAAGGCGAGGTGCGTTTTTTGCGGCGTCCGCCTTTGGTTGCTTTGGCCGGACGTCCCGGTTTGCGTCCGCGACCCGAAACGCCCGCTTCGCGCACGAGCACCGGACCGCCACCGCGGAGCGAAACGTTTTTACCGAGAAGACGCGCGAGCTGGTTCTGCAGGGATTCGATTTCTTCCTGCAGGTCAAGCGCGCGGCGTAGTGTTGCTGTGGTGAGTGTTATCATTGAAACCGCCATTGTTTATAATCGCGCAATTCGGGCAACATAATTCACCGGCAAACGCGCCCTTCAGGCTTCTCGACAGACAGAGTGGAAATCTCCACACTGGTTCCCATGGATGATTTGGCGGCAAGTTGGGCGCAGAAACTGATGGATTCTTACCGCGAAGTCGGCGGTGTGAATGCGAGCGATGGACCGGGCTTTCCTTCCAAGCCGGAAGTTGCCGCGCTCTGCCTTGAGATCATGCAGTTGCTTTTCCCCGGCTACCACGACGGCGGGGCGATGGCCAAACTGGAGTTGGCCGAGTTGACGCGCGATCGCGTCGCCACGGTCTCGGAAGATCTTCGCCGCGTTTTGCATGCCGCCATCGGCGACGAGGGCGACTCCGCCGCGCGCGCCATGGAAACCGTGCGCCGGCTCTTCGGGGAACTTCCCGCCATCCGCGCGCTGCTGCAGACCGATGTGGAAGCTGCTTACGAGGGCGATCCCGCCGCAACCACGCGCGATGAAATTATTTTGTCTTATCCTTTCCTCGAAGCCATCGCCATCCAGCGCGTCGCCCATTTGCTCTACCGCGCGGAGATTCCGCTCATTCCGCGCATGATGACCGAGTGGGCGCACGCGCAGACCGGCATCGATATCCATCCGGGCGCGAGCATCGGCAGCCATTTCTTCATCGATCACGGCACGGGTGTGGTCATCGGCGAAACCTGCCGCATCGGCGCACGAGTGAAACTTTACCACGGCGTCACGCTCGGCGCGCGCAGCTTTGCCAAAGATGAGCAAGGTCGCATCAAAAAAGGCGGCAAGCGCCATCCGGATGTCGAAGACAATGTCACGATCTACCCGAACGCCACCGTGCTGGGCGGAGAGACGGTCATCGGCCGCAACTCCACCATCGGCGGCAACGTCTTCCTCATGCACAGTGTCCCGCCGAACTCGCTTGTTTACTGCGAGGAGGCACAGGTTCGTGTCGTGGCCAAGGGCGCAAAGTCGGACAACACGGACTATTCCATCTGAGCCCGTGCCGGCGCGTGCCCTCCAATCCGGTGCCGTGCACCCTGCGGAAATCCTCCGCCAACTCGAAAACGAAGCGCGCACTTGGGCGATGCGATTGGCGCTGCCGCGTTTGGCTGGATGCATCACTCTGCGCTGGCACGCACGGCTGCGCACCACCGCCGGACTGGCGCGGCTCGACTGCTCGCTCATTCTGCTCAATCCGCGCTTGCTCGCTTTTCCCGAGGAACTGACCCGCACCTTCCTGCACGAACTCGCGCACCTCGTGGCCCATGCGCGCAACCCACGCCGCATGATCGATCCGCACGGACTCGAGTGGCGCGAGGCCTGCCGCGATCTTGGTGTAGCCGGGGAAAAACGTTGTCACACCCTGCCGCTCGCCGCGCCGCGCCGCGTGGAACGCAAATACATCTACCACTGCCCGTCCTGCCGCCGCGAAGTGCGGCGCGTCCGCATCTTCCGCCGCTCCGAGGCTTGCCTCACCTGTTGCCGCGCGCACGCCGGCGGACGCTACGACCGTCGCTTCCGCTTCGTGCACGGATCCGCCCCACTCAACGGAAGTATCCTTCAGCAGCCCGATCTTTTTCGGTTGTGACCCCCCACTCGGGCGGGGCAGAGTGGCCGCCCCGTTTTCCCCATGAGCCAGAACATCGAATCCCATCTCGTCGAAACCCGCGTGGTCAAACCCCCGCGCGATTTCAGCAAAAAAGCGCGCATCAAAAGCCTGGCCGACTACAAGCGCCTTTACGCCGCCTCGATCAAGAATCCGCAAAAGTTCTGGGCCAAGGAAGCGTCCGAACTCCAATGGGGACGCAAGTGGAAGTCGGTCCTGAAGTGGAAGGTCCCGTTCGCCCGCTGGTTCGACGGCGGCACGCTCAATGTCGCGGAAAATTGCGTCGACCGCCACGTGTCGAGCGACCGCAAAAACAAAGCGGCCATCATCTGGGAAGGCGAACCCGGCGAAAAACGCACCCTCACCTACGGACAACTCCATCGCGAAGTCTGCCTCTTCGCCAACGTCCTCAAACGCAATGGCGTCAAACGTGGTGACCGCGTCATCATCTACATGCCGCTCGTTCCGGAAGCCGCTATCGCCATGCTGGCTTGCGCGCGGATCGGTGCGGTGCACTCGGTCATCTTCGGCGGTTTCAGCGCAGATAGCATCCGCGACCGCATCGCCGACTGCGGAGCGACCTGTGTCGTCACAGCCGACGGTGGCTACCGCCGTGGGGCCATTGTTCCGCTCAAACACAATGTGGATGCCGCGCTGGCCGGTGAGACCACGATCAAAAAAGTGATCGTCCTCAAGCGCGCCAACAACGAGGTGCACATCCAGGAAGGACGCGATGTCTGGTGGCACCGCGAGTTGGAATACGTCAACGCCGACTGTCCCATCGTCCACCACGACAGCGAGCACCCGCTCTTCATCCTCTACACCAGCGGTTCGACCGGGAAGCCGAAGGGCATTCTCCACACCACGGGCGGCTACCTCACGCAGGCCTACTCCACGACGAAATACATTTTCGATCTGCGCGAGGACGACATCTATTGGTGCACGGCCGACGTCGGATGGATCACCGGCCACAGCTATCTCGTTTACGGTCCGCTGGCCAATGGCGCGACCTGCCTCATGTATGAAGGCGCGCCGAACTGGCCCGACCCGGACCGTTTCTGGCGCATCATCCAAAATTACGGCGTGACGATTTTCTACACCGCCCCCACCGCCATCCGCGCGTTCATCAAATGGGGCGACGAGTGGGTCGACAAACATGATCTCTCCTCGCTGCGTTTGCTCGGCACGGTCGGCGAACCGATCAATCCCGAAGCCTGGATGTGGTATCACCGCAAGATCGGCGGCGGACGCTGCCCGATCGTCGACACCTGGTGGCAGACCGAAACCGGCGCGATCATGATCTCTCCCCTACCCGGCGCGACGCCGCTCAAACCCGGCACGGCCACGCTTCCCTTTTTCGGCATCGACGCGGCCATCGTGGACGACAAGGGCAAGGAGGTCGGACCCAACCAAGGCGGAAAACTCGTCGTGCGCAAACCATGGCCGTCCATGCTCCGCACCATCTACGGCGACAAAGCGCGTTATAAGAAAACCTATTGGAGCGAAATTCCCGGATTCTATTTCACCGGTGACGGCGCGCGCCGCGACAAGGACGGATATTTCTGGATCGTCGGCCGCATCGACGACGTCCTCAACGTGGCCGGACACCGCCTCGGCACCGCGGAAATCGAAAGTGCGCTCGTCGCGCATCATTCCGTGGCGGAAGCCGCCGTGGTCGGACGCCCCGACGAAATCAAAGGCCAAGGCGTGGTTGCTTTCGTCACCTTGAAAGGTGGCGAGAAGCCCAGCGCCGAATTGCGCGACAAGCTGCGCAAGCATGTCGGACACGCCATCGGCGCCATTGCCAAACCGGACGATATCCACTTTGCCGAAGCGTTGCCCAAAACCCGCAGCGGCAAAATCATGCGCCGCATCCTCAAAGAAATCGCCAGCGGCAAAGACGTCAAAGGCGATACGACGACGCTCGAAGACTTCAGCATCCTGTCCAAACTGAAACTGCAGGACGGTTAGGCAGCGCTTTGTTTCCGCCAGCCGGCGCGCAAGCTGGACAGGAGCCACCCGTGGGAGGCAATTTTCCAGCAACCAATGCTACCGCCGGAGCGCCAGTTCCTTCTCTCTTTGCCGCCTGCCATGGCGGCCGCTTTTGCCTCGCTCGACCGCTATCCTTTTCCCGGTTGGTTCGCTTCGAGCGATCCGCCCGGGGGAAAGTTGGGCTCGGGCGGCGGCCTGATCCATTTGCTTCACGAGGACTGGAAAGCGTTGGGAAAGCCGGACCGATTTTCCCGCTGGATTCTGTCGTATCCTAAGCTCGCCATTCTGGCCGGAGGCCAAAGCCGGCGCCTGCCCGCGTACGCCGCGACGGGAAAAGTTCTCATTCCCCTGCCCATTCTCCGCAGCGGCACGGGACAACGCATCGACGGAACTCTTCTCGATTTCATGCTGCCGGAATTTTCGCGCATTCTCGATGCGGCGGCCGGGGATTATCCGCTGATGGTTTGCAGCGGCGATGTGCTCCTGCGTTTCCCTCGGGACATTCCCCCGCTTCCGCGCGCCGATCTTCTC
>JBILUI010000249.1:0-2524 GCA_044371145.1 Chthoniobacterales bacterium | reverse complement strand
TCGCATCCGTTGGGAGAAACGCTCGCTGCACGAATTCGGCCACATGCCGGTCGATGAACTTGCGCGGAAGTTCGACCTGATCGTCATCGACCACCCTTGGGCCGGCTTTTGCTTCGCCCGCGATTTAGTCCATGATCTCGCCTCGATTTTGTCCGCGGCGCAGCGCGCCGACCTCGAGACCAATTCGGTCGGTCCCAGCTTCGAGAGTTACCTCTACGAAGGGAAACTCCTTGCCATCCCCATCGATGCAGCCACGCCGACGCCCAGTTGCCGTCCGGATTTGCTGCAACGCCACGGTTTGAAGTTCCCCGGGACTTGGAGCGAGCTGGTCGCGCTGGCCGATGCAGGGCATGCGGTCATGCCGGGTTTTCCCGCCGATCTTTTCCTCAATTGGTCCATGCTGGTTGCCGCGCTTGGCGGGGAGGTCGCGGCCGATCCGGAGCGGATTTGCGACGAAGCGCCGGGGTGTGCGGCGATGGATCTTCTCAAGCGCTTGGCGGAAAAAATGCCGCGGGAGATCTACGACTGGAACCCCATCGCCATCGCCGAACTCATGACATGCGGCGACGACATCGCGCTTTGTGCCTTCGCTTACAGCTACGGGAATTACTGCCGTCCGTCCTTCACCGACCGGCCGCTGCGTTACGGTCTCCTTCCGCATCTGGATGACGGTCGGCCTTTGCGGAGTATCGTCGGCGGCACGGGGATCGCGATGTCGAAGAGATGCGCCGACGTCGCGCAGGCCCTCGATTACGCGCTTTTTACCGGAAGCGCTCCGGTGCAGAAGGGAATCTACACGCTGGCCGGCGGACAACCCTCGCGGCGCGAGGCTTGGACCGATACTTTTCTTGAATCGGTCACCGGCGGATTCTTCCGCGACGCGCTCCCGGACCAAGAGCATTGTCTGGTGCGTCCGCGTTATGACGGCTACGTGCCGTTGCAGGAAGAGGCCGGTGTTCCCTTGCAGCAATATCTGCGCGGCGAAGCAGCGGCCGAACGGGCGTGGGAGGAGATCAACCGCTTCTACCGTCGCAGCCGCGGATCCGGTCAGTGCGCGGCGACGTTCGCGCCGAGGTAGTTGCCGTAGCCGACGATGATGGTCGAACCGACCAGCACAAAAAGGCCGAGTAGGACGAGAATCATGGTCCGTCGGCTGGTGCCGCGCCATTCGTGGAGGGCCAAGCCCCAAATCGTGCTGAAGATGATGATGGAGGCCATGTGCAGGGTCCAACTGGAGAAGGCGTATCCTCCCATCTTCGTTTCGCCCATGCTGTAGAAGAAAAACTGCAGATACCAGGTCAGTCCGGCCAAGGCGCAAAGCAGGTAGTTGCGCAACAGCGGCGCGGGACCCTCGTTCCGCGCCGGTCCGGCCGATGATCCGTGGGCCGCGGCTTCGCGGTTGGCCGGAATTTTGGGGGCGTCGGACATCATGACCGCTTCGGCCGCGCCCATTTCGGCGGTGTTCGCCGGATTGGTGTTGAGATATTGGTGGCTCGAACGGTTGCGGATGTTCAGCGCGAGGCACCAGAGGAAGTTGGTGGTGAATCCTCCCCAGAGCACGACGACGAGGATGGGCAGATTCTGCCAGAGGGGGCTGCGGCCGGAGGACTCGAGTGCAGACAGCGTGATTTCGCCGAGCGGTTTGCCCGCGGCGAGGCCGTAGGCGAAGCAGGCGCTCATCACGCCGGAGAAGGCGGCGACTATGATGCCTTTTTTGAAGTCGAATTCTTTGACCGCGGCCGTTTTTTGCTCATGGGACAATTCGTTTTCTTTCGACATGCCCGCCGCGCCGCTGACCGCAATGCCGAGCAGGCAGATGGCCACGCCGGCGAGGACCGTGAGGCCGGAGGCGGTGGCGAGCAGTTGTCCGAATTGACCGGCAAAGATCGGCGGCACCAGCGTGCCGAAAGCCGCACAAAAGCCGAGGACCACGGCCATCCCGAGCGCGATTCCTAAGTAACGCATGGTCAATCCGAAGGTGATCCCGCCGACGCCCCAGAGGACCCCGAAAAAATAGGACCACATGATGGAGGACTGCGGCGCGGCCGCGATGTGTCCGTAAAGATCCGGCACGAGGAGCGCGCCGATGAGGGAGGGCGCGACGATCCAGCTGAAAAATCCGCCGACCAGCCAATAGGTTTCCCACGACCAGCGCTGCACGGCGCGGTAGGGGATGTAGAAGCTGGCCGCGGCCAGACCGCCGAGCCAGTGGTAGAAAACGCCAAGGGCGAGACTCATGGTAGGGGGAACTGATCTGCGGGGATTTCAGCAGACGCGGACCACGTCCATCGAGAGCAAAGCGCCAAGTTTCGTGAGGCGGTCGGAAATATGTCCCACGCCTACCGCGCAATGGTGCGCCGGTCCCTGTTCGTTCCAGCGTTCGACGAAGGCGCGGGCACCGATGGGGAAACGGTAGCGGCTGTTGGTGTTCCCGATTTCGAGGATCGGGCCGGCCACGGACTCGCCCTCGGCCACGAGCAGCTTGAGTGAACCGTCGGCATACTCGACAACGGAAAGCAGGGTG
>JBILUI010000005.1:0-33926 GCA_044371145.1 Chthoniobacterales bacterium | reverse complement strand
CGAGGCCGCCGCTGTAGGCGACGGCTGCGACATAGATCTTGGGAGGAACGGAGCCGAAAGCTTCGACCAGATCCAACTCCGCCTCGAGAGCCTGTCCCGACTCGCCCATCCAATTTTTACCCGAGGCCTTGAATCCGAACTGGCCCGCCGCACTTGCCGTTGCCTGGACCCAGGGTTTGGAATTGGCTGTGCCGTTGAAGTTGCCGTAGACCAACCCACCCTTGACCGAGCCGCCGCGGAAAATGCGCAGGTCGTTGAAGTAGGGCTGGCGCTGGTCGTCTCCCGTCAGATTTTGTGCATAGAACTCGATTTGGCTCGGCGCAGCTGCGCTAACAGTAACATCACGCGAGAAAACACTCTTTCCATCGCGCGTCGTGGCCCTGAGGCTCAGCACATTGTTTGCCGTCCGCGTGATCGTCCAATTCATGGCCTGCGAGCCGTAGGCCATGCCCGAATCGGAATCAGCGATCTGTATTCTCGCGTCGTTTTGATTCTTCACATTGAGCAGGAACGTGCCGCCCGCGTGGATGTTAAAGCCCTTCTCGCCCCCGGCACCGCTTTCCCAATTGATCGCCCATTGAAAGGCGATCGAGTCTCCAACCGCCAGCGGCGTCGAGAGTGTCCGGAAGGCTTGCACCTTTGAAGCTGATCCGCCTTTTGCATACAGCCCAAAAGAGCTCGAGTTCATCCCCGAAATCCCCGCTGCGCTGGGATTTCCCAGGAAAACTCCTGATTCATTGCCGGTGGTTGTGACGGACCAAGGCCCAAAACCGCTGCCTTGGTTGCTGCCATTAGCCCACGTGGTGTAATTCGAAGCCGCATCGTAACCGGTGGCCGGACCGACCGTGACCGGGTTGCCGAATTCATCGGTAATGTAAATGATATGCTCATTGCCGCCACCTTTCGGAGACCAAGTGGCGGTGTAGAGCTTGTTGCCTCGGATGGCCGCGTAGATGCGCATGCCATTGTCGGAAACGATGAAATTCTGGCTGTCGAACAACCCATCCATAACGAAGGCCGCGCTGGTCGAGGCCGACCACGCTGTGCCGCCAGTGGTGTCGTTTGTGCCGCCGTTCGAAAACGTGTAGGAAACGGATGTCGCGCCGGCGGGGACCGTGTAGGAGTAGGTAAACTCGGTTGCACCACTGGTCATAGGGAAGCTTTGCGGCGAACCGCCGCCGACCGGCGTGATATTCACGGTCACCGAGGAAGCATTGGCCAAAGGCCCGTCATTCGGACGGTAGGTAATCGTGACGATTTTATTGCCGCCGGACATGCTGAGCGTCGATGAGGCGAACGAACCTACGCTTGCCGGCGGGACGCTGTTGCGGTCGTAAATGTTGAAGCGGAAGGGATCTCCGGCGATGCGGTATCCCTTGATGAGTTCGTCGACATTTTTGGCGCCGTCACCGTCGGAGTCGAGGTCGCTGTCCCACGTGCCGTTGTAGAACGTCTCGGCGTTCATCGGGTTGAGACGGGACCAGGTTTCGCCGTAGTTCGGGATATTGTCCAAGCCGGCCCCGTCACCCGGCAGCGCGCGGTTCGGTCCGGGATTGCGACCGCTGAGGAAATTGGTCAGCTCGATGTCGTCCGGCAGACCGTCGCCGTCCGAGTCGTGCAGGTTCCGGCCGTAAAGATTGAAAACAACGCGGCGGGCAGCACGATTCTCCTGCCCGTTTTTGGTGACAACGGCCTCGAAGAAACTCGGTCCGTTGACGAAGGCACCGTAGAAAATCTTGTCCACACCGCCCTGACGGTAACGACCATTGAAGAACGACTCGAATTTTCCGCTGCCAACCGGATTTTCGACCAACGCCGGTTGCTCGTAACCGTTCCAGAAAAGTTTGATGTCGCTTGCGGTGATTCCTTGTCCGGTCGGCACAGTGACCACTGTCTTGAAAAATGGCTCGGCGATGGTCGCGCCGCTCGCGTGATTGATCGCGATGGATGGACCGGTTCCCTCGACAGTGAAGTTGCGAGTGAGCGTGGAAGTGTTGATTGTCGCGGGATTGGCAGCCCGGTCGGCTTCGGTGGCGTTGAGCGTGATCGAGTAATTCCCCGCGGCAAGACCATCGAGCGCGATGCGCCAGCGGCCCTGGATAACTTGGTCGGCCTGCTGCGAGGGACCGCCGTTGATCGAGTAGGTCAGGTTGCGCAGCGTGCGATCGGCGTTCTCGACCGTAACCACACGGGCGCCCTTGACCGTCTCGCCCTCGTTGAGGTTGACGAAGGCAAGGTCGGGTCCGCGGCGATCCACATAGACTGTGGTGGTGAAAGTTTGGAAAAGCGACGGCTTATCGTTGGTGCGACCGTTGAAAACGCGCGCTTTGACCGTGTGCA
This sequence comes from Chthoniobacterales bacterium, assembly GCA_044371145.1. GTDB lineage: Bacteria > Verrucomicrobiota > Verrucomicrobiia > Chthoniobacterales > JACTMZ01 > JACTMZ01. The sequence goes on along the minus strand of JBILUI010000005.1, from coordinate 31,586 downwards.
GCCCCTCGGGGACGTTGGTAAGATCAGCAACAAGACGATAGTGACCGTCGACAACCTTCTCCATCTTCTCGAACCCGCCGATGACTACGTCCTTGCCGCCGAAATCCTGTGCGTTGGCATTAAGGTTGCGGCCTTGGCCCCACTTGAGGACGACATTGTCCACTGACTCGCCGCCTTGCGCGGGCTGACGGTAGTAGACATTGATCGTGGCTGAGTTGCCGGTAAGACGCGTGACCGTGCGCGGTTTGGCTGCGGCATCGCGTCCGCCAGGAACCACCCACGGCATGGAGCCGACGCCGCTTCCCTCGAAAGTGATCGGATTTCCGACCGCCGGACCTTGAGCATTGAATGGTGCGTAGCAAACGAAGCCCTGCCCGTTCGAGCCGGGCACGCGTATATTGACTTTGCCGTCGCTCGCGACGGTAACCGTATCGGGATTGCGGCCGGTGTAATCCTTGAGCAGCGTGCCGGGCGCGAATGAGGTCTGTATACCGTTGCGCGTCTGATCGAAGCCAGAGTCGTTGAGCGCCGTCAGCAGCAAGCCTTCGCCGGAGTTGGGCTGGCTGTTGTTGTTGGAGTCTTGGTAACGCTCGAAAGCGAAGAAATCGCCTTCGGCCCAGCGGGTGAACTCCTTGCCGCGGGCAAATTGGTTGTGGATGTAAATCAAGTTGGGGATCGTCCCCATGTTGTAGTCGCCAAGCGCACCATCGTAGCCTTTACGCATCCAAGTGATGCCGTTCTCCTCCTTGTCCTCGTTGTCCGCGAGATTGTTGCCCGTGAAATAGACGACCGGAGTGCCGATGCGGGTCAGGATGTAAGCATAGGCAAGCTCGAGTTTGCCCGGCGGGTCTTCGTCGTGGCTGTGGGCGAAGATCACGCCTTCCTCGGGACTGAATCCGGCAAAACTGTCGAGCGCAGCCAAGTTGCCGCCATTGAAGGCGGCCATGATCATCTGTGACTTGCGCGGGAAATCGAGGTAGCGCGTTTTGATGCCCCAATTAGGATCGGTCGGATTGCGCCAGTAATCCGTTTCGCCGACCGAACCGATGAAGAATTCCGAGTAAACCAGCGCGTCGTCGCGACGAAGGTAATTCGAATACATGTCGTCGAACGGATCGGTATCGGTGAAGCCGCGACGCTCATTGAAATTTTTCTGAATGTTGTAGATTAGGGTCTGGTCTTTGACCGCTTGGCTCTGGCCCGGAAGACCGAAGTATTCCTTGCCCACGTGCTTCGGCGCATCGAGGCGCACGCCGTCGTAATCCATGGCGTAGCCCAGCCAGTTGATCCAGCGGGTGACGAATTGGCGCGAGTTCTCGGTAACGAAGCCGGTCTGATTGAAATACGGATATTTCTCCGGATCCCCGGGATGACGGACGAACGGCGTGGGGTCCGGCGCATAATTCGGAGCGTTCGCACCTTGAAAACGGCCGTCGAATTCCAAAACGATGTCCATCAAGCTGACCAGTTCCTGGTGCAGCGTGCCCCCGTAACCATTGGCCGCGTCCCAGATGAACATGCGCGGCGGACGGCGGAACCCACCGGGTTGATTGACATCGACATATATATGGAAATCCTGCGGCACCATGCCCGGATAGGTGCGGTAGTCCGGACCGTTGCCCGTGTGGTTGAAAACGATGTCCGGATAAATCTTCAGATCCATCTGGTGGGCATTGTCCACCATGTTGCGCATGGAAGTCCGCGAGCCGTAGCGCGTTTCCCAATGACCACGCTGGGGGTGGTCTCCCAGGTCAAAACGATCGTAGGAATTGTATCCGACGTTGCCGCCGTAAGCGTGGGCGTAGGGACCGCCTATCGGCGACTTGCCCGGAGGCGGTGTCCAGATGGATTCGTAGCCGATTTCCGCGATTTCCGGCAGTCGCTGGTAGATTTCATCCCAGCGGGTCTCAAAATACTGAACAATCACCTCTGACCGCCCCGACGCCGCCGAAGCCAAGAAGGCCAAGGCACCAAAAAGATATCGGCGTATCAGGTTCATGTTCAAGGGGATAAACTGAAAGTGCGGTCAGGCTGGCCCGACCGCGAACTTTCAAAAATATACATAAAAAATAGACAAGGCAAGTGGCCGCTCGTTCAGAAGAATAAACGGTCGTTTAAGGTGGGCCGGATGCTGGCCGGCACGCGGGGGCGCTACTCGAGAAACTTCCCCGGATTGAGCAGGTCCTCGGGATCCAGCGCCCGCTTGATGCGGCGATGCAGATCGTCCGAACCGGCATCGACTGCTTGCTTCCACCAACGTTTCTTGGCCAGCCCCACGCCGTGCTCGCCGGTGATCGATCCGCCCATAGCCAGCACGCCTTGAAACAAGGCATCGAGCGCGCGCTCCATGCGTTCCTTCGTCGCGGGTTCGTCAGGGTTGTCCACCATGAGATTCACGTGGATATTCCCATCGCCCGCGTGTCCGAAACACGCAACAGGAACGTCATAGTCGCGCCCGAGTTCCGCCCCGAATTCGAAAAGTTCCACCAGCTTGCCGCGCGGAACGACGATGTCTTCGTTCAACTTGCGGAGTCCGGTCGCTTTGAGCGCCTCGGAGAATCCGCGCCGCAAATCCCACAAGCGCTGGCACCCTTCTTCCGTTGTTGCTGTTTCCACCACCAGCGCGCCGGCGTCGCGCAACAATGCAGCCAATGCTCTGGTTTCTACCGCCACGCTTTCTTCCTGTCCGTCGATCTCGACGAGAAGATGGGCGTCGCCCGGAGGAATGACACCCTCGGCACCGGCATGATTGCGCGCCGCCTCGAGAGTGAAACGATCCGCCACCTCCAAAGCGCAGGGCAGATAACCGTGAGCCAGAACGCTCTGCACTGCCGCGGCCGCCTTCGATACATCGGCAAAACTTGCCGAGAGCACGGCGCGCGCCGGCGGCCACGGGAGCAAACGCAGCGTTGCCTCCGTAACGATCCCGAGCATTCCCTCCGAACCGGTAAAAAGTCCGACCAAATCGAATCCTGTTTTGTTTTTGTGCGTGCGCCCCCCCACCCGTGCGACCGTTCCGTCGGCCAGCACCACTTCGAGCCCGAGCACATAGTTGCGCGTCACTCCGTATTTCAAACAACGCGGACCTCCCGCGTTGGTCGCGATGTTCCCGCCGATACTGCAATCTTTGAGGCTGGCCGGATCCGGCGGATAAAATAGCCCCTTGCGCCGCGCGGCCTCCTGCAACTGTCCGGTGATCACCCCCGGCTCAACCACGGCCACGAAATCCTCCGCATTCACTTCCTTGATCCGGTTCATCCGTTCCACGGACAGAGCGATGCCCCCGTGCACCGGAACGCATCCGCCCACGTAGCCGTAGCCTGCCCCGCGCGTCGTCACGGGAATCTTTTCCCGCGCTGCGATCCTCATCACGCCGGCCACCGACTCCTTCGAACGCGCGAAGACCACCGCTTCGGGCAAAGTGCGGGCGAACCACTTGTCACCTGCGGCTACTTCGCGCACCGCGTTATCAGTGCGCACGCCGTCGATGCCGGCGACCTTGCGCAGTTCGTCGATAATCCGCGCGTCCACGCGCTTACATCCCCATAATCTCGTAGCCGCCGTCCACGTAGAGAACTTGGCCCGTGATCGAAGCCGCGCCGTCGCTGGCCAGAAAAACCCCGGTCGCTCCGAGTTCGGACGTTTCGCAGCTGCGCTTGAGCGGGGCGTGCTCCTCGTAGTGCTTCATCATAGAGGAAAATCCGGCGATACCGCGCGCGGCCAGCGTCTGCACCGGGCCGGCACTAATGCAATTGACGCGGATTTTTTTCGCGCCGAGATCGTAGGCGAGATAGCGCGTCGAAGATTCAAGCGCCGCCTTGGCCACGCCCATCACGTTGTAATGCGGCACAACCTTCACGCTGCCGAGATAGCTCATGGCCACGATGCTGCCGCCGTCGGTCATCATCGGAGCCGCCGCGCGCGACAACGCGACCAGCGAGTAAGCACTGATGTCCATCGCGGTGGAGAAAGCCGAACGCGACGTGGAAAGAAAATCCCCCTCCAGCGCCTCCTTGGGAGCGAAGGCCACGGAGTGCAGGAGCAAATCGAGCTTATTGGTGTGCCCCTTCACCTTCTCGAAAAACGCCGCAATTTCCTCATCCTTCGCGACATCGCAGGGATAGACATGAACGTCCGATCCGAATTCCGAAACCAATTCCTCCACGTTCTCTTTCACCCGCTCGCCCTGGTAGTTGAAGATGAGATTCGCCCCGGCCTCCTTCCATGCTTTGGCAATGGCCCACGCGATACTGCGCTTATTGGCCACGCCGAAAACCACCCCTGTTTTGCCCTCGAGAATTCCTTTGCTCATAAGCCGCAAATCATCCCAGAACCCCCGCGCCGAGGTCAATCGCGCGATCTGTCTTTGTAGCCGCGGCACTCTGTGCCGCGCTCTTCACCAAATACGCGGCACAGCGTGCCGCGGCTACACTCCATTGCACGAACACACCCTCCGGCCTTAAACTCCATCCCATGTCCGCCTGCTGCTACAGCCCGACGACCTGCGACGAGCCGTCCGAGCAACTCGTCCTCAACCGCGAAGCCAAAACCTGGCTGCGGATCGGCATGGCCGGACTCCTTGCCGCGCAGGCCATGATCTTCAGCCTCGCGGTGAATCTGTCGCCGGTCGAAGGCAAAGCCCGCTGGATCATCCATGGCGCCCTCGCCCTCTCGGCCCTCGGTGTCTTCCTCCTCGCCGGCCTGCCCATTCTGCGGGAATCGTGGGACGCCCTCCGCCACGGCAAAATCGTCTTCGAGCAATTTTTCCTCGTCGGCATCCTCGGAGCCTTCGCTGCATCCGTGCACAGCTCCCTCACCGGCGCCGGCGGCGTCTACTACGAAATCGTCGCTGTCTTGGTCGCCATTTACACCTTCGGCACCATCCTCGCCCGCCAACGCCGCGATGCCCTGCGCCGTTCCATCGAAAAAATCGGCGCGGCGTTCGATGCATGCGAGCGCATCACCCCGGACGGAAACCGCGAACGCGTCACGGTTGACCGCATTGTCCCCGGCGACGAAGTGCTCGTCGGTGCGGGCGAAGGTATTCCCGTCGATGGCACCGTGGCCGAGGGCGTGGCTCTGGTCAGCGAAGCCGCCCTCACTGGCGAACACTACCCCGTGGTCAAACGCGCGGGTGATCTCGTCCTCGCCGGCAGCCGCGTCGAGGACAGCACCCTACGCATCGCCGCCACCTCGAACGGACGCTCCCGCCGCCTCGATGCCCTTCTCCGTTCCATCGAGGAAGCGCGCAAAAATCCCGGCCGCATCCAACGCGAGGCCGACCGTCTCGTTTCATGGTTTCTCCCGCTCGTGCTCGTCATCGCCGCGCTGACCGCGATCGGGTGGACCATGCACAGCGGATGGATCACCGGCGTGTTCAACGGCCTCGCCGTCCTCCTCGTCGCCTGCCCCTGCGCCATGGGCCTGGCCACGCCGGTCGCTCTTTGGTCCGCGCTGGCCGCTCTGGCCAAACGCGGACTCTTCGCCCGCGGCGGCGATGCCATCGAGGCGCTCGCGCTCGTCGACACCGCCGTCTTCGACAAAACCGGAACCTTGAGCGAAAGCGACGCGCGCATCGTCGACTTCGTCATCGCTCCCGGAATCGACCGCACGAAACTCCTGCGCGAAATCGCCGCCGTGCAAACCGGCAGCGGTCATCCCATCGCCCGCGCTTTCCGCGCCAACGCACAAGATCCTCAGCCGATGCTGGCCCGCGACATCCGCGTCCTGCCCGGCGCCGGCATCGAAGGCATTCTGCCCGACGGCACACCCTTGCAGATCGGCAACGAATCCATCCTGGCCGCAGGTGACGGACACGCGCAGCTGCGCGACCAACTCGGCACGGACGAAAAAGGCGGACACGAAATCTTCGTCCGTCGCGAAGGGCGCCTCGTCGCACTCGCCGTGGTGCGCGAGTCGCTGCGTGATTCGGCCCGCGATGCCCTCGCGCAAATGAAACAGCTCGGAATCCGCACCATCGTCATGACCGGCGACCGCGAGGAAAACGCCGCGCGCTTCGGTTTTGACGAATGCCTGGCCAGCCTGACACCCGACGCCAAGTTGCGCGAGGTGGAAAAATTGCGCGCGGCCGGACGCAAGGTTCTCTTCATCGGCGACGGCATCAACGACGCGCCCGCCATGGCCGCCGCCACCGCCAGCATCGCCATGGGAGCCGGCAGCGAGTTGCCGCGCGAGACCGCCGGACTCGAACTCAACGGACAAGACCTGCGCGTCGTGCCCCAATCCGTCGCCCTCTGCCGCGCCACCGTGCGCGCCATCCGCCGCAACATCGCCTTTGCCGCCTGCTACAACATCGTCGGCATCGGCCTCGCCGCCGCCGGGATTCTCCACCCCATTGCCGCTGCGCTCATCATGCTCGTCTCGAGCCTGACCGTGACCTGGCGCGTCCTGCGCGAAACGTCCGACACCGCGCTGCAAGAAGCCACCGACGAAGATCATGCCCCCGCCGCGCGACAAACTTGGAGCTTCCCGCAATTCGAACGCCTTGTCTTCGCCGCCGCCCTCGCCATGCAGGGACCGGTCATCGCGTGGCTCGGCGGATTCCGCGGTCCGAGCGCGATCGGTTTCATCGTCCTCTTCCTCGCCGCCGCGGGCGCCGTGCTCCTCTGGTCGCGTGATCGCGCGTGGTCACCCGCGGCGCGCATGACCATGGCTATGTTCAGCGTGGGCGGACTCGCCATGCTGGGCGGCTGGTGGGCCGACGCCGGATTCGCCGCCGTGGTGCGCGACGGCGTGTGCCTGTGCGGTTGCGCCAAATCAAACATGGGCCTCGGACTCCTCGCCAAATTCACTTGGATGGATGCCGGCATGCTCCTCGCCGCGTTGCCCGGACTCTTCGTCGACAAAGAAATCTTCCGCTCCGTTTCCTCGCGCGTCTGGTGTTGGGTCGCCGGGCTCATCGGCATGTTCGTCGGCATGGAAGTTGGTGCCGTCGCGCTCGCCGGACTGCCCATCGTCAACGCCTCGGCGCAATTTTTTCTCACCTTCGCCGCCATGGTCCTCGGCATGTGCGTGGGGATGCTCACCGGCTGTACAGCGGCAGAACGTTTCGCCCGGCGCGAAGCCTGAGGCCTACTGGAAAAAGAACCCGGAGATTTTCCCGTTTTTCAAAGCAAGACGGACGAGAAACTGGTTTTGTCCGGCCGCCGGAATGAGTTTCCACAAATAGATGTCGCTGCCCGCTTGGTTCATGCTGGTGAGATATTGCAACTCGTAGCCATCGCGGCAAAGCGGCGCGACCGTCTCGCTGGCGCGCTGGAAAGTTTCTTTCGAATCGGCCCGCGCCAAGGCGAGCTTCATGTCGCTGTCGCCCTCCTTGAAGCACTCGTCGCGGAATCCCTTGTAGTCGCCGTCGATCGCCGCTTGAAGGAGCGTCTTGCACAAAGAGAGCGGCCGCCCCGGAGCCACAGGCGCGACGGTTTGTTCCGACAGCTTCGGCGGCACAGAGGGCTTCGGCGAAACCATGTGGAAAAGCAGGGCCACAAAGACCATGGCAACCACAACCACGCTGGCAAGGACGTCAAAAAACTTCACCTGCCTCTTTCGTGATTGGTTTGCACCGCTTTGCCAATACTTTAAAATCCTCAGCGCGCGTCCCTATAGTTCAACGGATAGAACAAGGGTTTCCTAAACCTTAAATCTGGGTTCGATTCCCGGTGGGGACAGATTTTCGAGGGATGAGAGCGGAAACCTGACACCTGAGTAGTTTTGCGTCGACGAGAAGCCGCAGCTTCTCACTCAGCTTTCAAACTCAGGTTTCCTAACTTTTTTGGCCTCCCCCAGCCGATGTCCTACCCCCTGTGTTCTGCTTACGGGCATGAACACATTCATCGACCTCCTATTCAACGCGCTACTCTTCGTCACCGCTCTGTCCACCGGCCTTCTTTTCGCGGAGTTACGAGGCATGATGCGGCCCTGAGAACGCCTTGGCGGCTTGCGGCGCAGGTTAACTCGGTGTTTAATAGGCCCTCTTTCCGGATGGGTGGCAGAGTGGTCGATTGCGCACGCTTGGAAAGCGTGTGTGCAGCAATGCACCGAGGGTTCGAATCCCTCCCCATCCGCCATCTGCCGCAGGCAGCTTGATACCCTTCCGAGGGATGAAGAACGCAGTTCGAGCCGTTTAGACAGATCGCCTTGGCGATCAATCCCTCCCCATCCGCCATTTGTCCTAGCCGAACCTCTTGCGCAGCGCTTCCTGCCGGTAGGCGAAGATTTTTTCAATGTCGCGCCGGACGATGAGCGGATGGGCAATGAAGTCGAACGGGACGGCGTAGTGCACGACGTCGCGCGCCAGCGTGCCGCCGTTTTGCGGCTCGAAGGTGTGGCGATGGATCCACTGGCGGTAGGGTCCGCGCAATTGCTCGTCGACGAAGTGGTGCGGGGGATTCCATTCGCGGATGAGTGTGCGCCAGCGGAGCGGCACGCCGTGCACGCGCAATTTGTAGTCGATGAGCGCGCCTTCGTGCATTTCGATCGGCTGAGGCGTGACGATGCGGAAATGCAGCCACTTCGGCGTGATGACATCGAGATTCCCCGCATCGGCAAAAAACGGGAACAATTCCTCCGGCGGTAGCGGTAGCCAGATTTCGCACTGGAATTCGCGGATGCGCATGGACTGCGGATCAGCCCCGCGCCTTCAGGGCATCGAGCAGCTTCACGTGGATATTGTCGAAGCCGCCGTTGCTGAAGACTACGACCGTGTCGCCGGCGGTCGCGATTTCGGACACCCGGGCGACGATGGCCGCCGTGTCGGATTCGTAAAACGCTTTCTTCCCGGCGGCGCGCAGGTCGGAGACGACTTTTTCCGGATTGAGCCGCTCGTTCTCGGGAAGCTGGTCCATGCGGGCGACCTTGGCCAAAACCACACCGTCGGCCTTTTCGAAAGCGCGTGGCAAAACATCCTGGAACACGGCGCGGCGCGTGGTATTGGAGCGCGGTTCGAAAATAGCCAGCAGCTTGCCCTGCGGGAATTTGACGCGCAGTCCCTCGAGAGTTTGGGCGATGGCCGTGGGATGATGTCCGAAGTCGTCGATCACCGTCACTCCCCCCGCCTCGCCGCGCACTTCCTGGCGGCGGCGGATACCGGTGAAAGTTTTCAGCGCGTGGCGGATGTCGGCGAACGGAACATTGTAAAAATGCGCGGCCGACACAGCCATGGCTGCGTTGCGCACGTTGAACTCGCCGATCATCGGAATTTCGAATTTTTCCCCGAAAAGCGTGAAGGACGACGATTCGCGTCCGTAGTGCACGTCGCTGATGTGATTTCCCGCGTTCGGTGAAAACCCGACTTCGAGCAGCGGCGCGGGGCATTTCTCGGCCAAGGCGCGGCAGTTCGGGTCGTCGGCGTTGAGCAGAACCATTCCCTCGGAGGGAACGATCTGCACGAGGCGGCGGAAGCTGATCATGACATCCTCGAGATCGCGGAAAATATCCGCATGGTCGAACTCGATGTTGTTCACGATGAGCAGTTCGGGCAGGTAGTGGATGAATTTGCTCCGCTTGTCGAAAAAGGCCGTGTCGTATTCGTCGCCTTCCAGGATGAAATATCTCGAATCCCCGAGACGGCAGCCCTGGCCGAGGTTGTTGGGGATACCGCCGATCAGCCACGAAGGCGCGAGGCCGGCCGATTCGAAAATCCAGGCGAGCAACGACGTCGTCGTGGTTTTGCCGTGCGTCCCGGTGACGACAAGATTGTGCCGTCCGCGCAGGAAAAATATCTTCAACGCCTCGGGCAACGAGTAGTAGAGCAGCTTCCGGTTGAGGATGGCCTCAACTTCCGGATTGCCGCGCGTCATGGCATTGCCGATGACCACGAAATCGGCGTCGGAGGGGAGGTTCTCCGGACGGAACCCTTTGGCGATCGAGATGCCTTTGCCTTCAAGGAAAGTCGACATGGGCGGGTAGACGTTGTCGTCCGAGCCGGTGACTTCCACCCCGCGGTCGCGCAACGCCGCAGCGAGCGAACCCATGGCGGTGCCGCAGACGCCGGTGAAGTGGACTTTGCGCAAATTGTGTGCGGCGCTCATCAGTAGACGTCCTTGCGGTAGCGTTTGCTCTTTTTCATTTCTTCGACGTAAGCGGCGGCATCTTCCTCCGACTTGCCGCCGGCTTGCCCGATGATGCGGCGCAGCGCCTGATCGACATCCTTGGCCATGCGCGAGGCATCACCGCAAACATAGAATGATGCGCCTTCCTGCAGCCATTTCCATAACTCGGCCGCATTCTCCAGCATGCGGTTCTGCACGTAGACTTTGTCCGCTTGGTCGCGGGAGAAGGCGGTGTCGAGCCGATGCAGCACGCCTTTGTTCTGCCAGCCGGTGATCTCGTCCTCGTAAAGAAAGTCGGTTGCGCGGTTGCGGTCGCCGAAGAAGAGCCAGGTTTTGCCCGCAGCGCCGGTCGCTTCGCGCTCCTGCAGGAATGCGCGGAACGGCGCGATGCCGGTGCCGGGACCGACCATGATGAGCGGCAGATTGGTGTCCTCCGGCGGACGGAAGTGTTTGGCCGAGTGGATGAAAACGGGAAACGGATGGGCATCGACGCGATCAGCCAAGTAGGTGGAAGCCACGCCCTGCCGTTTGCGTCCGTGCAATTCGTAGCGCACCACGGCGATGGTGAGATGGACGGCTTCGGGATGAACCTTGGGCGAGGAAGCAATGGAATAGAGCCGCGGTTGCAGCTTGCGCAAAACTTTGACCAGCTCTTCCGCGTTGAATTTCGCCCCGGGGAACATTTCCAAGATGTCGACCACCTCGCGCCCGTCGACCCAGTCGTCCATCACCGATTTGGCCTCGGGATCGATGAGTTCAGACAGACGGAACGCGGTGGACGGATCTTTCTCGAGAATGGCGGCGAGCATCTGGCGCGACGGTTCGCGCAGGGTGACGTGATGCGAGAGAACTTCGCGCAGCTTCGTGCCCACACTCTCGACATGTTCGTCGCCGGACAAACCGGCAGCGGCGAGCACGGCAGCGACCTGCGACGGATTGTTGGTCGGGAAGACGCCGAGTGAATCGCCCGCCTCGTAAGCGAGCCCCGAACCCTCGAGCGAAACCTCGAAATGCATGGTCTCTTTGCCCGAACCTCCACGGGTCAGCGGATTGATTTTGGTCAGGCGCGCGGGGAAAGGATTCTTCCTCGAATAGGCTGAAACGGCGGTCGACATGAACGGATAATATGAAGCCGCGACGCGGCTAATGCACGCCTCAAACCGCCTGCCCGAGCAGGCGGGCCACTGCCGTTTCTTCGGTCAGGACACCGAGTAAAGCGCCGCCGCTATCGTCACGCACCTCGGCCACGGGGGTCTGAGCCCGGCGCAACTTGGCCAGAGCTTTCCAAGCCGGGAGATCCGGGGGAAGGGTCAACAGCGGACGGGCGAAGGATTGCGCCCGCGCGTTGAGCGCACCCGACAACGCAGCCGCACCGCACGACATGACGCCGAGCGGAAGACCGTCGCCCCCGAGCACAAGCGTGTGGCGTGCATCGGCTGTTTTGCGATCAGTCAGCAACTCGCCAAGTGTCTGGTCGGCTTCGGCGCGGGAGAAACGCTCCACCGGCAACGCCAGACCGCCGGCGGTGAGACGGCGAAAATCGAGAACACTGCGCAACATGGTCAGTTCGAGCGGGGAAATGCCCGGCGCTTGCGCGGCAATCGAGACGAGTTCCTCGCCGGCCGGCTGGCGCGCGAGCGGTTCCGTCTTGATGCAGCGAAGCAGGGCCGCAACCGGACGCGCGAGAAGGGACCAGAACGAACCGGCCAAGGTGACCAGATACCATGAGTGACTGAGCACTTTGAACGGCAGGCGGCGGAAAACTTGACGGGCAAGAAGCTGCACCACCAGCGCGTAAACCAAGGCGAAGGCGACCGGCGCGATCCATGCCGGCGCACCGTCGTTCTGCAATTCGACAGCAATAAGCACGAACGCGGCCGCCGCCGCAATGCGACTGGTCCACATCATGACCAGATCGGCCTGAGGTGCGACGGCATCCCAAGCAAGCATGTGCTGCGCGCGCTTGTTTCCCGCGTCAGCCCGGTGGCGCAACCGAACGCGATCAAGCGCGACCCACGCGGCCTCCAGCCCGCTGAAGAGGAACGAGACGACAAACAAGGCGACGAGAATCGGTGCGATCATTGCGGCACCCCCGCCTTGACCACCTTCTGAAAGGCGACTTCGCGCACGCGGCGCTGCGTCATGGCGCGCACGGTGACTTTCCACGGACCGAGCCGCACGGACGCTCCGGGACGCGGCAGCTTGCCCAAGGTATTGATGATGTAACCGCCGATAGTTTCGATCCCCTCGCGTCGCGCGTCGAATCCGAGATACTCGCTCAAGTCGGAAAGATGCGCCGTGCCATTGGCCAGGATGCGACCGTCACCGAGTTGCTCTATGTAAAGATCGGCCTCAACGCGCGGTGCGGCGTCGCCGAGCAACTCCTCGAGGAAATCGTCGAGCGTGACAGCCCCCTCCACGCCGCCGAACTCGTCGAGCACGAGGGCCAGTGGCTGCCGGTGCTTGAGGAAACTGCTGAGCAACTGGCTCGCCTCCATTGTCTCGGGGACAAAGGACGGCGGAAGCAATGCCTCGGTGAAGTGCATGCCTTCGGGAAGACGGCTCAGCGTGCGCGTGTCGAGAAGGCCCACGACTTCGTCCGGTGTCTCGCCGATGACCGGCGCGCGGAGGAAATGCTTTTTTCGGAGCAGCGCGCGCACATCATCGTTGGACATCTCGTCCTCGATGAAGACAACGTCGACACGCGGTGTCATATACTGCCGGACCGTCTGACGGCTGAGCTGCAACACCTCGGCCAGCACTTCGGCCTCGGGCAGGCTGAAGTCACCGTCTTCCTCGCGCATCCAGACCAGCGTTTCCGATTCTTCCGCGGAAAGCGGCGGCCTCACCTCGGTGGACCACGGGAAAAGTTTTCCCGAGACGGCGGCGACGGCCGGTTGCACGCGGTCGAATACCGGACCAAAGAAGCGCAGGATGAAACCGCCCACGCGAAGCAGCGGCAATTCCCAGACTCGCGGACGGCGCGCCGTAACCAAGGGCGGAATGACCTCGAGCAAGGCCACCCCACCGACGAGGGCCGCGCCCCACGCCCACACGGGAGCCTCCGTCTCCCCGGCCAACCCGCACGCGGCCATCCACAGCATCCACCACGCAGCCGCGCGAATGATGCCCGCCGCCACCATGAGAAGCGTGAACAGACAGTCGCGCGGGTGGGCAAAGTCGGCGACCACGGTTTGCAACCGTGGCGAGCGCGGCCATTGGTCCATGCGCGCGCGCGGCACACGCCAGAGGACGGCTTCGAGCGCGGAGAAGAATGACGCCAGACCGGCAGTCAGCAGACCCGCCGCGAGCCAAAACATCCAGGGGACGAACATGAAAGGCTCCATTCTAGCGGGCCGCGGCGGACGCGCCAGCACGATGCGCGGGTCTGGTTTTTTGACTGGTTATGTAGCGGCGGTCTATGACCGCCGGAGCCTTTTCGGCAACGACCGACGGTCGCAGACCGCCGCTACAAAACGTCATCTGGGCGCCGCTGTTACTGACGGCCGCGCGGTTCGACGACCGTGCGCTTGGGCGGTTTGCCCCAGAGAATCAAAGAGGGTGTGTCACGCAGGTTCTCGCTCAAGATGCGGAAATTTTCGGCCGTGGACTCGAAGTCGTCGATGATTCCACCCACCGCCCTCTCGTTGAGCAAGGGGCTGTCCTCGAGCCGGTCGACCAATCCCTGCATCTCACCGGCCGCGGCGGTCACCCTCGTCATCATTTTGCGGCCGTCCTCGGTCAGCTGATCGACCGGCAACGCCGCGACTTTGTTGCGCATCTCGTCGACCAACTTCTGCAGGTTCGCGCCGGTCTCGGTGAGGTTCATCTCGTCCAGGTTGCTCTGCAATCTGGTCAGCGCCGTGTTGAAATTCTGCATCACGGCGTTGAGCTCCTTCAAGGTGTCGCCGACGTCGAGCGAGCCGAAGGAGTCCATGATGCGGTTGACCGAATCGAGCATGCTGGTCAGCGTTCCGGGGGAGGAAGGGATGTAGTGCCGACGAGGAGTCCACCAGATCTTGAGGGGCGGCGCGCGCTCCGGTTGGGGGACGTAGTTGAGCTCGGCGAAATTGAGGCCGGTGATCCCCTGCGGTTGTAACATGACGCGCAGGCCCTGCTTCACCGCGTCGTTGAGGATCTGCTCGGCGTCGCCCGTGAACATCCCGCGAAAAAGGTTTTTATCCACCTCCATCTGGATGAAGACGTAGTCGTTGCGCCCGGATCCGCCGGGCTCGGGACCGTATTCGTTGAAGACGAAATCGATGCGCGAGATGCGGCCGATCTGCACGCCGCGGAATTTGACCGGCGAACCGATGTCGACTCCCTGCACGGTGCCGTCCACGTAGGTCTCGAGGAAAACTTTCGGCCGCATCATGCGGTCGGCGCCGAGGTAAATGAGCGCGGCCGCGAGCAAAAGGAATGCCGCAATGACGAACATCCCGATTTTGAAGTAGTTGGGCTGCCCGGTCATGGCATCACGCGGCGGCGCGCTCCTTTCCGTGATGGAAGAAAGCCCGCACGTAGTTGTTGGTCGGCCGGTCGCGCAATTCCCTCGGATCACCCTCCGCGACGATGCCCCCGCCGTCCAGCATGATCACGCGGTCACCGATGGCGAAGATGCTGGAGAGTTCGTGGCTGGCGATGACAAACGTGATGCCGAGGTTCCGCGAGAGCGAGCGGATGAGTTCGTCAAGTTCCGCGGAGGTGACGGGGTCGAGGCCGGACGAAGGTTCGTCGAGAAAAAGCAAAGCGGGGTCGAGCGCCATGGCGCGCGCCACCGCGGCGCGTTTCTGCATGCCACCGCTGATTTCGGACGGAAGATAGCCCGCGAATCCGTCGAGCCCGACTTGCTGCAGCTTCAAGCGCGCGAGCAGGGAACGGGCCGCGGCGGGCAGGCGCGTCCATTCCTCGAGCGGCAGGGCGACATTGCCCTCGAGGCTCATGGAGCCGAAGAGCGCACCGCCCTGATACATCACGCCGAACTTTCGCAGGATGCGTTCCCGCGAGGCCCCGCGGGCGCCGACGATGTCGTCGCCTCCGATGAAAACCTCGCCCGACATCGCGGGGTAAAGCCCGATCATGTTTTTGAGCAGCGTGCTTTTGCCGGATCCTGATCCGCCGAGGATCATGAAGATCTCCCCGCGGCGCACGCGGAAGTTGATATCGTGCAGCACCGCCTGCCCCGCATAACCCGCGGTCAGTCCCCGCACTTCGACGATGTGATCGGCATCCATCTCAGAAATCTATGTTGTAGTAGACCACGGCAAAAATCGCATCGAGCACGACAATGAGGAAGATGCTCGTGACCACCGAGCGCGTGGTCGCGTCGCCCACCGCGGCCGCTCCGGCGCCGGTGCGCAATCCGCGCAGGCACCCCACCCCGGCGACCACGGCGCCGAAGAAAAACGATTTGATCAGCCCCGCGGCGATGTCCTGCAATTCAAGGGCGCCCGACAACTGGTTGATCAGCGTGGCGAGCGGAAAGTCGATAAGCATCAGGACAACAAGGCCCCCGGCGATCCCCGCGGCCATGGAGTAAACCGTGAGCAGGGGCGTCACCGCGATCCCGGCCAGCACCCGCGGGACGGCGAGGAACCGGACCGGGTTCAATCCCATCGTGGTGAGTGCAGCCACCTCCTCATTCACTTTCATCGTCCCGATTTCGGCCGCGAAGGCCGAGCCGGTGCGCCCGGCAAGGACGATGGCTGTCATGATCGGACCCAACTCGCGCGTGATGGCCAAAGCGACGAGGTTGACCACAAAGATATCCACACCGAATTGCCGCATGGGCATGGCGGCTTGAAAGGCGATGATGACTCCGGTGAGAAAGCTGACCAGACCCACGATGGGCAAAGCGTTGCTGCCCGCTTTCTCCACGATCCTCAACCACTCGCGAACCCGCAAACCGCGCGGATGGCGCGCGAGAGAAACGAGACCCGCGCCGACCTCGCCGACAAACTCCGCCTCGGCCCGCCAGTCACCGGCTCGCTCGCTCGTGATATAGCCGACATCGGCGACCCACCCGCCATGTCCACGTTCCGGTTCGGACGCAGCGCGCAGCTTCTCGCGTTCGAGGCCGTTATAAAGTTCGCGGAAACGCGCCGCGAGTCCCTCCATCCGCACGCGCGCACCATGGCGGCCGGCCGCTTCCTCCAGCGCGACAAAGAGCGCGAACCCCGCGCCACCGCAATAGTCCACACCCCCGCAATCCACCCGGACATCACGCGCGGCGGCAACGGCACCCAGCGCTTCATCCCAACACGTGGCCACCGTTCCATCGTCGAGCCGGCCGGCCAAATGCAATACAGTCTCCTTTTCGCCGCTCTCCACCCGCAGGACGGGTTGCGCTGCGCGATCCGCCGTCATCGATCCCAATTTCGCACCGCGCTGGAGGCAGCGCGAGCAGTTTCACGGCGCACGAGGGGCCGGCGGCCGGGCGGAAAGGGCGAGAAACGCGCCGAAAAGCAGCATGGCGCCCGCCACCATCTGCTCCAACCGGAAAGTTTCCCCGAAGATGAAAGACGAAAGAACCATCGTGCCGAGCGGACAAAGGAGAAGACCCGACTGCGACGGGGCAGCACCGAGATCGCGAATGGCAACGTAGAATAGCCAGTGCCCCACGCCAATGGAGAGAATACCCGAGAAGATAAGCACGAAATTCGTCCACGCATCCGCACGCAGCACCGCGCCGAAATCACCCCAAGCCACGGTCGGCGGGACAAGTATGGCCACGGTGAAAAGTCCTATCGTCCAAGACCCGAGCATCGGCCCGCCGCGCGCGGTGAATTTTTTGACCAGAATACCGTAAACACCCCAAGAAGCCGCGGCAGCGAAGGCGAGAACAAGGCCGCGTGTGGACAAGGACGCTCCCGCCGGATCCGGCGACCAGACAAGGCCGGCCACACCGAGCAGGCCGAGCAGCGTCCCCGCCTGAAACTTGATGCTCCTCGCGATCCAGCGCTCGTCGGAGAAAAAGACAATGGCGAGCACTGCAGTGAGAATGACGGACGACCGGCCGAACAGCGCGTAGACACCGGGCCAGAGGAGGACCACGGCCATGGTTTGCAGCACCTGATGCGATGCATTCGGGATGGCAGCCAGAATGCATCCGAACACCTCACTGCGATCGAAAACGCCCGAACGGCGCGCGTAGGACCACGCGACAAAAGGTGTCATGGCGAGCAGGCCGGCTACGTAGCGGTAAAAGTTCTGCGTCCAGGGATCGAATGTCTTGGCCAACCAGAACTGGAAAATGGCCGGCATGGACCAGATGACCACGGCGGCGGCGAGAGCGAGCCGCCCGCGCCAAACCCCGGAATTGTTCACGCGCCCGCGCCGCGCGGCGGACGACCTTCGTCCACCTCGAGCAGATCGAACATGGTCTGCACATCGGTGCGGTCCGCCATACCGAGTCCCTCTAGGCGCGTCTTGAGACGGTCCGAGTATTCGTCGTTCCATCCGCGCTTGCGCATGTATTCGTTCCACACGTGGATTTCGTGCGCGTCGGGTTTGCGTCCATGCTCACAGCACCAGGCCAGCACCGCGGCATCATCAAGCCCGGATTCCGTCTGCGCGACCACATCACCGTAAGCGACATGCAGAAAATCGCAGAAATTTTTGTCGAACCCCTTGCCAAGATTCGCGTGGTATTCTTCCGGAAGCTCGCCGCGCTGCTTCATGCGGATTTTGTCGAGCATGCGCGGCAGATAAAGGACATCACCCTCGCGATCGTAAGGGCTGCGGGGAAACCGGTTGCTCATTGGTGCATGTTGACGGGAGGGCGTCACAAAGTCCATCGCCAGACGCCGCGGAAGGACGCATGATGTTTTATCCATGAGAAAAGGCGAAGAGATCGAACTCGAGATCACTGACGTGGCCTACGGCGGCGACGGCATTGCCCGCCACGATGGTCGCGTGGTTTTTGTTCCGTTCGCCATTCCGGGCGAGAAAGTTCGTGCGTGCGTGACGGACGTGCATCGCAGCTACGCCCGCGTGGAAATCAAGAGCGTAACTGTCCCCTCGCCCGACCGCATCGCGCCGCCGTGCCCTTTATTCACGCGCTGCGGCGGCTGCGCTTATCAGCACATCGCCTATCCTCGGCAACTGGAAATCAAAACCCGGCAAGTCGCCGAGGCCTTCCGGCGCATCGGGAAGATTATCGATCCGCCGGTCGAGTCGGCACGCCCTTCACCCAAGGATTACCGTTATCGCAACCGCATCACCGTGCACGTGCAGCCGCCGGAGATCGGATTCCGCGGGACCGATCCGCGCTGTCTGGTCGAGGTGAAGGAATGCCTGCTGGCCGAAGAAAGCGTGAATGCGGCGCTGGGCGCCCTGCGCGCCAAAAAGCGTTTACGGCCAGGTCCGGCGACATTGCGATCGAATGTCAAACACACCGGATTCCGCCAGGTGAACGACAGCGCCGCGCAGATTCTCGCGGAGGCAGTAACGGAACTGGCCGGCAGCGGCGAGGTTCTAGTCGACGCCTATTGCGGAGCCGGATTTTTCGCCAAGCACCTTCTTGAGAATTTCTCTCGTGTCATCGGTATCGATTGGGATGAGCGATCGACGGAGCACGCCCGCGCCGGCGCCGATGCGCGCGAAATTTATTTTACCGGAGATACCGCAGCACTTCTCCCCGAGATTCTCGCCGAAAACAAACCGCAGGTCATCTTGCTCGATCCCCCCGCGCAGGGAATCGCACCGGAGGTCATCGACGCGTTGCTATCCGCACCCGTTCCGCGAATCGTTTATGTTTCCTGCGATCCCGCCACGCTGGCGCGCGACACCGGCAAGCTTTCGGCGAGTTACCGCCTTGTCCGCGCTATCCCGGTCGACATGTTTCCGCAGACCGCCTCGATCGAGACGGCCGCGTTATTGGAAGCGATCGCTTGATCAACCCGGGATGCTTTTCAGCATCTCGGCATTGGTTGGATATTTCCGCACGAAGTGGAGCAGGCGCTCGATGGCTTCGATCGGTTTGTGTCCGGCGAGGCCGCGACGGATAACATTGATCTTGTGCAGCTGCTCCTCGGGCAGGAGTAACTCCTCGCGGCGCGTGCCGGAGAGAAAGATATCCACCGCGGGATAAATGCGCTGGTCGCTGACCTTGCGGTCGAGGACGAGCTCCATATTTCCCGTGCCTTTGAATTCCTGGAAGATGAGTTCGTCCATGCGGCTGCCGGTCTCAATGAGCGCGGTGGCCATGATGGTCAGCGAACCGGCTTCCTCGGTATTGCGGGCCGCGGCAAAAAGTTTGCGCGGGATTTCCAGCGCGCGCGAATCGACGCCGCCGCTCATGGTGCGTCCGCCGCCGCCGGTCGCGTTGTTGAACGCGCGGCCGATGCGGGTGAGCGAATCCATAAGGACGAAGACATCCTTGCCCATCTCGACAAGGCGCTTGGCGCGCTCGATGGCGAGGATGGCGATGCGGGTGTGGCTCTTGATGTCGCTGTCGTTCGAACTGGCCATCAATTCGGCCTGCGGGACGGTGCGACGGATTTCGGTCACTTCCTCCGGACGCTCGTCGACGAGAAGAATAATGAGCTTCATCTCGGGATGGTTTTTCACCACGGCCTCGGCAATGTGCTGCAGGAGCGTTGTCTTGCCGGTGCGCGGCGGGGCAACGATGAGTCCGCGCTGTCCCTTGCCGATCGGCGTCATGATGTCCATGACGCGCGTGGTGTAACGCGCGGGATCGGTTTCGAGATTGATGCGGGAATTGGGGTTGATCGTGGTCAACTCCTCGAAAAACGGGATGTTGGCGTATTTGGCCGGATCCTCGCCTTCGATTTCGGTGCAGCGGAAAAGCTGCGGACCGCGACTACCCTTGCGGATTTCGCCTTTGATCCAGACGCCATCGCGCAGGTTGTAGGCGCGGACGACTTCGGGAGTAACGAAGATGTCGTTGTTGGATTGCGTGAAGTTTCGTTTCGGATTGCGGAGAAAACCGAAGCCTTTGCCACTGACCTCGACAATACCCTCGGCGAAAACGGGCTCACCGGACGGCTCTTCCTCGAGCGGTTCGCCGGCATCGGATGGTCCTTCACCCCCGCCGCCACCGCCGCGCGGTCCGCGGTCATCACGGTCCCCGCCTCGATCATCGCGGAAGCGACGATTGTTGCGCCCGCGGCGGAAATTGCGGAAACGTCCGCGGCGTGCGCCATCGCGCTGGCCGTCGCCGCCCTCGGAAGCGGGCGTTGCGTTATCGGGCCGGTGCTCGGGAAGGGCCGCTTCGCGTTGGTGGGCCGGCAAAGCCGGGGTTTCAGGGGATTTGGTTTCGTCCATGGTGTTTGTTCGGGAAATCAGTTGCGTCCGGAAATGCGCTCGAGCACTCCGGCGGGAAGCTCGAAATCGGAATAGATGTTGTCATTGGGCATATTTCGGGTGCGCGCCCAAGTGATGGCCGGTCGCAGCCGCACGTTGGCGTCCGGATTCGGACCGCCCAACTTCGCGGCGACGGCGATCTCTTTCGCCAGCTTGGAGAAAAGCTTCCCCCGCTTCGCGTCGATCGCGCCTTTGATGCGCTTGACTTTGGACCACTTGTTGTGACCGGCCATGAGATGCGTCCGGTTGTGTGACCGGACCTCCGGTGATGGAAATAATTATCGTTTTGTTCTTGGAGGATTGCGCGCCGGACTTTGGCAACCTGTTGCCGGAATCGCCTCGAAAAGGGAGCGCGACGAACGGCGCGGACAATCGGAACAAGGGGATACAACTACGTCCCCCGCCCGGTGTCAACCCGAGTTTGCGAAAAAATGCACCGCCTCAGGCCATGATGGCCCGGGCTATTTCTTCCTCCTTGGCCTCCCCGAACAGGCGGTTAACCAAGGCCAACCCGAACTCCAAGGCCGTTCCCGCACCGCGCGAGGTGATGATGAGACCGTCCTCCAGAACGCGCTCACCGCTCTGCGCGCCGGGCAACTCGTTGGCCACAGAAAAATGAGCCGTGAAGCGGCGCCCCTCGAGCAGGCCCGCATCCACCAAGACGAGCGGCCCGGCACAAATCGCCGCAACCGGCTTGTTCGCCGCGACAAATGCGGCAGCCAGTTCGGCTGGACGTCCATCGGCTCGCAGCTTGGCCACAGCCGCACCTCCGGGAATGAGCAGAAGATCGAAGCCGGAAGGATCCAAGCCGGACAAAAGCGCGTCGGCGTGCAGGACAATCCCGTTGCGGCCCTTTACATGGACACAGTCTCCCACCGCCGCCATGACGACCTCGGCCCCGGCCCGGCGGAGCACATCGACCGGCGCGATCAACTCCAATTCCTCGACGCCGTCGGCCACCAGACAGAGCACGCGTTTGGTCATGAGAATAATTTAACCCAGAGACAGGCCTTGGCCACAGATTCGTGTGCCAGGGTAAGCAAAGAGAGATTCCCCCTCCTCCATGAGACTCCCTGACCACCGGAAAAAAGTATTGCACTCGTTTGAAACGTTTGTTTGAATTTAGCCCATGCACCTATTCCGCCCTCTCCTCCTCACCTTGTTCGGCACATGTGCCCTGCTTGTTGCCTCCGCCTCGGCGCAGACGACGCGCCTGGCCTTCGATTTCACGGGAACCGATCCCGCCCGTAGTCTGCCGTGGACAAAAACAACGGTGCGCGAATCTGCGTTGACCACGGAAGGTTGGCGTTTCGGCACTGGTATCTCTCTCGTCAGCGCGCGCAACGATCGCCTCGCCTTCTCCGTGACGAGCGATGCGAACCTCAGCACGCTTGCCCAAGCCAAAGCGAACAACGCCTACCTCAACGTACGCATCGCGCCCGCGAGCGGTTCGCTCAACCTTGCGGGCAACCGCATCAACTTCACCATCCGCCGCGAGAACTGGCACGCACCGTTGCAATACGCCGTCTTCTCCAGCGTCGACAACTACGCGTCGCCCCTTTTCGCCACGCCGCTTTTGGACAACTCCGATGCCGCGACGGACTCGTTCACCTTTTTGCTGCCTTCCACCGGATTCTCCAGCATCGGCAGCACAGTCGAGTTCCGTATCTATCCCTTCGCCGCACGCTACGCCGGGCACGCGGCTTCGCTCACCGCGTTTTCTCTCACCACCGCGGCACAGACCTACACGTTGAGCCTCTCCTCCACCACAGGTGGCACTGCGCAGGCTTCTCCCTCCGGCCCTCTCTTCGAATCGGGGCAAACGGTTCAACTCGCGGCCATACCGTCATCGGGCTACGCCTTCGCCGGATGGCAGGGCAGCGCGACGGGCCAGAGCAATCCGCTTACCCTCACCGTCACCTCCAATCTGTCCATCACCGCTTCCTTTGTCGTCAAACCCGTCGTGCCGATGACCCTCGGCGGAAATCTCGACTCCATCGTGGATTGGTCGACCGCGTGGGTTTTCAAAGACTGCTTCAAAATGGCGCGCACGTGGCTGACGCGCAATGCCGACGGCTCGGGCGCCTGGGACAGCGCCCAACGCGCGAACGTCGACGCCAACGGGTGGCCGCTCGCCGTTCCGTTCAGCCCCGCCGCCGGCGCGCCGCCGCAAATCCTTCATACCCTTCTTCCTCTTTATGACGCGGGCACCTACACCGTCCGGTTCCAAGGCAGCGGCTCAATCGACCTGATTCCTCCGGGCGGCGCCCGCCAGACCATCGTCGCATCGGGCGGAACGACGATCAGGACCTACAGCTTCGGTCCCACACTCGCCGACAACATGCTCTACCTTGAAGTGAGACAATCCTCGGGCACGGACCCGATCAGAAACATCCAAGTTGTCGCGCCGGGCCAAGACACCAACCTCGACACCCTGCCGTTTCATCCGACCTTCCTCACCTCACTGACGCCTTATCGCTGCCTGCGGTTCATGGATTGGTTGCAGACCAATTTCAACCCGGTAACGAGCTGGTCCCAACGCACGACGAAATTCTCCTACACCCAGACGCGCCCCGAGGGCGCGGCGCATGAATATGCCATCGCGCTGGCCAACCTGTCGCGCAAGGACGCCTGGATCTGCCTTCCCCACGCAGCCGATGACGACTACATCCGCCAGACCGCGAGACTTTACCGCGACACAATGGATCCGACCTTGAAACTCTATGTCGAGTATTCCAACGAAACTTGGAACGGCATCTTTGGCCAGACGACCTACGTGCAGGATCGCGGGCAGGCGCTCGCGCTCGATGCGGACCGGTGGCAGGCGGGACAGAAATTCACCAGCCGCCGCTCCGGCGACATCTTCGCCATCTTTGAGCAGGAGTTCGGAACCGCCAACCGCAGCAGGCTCGTCCATGTTCTGGCCACGCAAGCCGCCGGTGCCGCGGGCGTCACCGACGTCCGCATCGCCGCGATCAACAACGCGACCGTCAATCCCTCGGGCAAGCGCCCCGATGCTCTGGCCATCGCGCCCTACTTCGGCGTGAACTACACAACGGCCGATCTTTCGCCCATGCCGACGGTCGACCAGATCGTCACCACGGTCGCACAGACGGAAATTGCGCGGGCTACAACCTGGACCCAAGCGCACAAAACACTGGCCGACCAGCAAGGCTGGCGTCTTATCTGCTACGAGGGCGGACAGCACTTCACCGGCATCTGGGGCGCGGAGAACAACTCCACCCTTGTCTCCACATTGCTGCAGGCCAACCGCGATGCGCGCATGGAGACGCGCTACAACGAATACCTTGCGGCCATGAGATCCGGCGGCGTCGACCTCTTCGCCAGCTTCAGCCACATCGGCGAATGGTCCAAATGGGGATCTTGGGGCATCCTCGAATACCAACAACAACCGGCGACAAGCGCTCCGAAGTGGCGCGCGATCAAAGCTTGGGCCGATGCCACGGCCACCCCGACCCCCACGCCAACACCAACACCAACTCCAACACCCACTCCCTCTCCCACACTAACCCCAACGCCAACGCCAACGCCGACTCCGACGCCCACTCCCTCCCCGACCCCGGTGTTAGCTCCCGTCGTCACCTCACCTGCAAGCGTGACGATGTATCGGTTGAAGTTCGGCTCCTTCACTCTCGCGTTGCAAAACGGGCCGGCCACGTTCAGCGCCACGGGACTGCCATCGGGTGTCACACTCAACACCTCGACAGGTATCGTCTCCGGCAAACCGCGCTATCGCGGCACCTACAAGGCCACCTTCAAAGCCACGAACCCCGGCGGAAGCTCCGGCTCGGTCACTTACATTTACGTGCGATAACACGCATCACACCCCTCGGCGCGGACTTGTCAGCCGGCAGGGAAAAGCCGTAAGGAGAGACGCATGAAAACCCTCTTTCTTAGCCTGACTCTTCTTCTTGTCACCGGAATCGGCGCCATAGCAGACGACGAGTATCCCGTCTCCGTAAAAAGCCTGCCGGTAGCGCTCACCGCCAAGGTGGGAGAATGTTTCCCCGGATCGGAAATTGTCTCGGCCGTGGTCGATGAGGACGATGACCGCCGCGAATTGAACCTGCGGGTCGAGCATCAGGGCATTTTGCTCCGCATGGAAGCGCGTCCCGACGGACGCATCCGCGAGATCGACTTGGACCGCGGATACCGCGGGCTTGCCGCCTTGCTCGGACGCGAGGCGTCGCTCGAACCTGTCGCGGCCGCGCAACTCCCGGCGTCCGTAACGCAAAAACTCGCCGAATTTTTCCGCGGATCGGAAGTTTTTTCCGCCGCCGAAGGCATCAACGACGAGGAGCGTTTCTACCGCGTGCGCCTGCGGCACTGCGACTTGCCGCTCCGCGTCGATATCGCACGCAGCGGCCGCATCCTCGACATCGACACGATGAGGTAGGCACCGCATCGCAGCGGGAGCATTCTCTGTCGAGCCGGCTTGATGCGGAACGCAACGAACCACGAAAAGCCACACTTCATATGCGCATCAAAAGCATCCTGACCTCGGCCGTTGTCATTCTCTGTGCGTGGACGGCCCGCGCGGAAAAGCCGGCCGTTTATTTCAACGGTGATATTCTCACCATGGATGGCGACACCCCGCGCTATGTCAAGGCGGTGGTGGTGAAAGGAGATGAAATCACGTTTGCCGGCGACTTGCGCGAGGCGCGCAACGAGGCCGGGCCCGAACCCGAGATGCGCGACTTGCAGGGGCACACACTCTTGCCCGGGTTCATCGACACATGGGGGCACTTCGCCTTGGTCGCCCAAGACACTCTCGGGGTAAATGTGGCCTACTTCGCTCAGGATCCTCCCAAAACCAAAGCGCAACTCCTCGAAAAACTGCGCAAGGAGGGCAAACCGTTCAACGGATGGCTCGTTGCCACCGGTTACTCTGAGGCGTTGCTCAGCGACGGCGCGCTCACTTTGGCCGACCTGGACAAAGCATTCCCCACCGAGCCCGTGCTCATCGAAAACATTTCCACGCTCACCGGCATGGTCAATTCCGCCGGACTGAAAAAACTCGGCATCACCAAATCGACCAAAGCGGTCGGTGGATTCATTCCGGTCGATCCGAAGACCGGCGAACTCACCGGCGACTTGATCGGCCAGCCGTATTTGAATGCCGTGGCCGAAGCCGTCGGCAAATACCCGCAAGAGACCGCGTTCGAAACCTACCGCAAAGCACAGGAGATCTACGTGTCCAACGGCCTGACCACCGCGCAGAGCTACGAGTCGACCATCGATGACATCGACAACTTGCGGGCGGCTGTCGAGCAGGGCGTGCTTTCCCTCGACGTGATCGCGCTGCCCACCTTCAGCACGGTGGATGAGTTGCTCAAAGCAAATCCCTCGTACGAGTTCGGCACCTATTCGCGGGGCAACGGGGGTTTCAAGGTCGCCGGAATTATGGTGCCGACGGATGGCGCCCCGCAGCTGCGCTTGGCCTACATGTCGGAACCCTATGCCGACACCACGGGCTTCGCCAAAGATTGGCGCGGATTCGCCTACTATCCGCAAAGCACCATCGATCACTACGCCAAGCTGGCCTACGAAAAGAACATCCAGTATTTCGGCTACAGCAACGGGGACGGCGGCATCGACATGACACTCTCCGCGCTGACCAAGGCGATCAAAGAAACCGGAGTGACCGAGGATCGTCGCCCTGTCATCTCCCATTCGCTTTTCGTGCGTGAGGACCAACTAGCGCGATACAAGGACATGAACATCATGGCTATCATGCTCATGAATCATACGTGGTTGTATGGGGACATTTACCTGAAGATCATGGGCACGGAGAGAGCGACCAACATGAGTCCGTTGCAATCAGCCGCCACGAAAGGCGTCAGGACCGCGGTGCACAACGACACGCCGTCCTCCGGCCCCAGCGCCATGTTCACCATCTGGAGCGCGGTGAACCGCCAGACCCTGAGCGGAAAGACGCTCGGACCGGATCAGCGCGTCGATCCCTATCTGGCTCTCCAAGGATTCACGAGCAACGCGGCCTACCAATACAAAGAGGAAAAGATCAAAGGAAAGATCGCTCCCGGCATGCTTGCCGATCTGGTCGAACTCGATCGCAATCCCCTCAAGGTCAAGCCGGACGCAATCAAAGACATCCAAGTCCTGCGCACGATCAAACGCGGCAAAACGGTTTACGCCAAGCCGTTGTAGGCCGCTGTCCCGAAGCTTGGAGCTTACTTCACCGTCACCACTTCTGACGGCGTGAAGGTTTCGTGGTCCTGAGGGCCCATTTCGACGGTGATCATTTTGTTACCGGCGGCTTTCAAAGCTTGGGCGAGATCGATCACGCGGATGTTTTGGTTCCCGAAGGTCTTCCAGTGGTATTGTTTCTTGGCCAGATCGCTGACCGCCGTCCACGAGGTGTAATCGGGAAATTTCTCCGACGTGCCGGCCGGCGGCATCGCGGCGCCCGGCGGGATGTCAAAGTTGTTGAGGAAATGGAACATTGTTCCCACCGCTGCGCTGCTGGTGTCTTGCGGCAGGGCGTTTTGCAGATAGAACGCCATGCGCACGAAGCGCGAAGGAGGCGTGAAGTCGCCGGGCAGTCCGCGCGAGCCGCCACCCATGCCGAAGGGCGATAGCGTGAGGTCGCCGATTTTTTTGTCGGCCGGATAAGCCGCGGACATGTTCAGGTAGTTGTTGAGGTTGGTCAGCATCCAGGGAAATTCCGGCGCATTGGTCAGCACGCGCACCGGGTTCTCGTAGACCTCGAGTTTGCCGCCGCGCGGCTCGATGACGATGCACTCGCCCGAGGGGTCCTGCACTTTGATGTGCATATCGGGAACGATGCCAATGAGGTCGAGCACGACCGGCAACAGCGCGATCTTGTCGATGTTGGCCTTCACCTCGGCGACATTGGCAAAATTGCCGAGGATCCAGGCCGTGACCTGCGCTGGCGCCATGCCTTTGGCCGCGTTCTCGGGCGTGGCTTCGGCGTATTGCGCGTAGCCGGGGAAATAAAAGAGCCCGACGTTCAGGCCTTGGTCGTTGATGCCGTCGATGAGCATGTCATAGTGCGTTGCGGCGGTCGGTCCGACAAAACCGTATTTCGATTTCCACTTGAGCCCGTTGTCACCGGTCGAGGTCGTGCCGACAAATTCCGACCCCGCCGGCCAGACGGCGAGAACGGAATTGAGCGGTTCACCGAATTCGAGGGTGCGTCCGACGGCCACGCCGCCGTCTTTGGCGATAAGCGCCCCGCCGGTGCAGGCGAGCGCGGGTTGGTTGGCAAATAGCAGGGCCGCGAGCGCGAGCGCTGCGGGGAGGAATTTAGGTGTTTTCATTGTGTTGTGTTTGTTGGGTTTGAAGTTAGCAGAAAGACGGAGCCCCTTACTCTGGGAACATCGGTGTGATATTGACGCGGAAGCCCCACTGCTGACCGGGAACGGGCGACTGCGCGTAGTATTGCAGGGCCAGACCGATCTGCACCGGAATTTTCCCGACTTTGAAAACTTGGGAATACGTGTTGTTGAACGAAATGGTCCATTCCTCGCCGAGCCAGTCGTAGGTCGATTCGCTGTCGATGGCGATGGTCGTCGCCGTTTTGAAAGTGTGCGAGATAAACGGCTGGAAATACGACGCGTTGTAGTCGCCCGGGCCGGCCACACGCCAGTTCTGGGTGGCGAGCATTCCGACGGTCCAACCGCTCTTTTGCCACAATGCGACCGCGGACGACCCGAGCGTCATGACATCACCGCCGAGCTTGCGCTGCGTGGCCGTGGGCAGGATGGAGGAAGGACCGATGCCCCAGATGATCCCGAAAGGTCCCGGTGCCGCGGGCGAAAAGAACGTCTCGATCTCCAGGTCCCCCAACCCGCTGACGTAACCGGAGCCGAACACATTGCTCGTCGAGATGAACGGCAGGACCGGACGCACGATGTAATTCAAGTCGCGGGTGATGTGCAGCGGAATGACCGGCTGGAAGTTCAGGAGGTAAAGTGTTCCGCTCTTCTCTCCGAGGCCGAAGTTGAAGTTGTTCTGGAACTGCACGCTGATCAGATCGGCCACCGGGTTCTGCAGTTTCTCGGCCAAAGCCGCCGCGTTGGCGGGAGCCGCGGGCGCGCTGGTGACAGGCACAGGGTCGGCGGCGATGGCCGCGGCGGTGATGAGCAAGGCGCAAAGAGCAGCGGGAAGGAACGGCCTCATGGAAACCGGATTTATGCCCAAAGCGAAAACCAAGTAAATCAGATTCAGGTCTGCAGCATCGGCATGAGCGATGCAGGGCGCAGTGCCAGCAAATGACGAAAGCGGAGAGATGGAAAGCGCATGAGATGGGCTTTATAGGGGCGACAAAGGCGCTACGTAACGCCGGACGCCCCCATTTTCATTTGAGTGGCCAGCCTACCCGCGCTTACCGTTCGACGCAGCTCTATCACCTTATGAAACGCACCCTCCTTGCCTTATCTCTCGTCATTCTCTCCACCACGCTCCACGCCGATGATTTCAAACCCGAAGTCAAATTCGCCCAGGTCGGCGACGTCAAACTGGCATACTACATCCGCGGCGAAGGCGAGCCGCTGCTCATGATCAACGGGTTTGTTTCCAGCATGAGTTTGTGGGATCCCCTCATGCTCGAGACCTTGGCCAAGCAGCATCAGCTGATCCTCTTCGACAACCGCGGCGTGGGCATGTCGACCGACACCAAGGAAAACAATACGACCATCCCGCAGATGGCCGACGATGCCGCCGGGTTGATCAAAGCCCTCGGCTTCAAGAAGGCGAACATCCTCGCCTTCTCCATGGGCGCGCGGATCGGCCAGCAACTTCTCATCCGTCATCCCGACCTGGTGAACAAAGCCGTGCTCTGCGCCGCCAATCCGGGCGGCAAATACGATGACGTGGCGGCGCCGGATGTGGAAGCCAAGCTCAACAATCCCAAAACGCCCGGGA
The DNA here is from genome assembly GCA_044371145.1 of Chthoniobacterales bacterium. Lineage (GTDB taxonomy): Bacteria > Verrucomicrobiota > Verrucomicrobiia > Chthoniobacterales > JACTMZ01 > JACTMZ01. The sequence continues at coordinate 2,265 of JBILUI010000005.1, read as the reverse complement.
TGGAAAGAATCGCCCTGAGCGCCCCCAACACCGAGGCCGGGCAGGCCGCATTGAAGGCCGCAGTGGAACGACTCAAGGCGGCTATCGCAGCGGGCATCGTTCCGGACGACTTCAAGGTCTCCAAAGAAACCACCGAGCGCCAAGACCGCGCGCGCACCACGCTGTGGACGGCGGACAACAGCAACTTCGAGAACCTCAAAAACATCAAGGTTCCCGTGCTCATCGCCGACGGACGCGACGACGCCATCGATCCGCCGAAAAACTCCCTCATGATCGCCAACCAAATCCCCTTCTCTTGGCTGGCCTTCTTCGACGGCGGCCATTCGTTCCTCTACACGTCGCCGAAGCACTTTGCCGACACGGTGAACGTGTTCTTGCAGTAGGAAATACAGGCCGTTGCCTCACGATGATACCAGGCGTTTTAACTGTTTGGCGCCCAGAAGCGGCAGGTGGCTTGTTCAGCGCAAGTATTGGTCAAGGAAGTTCAGAACTCTTTGCTGGATGGTCAGTCCGTTGACCACTGTGCTGATGCTGAAGGTGTGGCCGCTGTATGGCAATGGGACGAAGGCGACCGGCACGCCGGCGTTGGTCGCGGCGGTGTTGAGTGCCGTGGCGTAGGAGTAAGGCACCGTCGGGTCGGAGGTTCCGTGGACGATGATCAACGGCGGGTCGCCCGCGCGGATCGAGCCTTCGTTGCCATACATCGCGCCCCAAAGATCGACCACGGCGCGTGGACGGACGACGCTGCGGTTCGGCCCGTAGGTGGCAAGGAGCGCGGTGATCGAGCCGGCGGAACCTCCCCCGACACCGAGCCGGTTGGTATCCACCTCGTAGGTGCCGGCGTTGGCCACCACGAAATCCAGCGCCCGCTTCAAATCATCCTGTGCCGCAGTCATACCCGTGCTGTTGGCACCGAGCAGGCGGTAATTGATGTCAAACGCCGCGTAGCCCGCCGCTTGGGCCGCTGCGGCCAGATCGGCGATGTAGCCGCTTCCCTTGGATCCGCTGGTGAATCCGCCACCATGCACAAGCACGATCGCGGGGAAAGGACCTGTGCCTGCCGGTCGGTAGGCGTCGAGGCGTAATGCCTGGCCATCGACTGTCGCGTAAGTAATGTCGCGCGTGACCGAGGCGGGACCCGGTGGCGGCGTGGGCGTCGGTGTTGGATTGGGTGTAGTTGCCGTGGCGGCCGAAGCGTGGGCACCCGGAGAATAGTAGCTCCAGTTCTCGGCATAGAGCCGGTAGTAGTAGGTCGTGCCGCCGCCGAGGCCGGTGTCGGAAAAATTCGTGCCGCCGCCGAGGTAGACAACGGTGTCGCCGCCCAGCGAGTCGCCCGACGAGTAGGTTGTGCCCTGCGTCGGGGCGGTGAAGCTGTTGTCTGTGCTGCGCACGATAAGGGTGTCCTTCGCGGAGCCCGACACGCCTCTGTTCCAGGTGAGGTTGATTTGGGATGCGCCGGAATTTGTCGCCGTGATGCCGCCCGGATTATTCAGCGCGCCGACTTCTACGGTAAGTGTTGCCGCACTCGGACGCTGGAGCGCGAGGCCGGACCAACCGGGGCGCGGCGCGTCGAACCAGTAATCGTTGCCCCAACCATAGGACACGCGCATGGCCCAGTAAAATGTGCCAATGGCGGAAAAACGCGGTGTGTTGGCCCAAATGCCGTCGGCACTGCTGCCCGGATCGCGACCTTCGCCCTCCACCGTGTTCACCGCGAGGCCGAGGTCGGGGTTGTTGTAGCGACCGAGCACGGTGACATAAGAACGGTTCGCACCGTTGAAGGTCTGCCATGCGTCGATATTGAGCGAGACGATGTCACCGAGAAACGCAGTCGACGCATTGGCACTGGTCGGGTCCTTACCCCCGGGGGCGGGCGTTGGTGTGGGTGTAGGCGTCGGCGTAGGTGTCGGGGTCGGGGTGGGAGTCGGTGTTGGTGTGGGTGTAGGCGTGGGTGTCGGGGTCGGAGTGGGCGTTGGATTGCCACTGAGCGTGGCTGCCGTGAAGCGGTAGAAGTTCCTCTCCGCGACCGCGCGATGATCGGTCAGCACAATTTGGCCGACGGAGGATTCGCTCACCACGACACCGGGTGTCGCATTGCTCCACGACCCGGTGGCTGACCGCGCCGCGATGGTCTGCCAAGCGCCGCTTTCCAGGTTGGCCAGCGATTGCATTTGCAGGTTCAGGTCGCTCGTCTCCGTGTTGTAGGAGAAGCGCAGCACGGGGGCATCCGCGGGCAAGGTGACCTCCCATGGCATCGAGGTTTCC
>JBILUI010000225.1:0-2528 GCA_044371145.1 Chthoniobacterales bacterium | reverse complement strand
GCCGCTACAAGTTGTCGGGAGGTGACGCATGAACTGCACAGGCAATATCTGGTCGATCGCCAAGCGGGAACTTTCCGGAACGGTCTCCTCACCGGTGGCCTATGTCTTTGTCGTCATCTTCCTGCTGCTTTCCTCGTTTTTCACTTTCATGATCGGCGGATTCTTCGAGCGGGGGCAGGCTTCGCTCGTTTCGTTCTTCGGATGGCATCCGTGGCTTTATCTCTTCCTTGTGCCCGCGGTGGGCATGCGCATGTGGTCCGAGGAACGCCGCTCGGGCACGATAGAACTTCTCCTCACCCTGCCCGTCACCACGTGGCAGGCCATCGCCGGAAAGTTCCTTGCTTACCTCATCATCATCGCCGTCGCCTTGCTTCTCACCTTCCCCGTGTGGATTACGGTCAATTACCTCGGCGCGCCGGATAATGGGGTCATCTTCGCCGGCTACATCGGCAGCCTGCTTCTCGGCGCATCTTATCTCGCGGTGACGTCGTTCACTTCTGCGCTGACGCGGAACCAAGTGGTCAGCTTCATTCTCGCGGTGGTCATCTGCCTCTTTCTCATCCTCTGCGGATGGCCCCCCGTGCTCAATCTGCTCAGCCGCGCGGTCAGCCAGGGGTTTATCGATCTGGTCGCCTCATTCAGTTTCATGACGCATTTCGAAAACATCCAGCGCGGCGTCCTCGATCTGCGCGACATCGTTTTCTTCCTTTCCGTCATCGTCTTTTTCCTCTTTGCCACGCACGCCGTGCTTCGCGCTCGGCGCGCCGGTTGATCCAGCATGAAACACCGCAACTACGAGACACCGCTTTTCGCCCTGGCTGCCGTGGCCGCCGTGCTCGTCCTGCTGCTCGGGGCGAACTTCATCGTCTCGAAGTTGAAATGGCGCGCCGACCTTACCGAGGAGCGCGCGTTCACGCTCAGCGAGGGAACGCGCAAAGTGCTCGCCGGCCTCAAGTCCCCCGTGCAGGTCCGCTTTTATTGCACGCAGACCGACGAGGCCATGCCCATGGGGCTGAAAAATTACGCGCAGGCCGTCGAGGATCTGCTCGATGCCATGCGCACCGCATCCGGTGGCAAGTTGCAGGTCCAGAAGCTCGATCCCACGCCGGATTCGGACGCGGAAGACTCGGCGCGACTCGACGGTATCGAACCGCAGGTGTTCCCCAACGGCGACCGCATTTATTTCGGTCTCGGCTTCAGCCAACTCGATCGCAAGTCGGCACTCCCGTTCCTTTCGCCCGACCGCGAGCGCTTGCTCGAATACGACTCCGTGCGGGCGATCAACGCGGTGACCAGTGCGGAAAAACCCTTGCTCGGACTGCTCACGCCGCTGCCGACCGCCGCGCCTTCGCCCATGATGGGTATGATGAACCGACCGCCGACCGCCGGTGTTTTCTTCGACGAATTGCGGCGTTCGTTCGAGGTGAAAGAAGTCCCGTTCGCTGCGGAAGAAATCCCGGCCGACATCAAGACGCTGCTCGTTGTCCATCCGCGGCAAATTTCCGAGGTCACGCAATACGCCATCGACCAATTCATCCTGCGCGGCGGCCAGCTGGTCGCGTTTCTCGATCCGATGTGCGTGATGGATTCGCAATCCGCTCCGATGATGGGCATGCAGCCCCCGCCCAGCATTTCGACTTTCTCGAAGCTCTTGCCCGCCTGGGGACTGAACTTCAACACCTCCGAAATCGTTGTCGATATGCAGAACGTGGGCAACACGCGCCGCGGTCGTGCGCCCGGGATCCTCGCGCTCGGACCGGATTCGATCGATCCCGACAGCGTGGTCACCGGCGATGTGGACAGCCTTTTCATGGCGCTGGCCGGAACTTTCCAAGGTGATCCAGCCGAGGGATTGCGACGCACGAGCCTCGTCTTCAGTTCGAAGCAATCCGCGCTCTTCGATCCGGGTTTCACCCAGACGTCGCCCGAGGCGGTCGAGCGCGAGTTCAAACCGACCGGCGTCGATTATCCGATTGCCATCAAACTTGAGGGCAAATTCAAAACCGCGTTCCCCGCGGGCAAACCGAAGGCGGTTCCCGAAGGTCAGCCGCAGATGCCCGATGCGGCGACTTCGCCGGATCCCAACGCGCCTCCCGGACTGAAAGAATCGAAAGAAGCCGGCGTCGTTTATCTCGTCGGCGATGTCGACATGCTCTTCGATCCGCTCGCTGTGGCCGAATTGCCCACGCCGTTCGGCCAACCGGTGATGGTTCCGGCCAACAGCAATCTCAACTTAGCACAATCCATGGCCGAGCAACTCTCCGGCGGCAGCGAGCTGGCCTCCGTGCGCAGCCGCGCCTCGCGGGACCGTCCCTTTACCGTGGTCAAACGCATGCAGGCCGAGGCGGAATCGAAATTCCGCGACAAGATTTCCGAACTGGAGCAGGGCCTGCAGGAAGCGCAGGGCCGTCTGGCCCAGCTCGAGATGAACAAGGAAGCCGGTCAGCAATTCATCCTTACCCCCGAGCAACAGGCCGAGATCAAATCGTTCCGCAAAAAAGAAGCGGAGACAAAAAAAGAACTCAAGG
>JBILUI010000224.1:0-2531 GCA_044371145.1 Chthoniobacterales bacterium | reverse complement strand
ATCCATCACCGCGTGAAGAACAACATGCAGGTCGTCTCCAGTCTGCTCAGCATCCAATCCTCGCAGTTGAAAGACGCGGCCCAGCGCGACGTCTTCCTCGAATGCCGCGAGCGCATCCGCGCCATGTCGCTCATTCACGACCGCCTCTATACCACGGGTAAATACGCGGACATCGACTTCGGCGACTACCTGCGCGAGATGGTCGCCCTCATCACGTCATCGAACCGCCCGGCCGGTGCCGAAGTGCACATCGACCTGCAAGTGCAGCCCGTGGATGTGCCGGTGGAGACGGCCGTGCCGCTTTCCCTCATTGCCAGCGAGCTGGTGCTCAACTCGCTCAAACATGCCTTCGGCGGAGGGCGCGAGGGAACGCTGACTGTCCGCCTGACGCGCGAGAACGGCACATGCCGTCTTTTTGTCGGCGATGATGGCCCGGGCATGCAACCGCCCGACCCGAACCACGCGGGCGTCGGTCTGCAACTCATCGAGGGACTGACCAAGCAGATCAAAGGCCGCCGCGAAGTCGCATCCGGTCCGGGCGTCGGCACAACCATTACCTGGGAACAATGAGCACGGCCAAACCGCCCCGCATTCTCATCGTGGAGGACGAAGCGGTCACCGCGATGGATTTGGCTGCCGAGTTGCGTCATCTCGGCTACGAGGTTTGCGGGACGGAGGACACCGCGGAAGGCGCGGTGGCCGCGGCGGAGCGGGAGAAACCCCGCTTGGTCCTCATGGATATCCGACTCGGCGGTAACGGCGACGGGATCGATGCCGCGCGGCAAATATCCGGTCGTCACGATGCGGCGGTGGTTTTCCTCACCGCCCACTCCGACGAAGAGACTTTGGCCCGTGCGTTGGCCGTCTCTCCTTACGGCTACATCGTAAAACCTTTCCGCGCCCGCGAGTTGAAAGTGGCGGTCGAGTTGGCCCTGAGCAAACACGCAGCCGAGCGCGCCGCGACGGAAAAAATGTCCGAACTCGTCCTGACCGATCCGCTCACCGGCTTGGCCAATCGCCGGCATTTCGACCAGACGCTGGCTTCCGAATGGGATCGCGCCATGCGCGAGAAGCATCCGCTCGGTTTGCTCATGATCGACATCGACCACTTCAAAGCCTTCAACGACACGCACGGGCATGCGGCGGGAGACGATTGCCTCAAGGCCGTGGCCCAAGCCCTGCGCGCTCATTGCGCGCGACCGGGCGATCTGGTCTGTCGCTGGGGAGGGGAAGAATTTGCCGTCATTCTCCCCGGCACGGATGCGGCCGGAGCAGGGCACTTGGCCCGCGAACTCGTCGACGTGGTGCGGGCGCTCGGACTCGAGCACGGCAAGTCCGATGTGTCGCCCTGCGTCACCATCTCCGCCGGCTCGGCTTCCGTCGCGCAGTCGAACGACGGATCCACTGCTGCGTTGGTCGAAAAAGCCGATGCGGAGCTCTACGCGGCGAAACAGGCCGGACGCAACCGCGCACACCACGCGGCGTGATTCGCGCGCATTCTTCGCCGGTCAGCCTTCTTCTTCCGCGGCGCGGGTGTGGAAAACGTCGCCGAGCCACCAGCTGATGCCGCGTGCGGCCAGTTCGGCCATGGCCACGGGATGTTTTTCCAATTGGCGCAGAACCTGCGCGGTGAAATCGGTCTCGGGTTTGTGCTCCGTGCCGGAGACTTGCATCGTGCACCAGTGAAGCCCATCCTCGCGGCGCGCGAACACGGTTGTTGTCGCGTCGGGCAGCCAGTGCAGGGAAGACTCGGGCAATCCGACCAAAATGGTGCCGTTCATTTGCCCGTCGGGCGCGATGCGTAGCGATCCGCGCAGTCCGGCCTGTCCGGGTGCCAGCACGTCGATGTTGTCGAGGAAGAGGCCGCTTTCGTCCTGCCGCCACCGGCAGGAGGCTGCGGTCAATTTGATCTCCGAGTAGTCGCGCGTCTTGAGGAAGCGGTCGAGGAAAGCTTGGAATCGGAATCCGGCGAGCTGCGTGTCTTGCAATTGGATTGTGCCGCCGCCCGCGCCTTTGGCCACCGCAGTTCCGTTCCAGGACCATTCGACGTTTCCGCCGATCGTCCCGCGCAAACTTCCGGCGATGCGCGGCGGAAGATAGGCGCCGAGCGGAACGCCGGAAACATTCAGCGCCAGTGTGGCGGCTGAAGTCCGTGTGTTCCAGGAACCGCGGCCTTCGGCGGCTATGGTCGTGCCGGCGCGGAAGGAGAGATTTTCGACCCGGATGTCGTCGCCTCCCATCACGTAAGACACGGTGGCATTCCCGATCTCGAGCTTCTTCAAGTCGGGTTGTCCGGCCCGCTCGGCCAACTGGTCCAGATAGTCCCAATCCTTGAGTTCGCCTTGGGTCAGCGAGATTTTGCCGCCGCCGGTGATGTCGCCGCCCGAGGTGTCCGTGGCGTAGTCGAGGTTGCCGCTGAGCCTTCCGCTCAGCACTTTGGCCACTTCGGTGGGAAGAAAAGGCACGATGTCGAGTGAATCGATCGTCGCGGAGGCCTTGATGCTTTTGTCCGCGTGCTGCCCGAGCCGCAC
>JBILUI010000223.1:0-2535 GCA_044371145.1 Chthoniobacterales bacterium | reverse complement strand
TCGACCCGGATGTCGTCGCCTCCCATCACGTAAGACACGGTGGCATTCCCGATCTCGAGCTTCTTCAAGTCGGGTTGTCCTGCCCGCTCGGCCATCTGATTCAGATAGTCCCAATCCTTCAGTTCGCCTTGGGTCAGCGAGACTTCGCCTCCGCCGGTGATGTTGCCGCCCGAGGTGTCTGTGGCGTAGTCGAGGTTGCCGCTGAGCCTTCCGCTCAGCACTTTGGCCACTTCGGTGGGAAGAAAGGGCACGATGTCGAGCGAATCGATTGTCGCGGAGGCCTTGATGCTTTTGTCCGCGTGCTGCCCGAGCCGCACGGCGAGCTGAAGGTTGCTGCGCGGGGAGGAGGGTTCGCGGAGATAAAGATAACCGATGTCGATCATCTCGCGCGTCACGTAGACCTCGAGCGCGTCGATCTCCATGGCCGGGTAGTCGGGATAAAGAAGCCGTCCGCCTTTGCCGAAATATTTGAAATTGTTGCCGATCATCATCGCCCCGATGTGCTGGCCTTCGCCGCGGACGCTTTCGCGGCCGAAAGGAAGCTCGATCGAAGTGTCGGGGCAATCGATCCATCCGCAGTTGAACCGCGACGGCATGAGGAAGGCATACCAAGGCTTCGGGGGAACGACGGGATCTTCCCGCTTCAAGGCGTCGTCCGGGTTGACCAGGCGGAAATCGGCCTTGGCGATTTCGATGGATGGCACGAGCCACTCGCCGCGCAGGATCCCCCACACGTCGAACGAACCGCGGGCCCGGCCGGTGTTCAGCGCGCCGATGGCCTGACCGGGCCAGCCTTTGCTCGTGAAGTTTTCCGCAACGACACTCCAATCGTCCTCTAGTCGCATCGGGCCGAATTTTCCGTCGACCTTGAGCGCGTGCGACACGCTCTGCGAAAGCACGCGGTCGAAGTTCGGGCCGGCCACCCATTGCACCAGCGCGTCGGGCGGCGTGCGCAGGAGCAGGGCGCCCCCCGCGGTCGCTAGCACCGCTACCGCCACCACGGACAAGGCCAGACGCTTCATAGGCAGAGCATAATTTCGGTTTGGCCCTTCCTCAACCTTGCCGAAAGGAGGGCCGCGGCTGCCGCAAATGAGAAGACACGATCATATGGGATTCCGGTCCTGACCAATTTTTTGAACGTTTCGCGCCGTCCGACGTCAATCTCTACATCTCCATGAAATATCTGTTCCTGTCCTTGGCTTTGAGCGCGTCGCTTCTGACCGGCTGCGCTTCGATGTGCAAAACGAAGTCGTCCTGCGCGACGACCACCGCCTACTGCAAATGCAAATGCTGCGCCGACAAGTGCGGCCAGAAGTGCAAGTGCTGCGACAGCTGCGGCAACAAGCCCAAGGCTTCCTGATTTTTTGGTTTGGTAGGGGGGGTAAAGGGCGTCCGCACTTGGGGTTGCGGGCGCCCTTATCCTTTTCTGCGAAGGAAAGGTGGATCGCGATGTCCCATCGCGATTTATCCAAAATCGCGCCGGGGACGGCGCGATCCACCTAATCTGACGCACCGCCGGATGCTTTCTTCTTCGCCACTTCGGCCGGCGTAGGCGTCGGAGTTGGCGCCGGCGCCTCATCCATGGCAAGCAGCTCACTCACCGTGACAAACTCGTAGCCCTTGGCTTTCAATCCGGCGATCGCCTTGGGCGTGGCCGCGATCGTGCCCGGATGGATGTCGTGGGCGAGAAGGATCGCGCCGGGATGCGCACCCTCGATCAGTCGCCGCGCCACGGTATTCGCGCCGGGTTTCTTCCAATCGTTCGGATCGACCGACCACAGAATCATGTCGAGTCGGTATTTTTCGAGCAGGTCGTTTTTCACGCGTTCGTTGTAGAGGCCGTAGGTCGGGCGCATGATCGTCACTTTTTGTCCGGTGCTTTTCTCGATGATGGCCGTCGTCTCGCGGATCTGCCGGTCGAGTTTCTCGGCGCTCAACGAGGGGAGGCGCGGATGGTCCCATGTGTGGTTGGCCACCTCATGACCCTCCGCCGCCATGCGTTGCACAATTTGCGGATAGGCCTCGACCAAACTTCCCAACACGAAAAACGTGGCCCGCACATTTTCGCGCTTCAGGATATCGAGGAGTTGCGGCGTGAGCTTGGCATGCGGTCCGTCATCGTAGGTTAGGGCGACAACTTTCCGTCTGGTGTTCACCGAATTCCAAAGCGCCGGGCGGTCCCGGCCAGCGCCGTGCGGCGCGGGATGCAAAGCCATGCCTTCGCCTGTGCTTGCCGTGGATGGAGCGGGGGTGGTGTCGCCAACGGCGGGGTAGGCGAGGTTGCCGGCCGGGGTGGTGTTGGTCGCAACCGGCACGAGATCGGCATAGCGCGAGAGCGAGGCGGAGGGCGGCTGACCGTCGGAGGGCGAGGAGTGGGGGATCGGGATATCTTCCGCTTTGCCTGGTGCCGCGGCGGAAAGAAAGAGCGCCACGATGGCAGCCGCGCGACGAACCCGATGCATCATGATTTCTATCGTCCAACCGGGCGATTTTGGCAACCGCATCCGCCGGCCTCTGTGAGGTTCTTTCGCTGTT
>JBILUI010000090.1:0-9493 GCA_044371145.1 Chthoniobacterales bacterium | reverse complement strand
GGATTAGAAATCCGCTGCTCTATCCCCTGAGCTACGGGAGCTTTGCCCAGGGAGATTAGCGCCGCTTTGGCACTGTGTCGAACCGATCAGTTATCGCGAATGGCGTTCTCGACGCCTTGGGCGCCCGCCGAGACATCACGTCCGACAGCGCTGACGTCTTGGCCGACGCCGCTCATGGTGTTGCAAGCACTCAAGCCGACCAGCATGGCGGCTCCGACAAGGGTGAGGAGGAGTTTATCCATATCGCCAGTCACCTTACCGAGCGAGTGGCCGGAGTGTCGAGCGAAGTTCAGTGTGAACTGCCGGTGCCGGTGGAGTTCGACAGCGAGCGTCCGAGCGCGCTGATGTCCTCACCGAACCCACGCATGGTGTTACAGCCGGCCAATCCCGCAATTGCGAAGCAGGCTGCCAATGTCAGGAGAAAAAGTCTCATGTCAGTCGTGTTAACCGATACCCGAAGGGTTGTCCATTCCCGCGGTATGGCCGGTCAAGATCCGGGCTCGGCGCGGGCTGTCACTGGGGTGGGCCCTTCCGACCGGACGAGGTCTTGCATAATGCGCAGCGTCTCATCGCGCACGGGATCGACATAGACCTCTTCCCCGGCGGGCTTGGTTGGATCCTCCTCGTCGGTCATCTCTTCGAGCGAGGAGCGTTTGGGCGGCTTGTCCAAAGCGACTTTCTGCAGTTGCGGGGCGTCCACCGTGTCGAGCGTGACCTCCAGCGCGGCAAAGGCGTGGTTGCCTGCCTTCTTGCGCACTTCGTTGCGGGCCTCGCGGCGGGCTTTGTCCTGGGCGATTTCGGCGAGGCGTTCGCTTTTGTTCAGTGTGACGGCGTTTTCCTCCTTTTGTTTCCGCAAGCGCTCGCGGTCTTCACGGACGTAGCCGAACTCGCGATCGGAAGATACACGCGCCTCGCTCTGCTCGCGCAGGCGTGGGATGACCGCAGCCACATTGCCGGCCGGGCGGAATTCGCGGGCGGGGACTTCGTCGTAGCCGAGAGGAAAGTCCAACGCGCCTTCGCCGAAGTCTTCCTGATCGGTGAGGGAAGGAAGCACGATGTCGGAAGTGACGCCCTGCAGCTGGGTCGAGCCGCCTTTGACGCGGTAAAATTTCTGGATGGTCAGTTTGACCGCGCCGGATTTTCCCTTGCGCGCGAAGGTCGGCATGAAGCGATCGACCTCGAGCAAAGTCTGCACCGTGCCTTTGCCGAAACTTTGGGCGTCCCCGACGACGACGGCACGGCCGTAATCCTGCAGGGCTGCGGCGAAAATTTCGCTGGCCGATGCGCTGAGGCGATTCATGAGAACGATGAGGGGTCCGTCCCACAGAACTCCCGGATTCGGATCGTTCATCGGCGCAATGGTGCCGTCAGTGGCCTTGGCCTGCACCACGGGGCCGCGGTCGATGAACAGACCGGTCAGGCGGACCGCTTCATCGAGCGAGCCTCCGCTGTCGCGGCGCAGGTCGACGACAAGCCCCTCGATGCCCTCGCGCTTGAGACGTTTGAGCAACGCGGCGACATCTTTGGTGGTGCTTTTGGCCGAGCCGCCGGCGTTGCGGTCCATGTTCGCGTAGAAGCTGGGCAGGGTGATCCATCCGATCTTGGCATCGCCGCCATCCGAATTTTTCGCCTCGATGACCTGCGCTTTGGCTTCTTCGTCCTTCAATTTGACTTCGTCGCGCACGATGGTGATGACATCGACTTTCGAAGGATCGGGAGAATCGGCGGGCAGGACTTGCAGGCGGACTGTGGTGCCCTTCTTGCCGCGGATTTTTTCGACCACTTTGTCGAGCTTCATGTCGACAACGTCCTCGTATTCCCCGTCGCCTTGGGCCACGGCGACAATGCGGTCGTTGACTTTGAGATCTCCGCCGCGCTCGGCCGGTCCGCCGGGCACGAGCCGCTGGATCTTGGCATAGCCGTCTTCGCTGCGTAGTTCGGCGCCGATGCCGAAGAGCGAGAGGCCCATCTGGATGTTGAAATTGTCCAGGGCGCGCTGGCTCATGTATTCGGAATGCGGGTCGTAGCTTTGGGCGAGGGCGGAAAGGAATGTGCTGGCCTGGTCTTCTCTTGTTTCGTCCCGCAAGGATTTGAGAAGTCGCTCATAGCGCTTCATCACGGTCTCTTTGGGCGTGCGCTTGGGCAGGCGGGCTGCGGTGCTTTCCTCCTGTTCCGGTTTCGCCTGCTCCGCGGTGGCGGATTCCTCTTTCTTTTTAGCTGCGGCTTCCTCGAGGGCTTGATCGGCGATGATGGCTTGGAGGAGTTCAGCTTCGATGCGGGCGGACCAAATGCGGTCGGCGTCGGCCTCGTTGGCGGGCCACGGCTCGTCGTCGCGGTTGAGTTGCGCGGTGCGTTCGCTGGTGAAGTCGTAATCCTTCTCGAGCAGGACGCGTATTTTGCTGACTCGATCTTCGACGCGGTCGAGGAACCGGTCATAGATGTCGTAAGCGGGATCGAGGTTGCGCAACAGGATGTCGTCGTGGATGGAGTCGCCGTGCTTGGCGACGAACCCGTCGATGTCTTCCTGCGTGAAGAAAAGGCGGTTGTAGTCGAGGAGGGTGAAGTAGCGGTCGAGGGCTCTTCGGGCCTGAGTCACGCCGGGCTCGACCTCTCCTCCGAGTTGTTGGCGGTTGTAGTGCGCATTCTCAAGGGTGTGCGCCACGGTGGCGGCGATTTCACCCATTTTGTCATTGGCTGCGGCGGAGGCGGACGGCGTTCCGGCAGCCAAGGCGCAGGCGGCGAGCAGGGATGCGAGAATGAGACGCGGTAATGTGCGTGTAGCCATGAAGTTATAACTGGTTGCTTTGAAACACGGGTTGCGCAAGGAAAATGAGTTCCCTACCTTCGACCCACTGGAGGCCATGAGGTTCAAAACTTTCACCGGAGGACCCTACGAGACGAATTGCTTTGCCGCGGAAACGCCGGGCGGTTTGATTCTTTTCGACGCGCCTGAGGGGGCGGATGAGGCCTTTGCGGGCGAGAAGGTGGGGTTGCTTGTTCTGACCCACGGGCATTGGGATCACGTCACGGACGCCGCGGCGGTCTGCGAGCGGCATGGTTGTCCTTTGCTCTGCCACGAGGACACCGTTCCCATGGTTTCCGAGGAGGATTTTTTCGTGCGCCAAGGATTTCCCTTCCGCACGCGCGCGGCGCAAGTCAGCGGCACGCTCCGCGAGGGGGCCCGCCAGGATTTTCTCGGCTGGCCGCTCGACGTGCTCGAAGTGCCGGGCCATTGCCCCGGCAGTCTGTGTTTTTATTCTCCCGACGAGGGTGTGTTGGTCGGCGGCGACGTCTTGTTCCGCGGGGGAGTGGGGCGGTGGGATTTGCCCGGCGGTGACGCCGAGCTCCTCCAGCGAGGGATCCGTGAAAAGATTTTCGTGTTGCCGGATGCCACCGCCGTGTTGCCGGGCCACGGACCGGCGACCACCGTGGGCGAGGAGAAGAAATCGAATCCGTTCGTGCGCGCGTAAGCGCTCGGTTTTTGCTTCACGCCTTAGCTTTGCGTGGCATCATCCGTCTCGACTCCCGCCGAACCCGATCCCCGCCATGCCAAGTTTCGCTTACACCGCCCTCGACGCCCGCGGGCAGGAAGTTCGGGACACCATGGATGCCGCCACCGAGCAGGAAGCCATCCAAGCCTTGCGGCAATCCGGTTACTATCCGACCAGCGTGATGCCAGCGGGCAAAGTGAAAGCGGCCAAGGCGCCCAAGGCGGCCAAGGCTGCGGGCGCGAAAAAAGAAATCAGCATCCCTTTCCTCGAGCGTAAGACGGTCAAGCCCAAGACGCTGATGATCTTCACGCGCCAGCTGGCCACCCTCATCGACTCGGGTCTTCCGCTCCTCCGCGGCCTGACTGTTTTGGGGAAACAGGAGCCCGACCCGGTCATGCGCAAAACGGTGGGCAAACTAGGGGACACCGTGACGGGCGGCAGCACCTTCTCCGATGCGCTTTCGCAGCATCCGAGAATTTTCAACAAGCTTTACGTCAACATGGTCAAAGCGGGCGAACTGGGTGGCGTGATGGAGTTGGTGCTGGTCCGTTTGGCTGACTTCCAAGAGAAGGCGCAGAAGCTCAAGAACAAAGTGGTCTCCGCGATGTTCTATCCGATCATCGTGCTGATCATCGCGATCGCCATTATGGCGTTTCTGCTCGTCTACATCGTTCCCAAGTTCAAAGAGATCTTCGACGACATGCTACAGGGGCGGCCGCTGCCGGCCCTCACGCAGTTTGTCATCGGCTTCAGCGAATTGGTCCAAAACAACTTCATCACCATCGCTCTGGTGATCGTTCTCGTCATTGTTGCCTACAACGTGGCGGCCAAGACGACGAAGGGGCGGGAGGTGGTCGACGCCATCAAGCTCAGGCTCCCCCTCTTCGGTGACCTGATCAAAAAGGGCTCGATCTCGCGCTTCAGCCGGACACTCGGCACGCTGGTGACCAGTGGCGTGCCCATCCTACAGGCTCTAAACATCACGAGAGACACCGCCGGCAACGTGGTGCTTTCAAACGCAATCCAAAAAGTCCACGACAGCGTCAAAGAGGGCGAGTCCATCGTCGCCCCGCTCGAAAAGAGCGGGCTCTTTCCGCCCATGGTTGTGAGCATGATCGATGTCGGTGAAGAGACCGGTCAATTGCCGGAAATGCTCCTGAAGATCGCCGATGTCTACGACGACGAGGTCGACAACACGGTGGCCGGACTCACCTCATTGCTCGAACCGATCATGATTGTTTTTCTCGCCGTGGTGGTCGGCACGATCGTCATCGCGCTCTTCCTGCCGCTGATCGACATCATCCAAGGCCTGCAAGGCAACTAGCGCGGCGCGGTCAGCTGCGCCAGGCCGCCGAGGAGAATCTGCGACCACACTTCGAGACGCTCGCGGCGCGACTCCAGCTCGGCGGCGCCCAGAAACTCGATGTCACGTATGGCATCCTCGCGCGCCTCGATCTCGGTGGTTTCTACGTCGATGATGTGGACGATGCCGAGATGAACACGGCCGACCTCGGTGGAATCGTCATTGATCAGGGCCGATACTTTCTGCCGGTATCCGGCGGGAACGACGAGTTCCTCGTTGAGTTCGCGCTCGACGGCCCGATTGTAGGCTTCCGGATCGAAGTGGGCCGCGCGGGTATCGCCATCATTGATGTGGCCGCCGATTCCGATCGATCCCTTGGCATGAAGGCGGGCTTCGCCGCCCGATTTGCCGCGAACATAGTGGAGAAAGCGGTCGCCGCAGCGGATGACGAGGTAGGGGATGATCTGCTTGTGGGTCGGGTCCTCCTCGGCCGCCGGGCGGGGGAGGAAGAGGTTGTTGGCCGGGTCGAGCAAGGCCGGCATGTAGCGGTCGACTGCCAGGGACAGGCCCTCGAAAGCCCCGAGTTCGTCGAGGACTTTTCGGGGCACGCAGAGGATGTTTTCCACCGGATCGGTCATGGCGGCGGAGGTTAGACAGCGGTGTTTTTTTGGCCACAAGAAAACCGCGTTTTGCGCTCCGCCGCGGTTCCTCTAGAGTCTGTCCATGGCCGCACCCGAGTTCGCCCACCTGCACCTGCACACGGAGTATTCCATGCTCGACGGCTCGGTGCGCGTTTCCGACCTCATGGCCAAGGTCTCCGAGTTGGGCATGCCCGCGGTGGCCATGACCGACCACGGTGTTCTCTACGGTGCGGTCGAGTTCTACAAGGAAGCCCGCAAAGCCGGCGTCAAGCCGGTGCTTGGCTGCGAGCTCTACGTCGCGCCGGGCTCGATGCACGAGAAAAAGGCGTCGTCGGGAAAGGAGGCTGCGTTCCATCTCACGGTCCTGGCCGAAAACGACGAAGGTTGGGCAAACTTGGTCAAGCTGGTCAGCGCTGCGCACCTCGAGGGCTTCTACTACAAACCGCGCGTCGACAAGGAACTCCTCTCTCGCCACGCCAAGGGGCTGATTTGCCTGAGCGGATGCATGAAGGGCGAGATCAGCAGCGCTGTGCTGGCTGGTGATCCGGGGCGCGGCAAAAAACTGCTCGGACAATACCGCGACATCTTCGGGGCGGAAAATTTGTTTCTCGAGCTCCACGATCACGGTCTCGATGCGCAGCGCGATCTCAACGCGCAGCTGGTCCGCTGGGGCAAGGAATTCGGTCTGGGGCTGGCCGCGGCGAACGATGTGCATTTTCTCGAGCGCGGACACCACGAGGCGCACGATGTCATGGTCTGCATCGGCACGGGTGCGATGGTGCAGGACGAACGGCGTCTTCGTTATTCGCCCGAGCTCTACCTCAAGAGCCCGGCGGAGATGGCTGAAATTTTTGCCGAGGTGCCCGAAGCTTTGTCCAATACCGCGCGCATCGCGGCGCGCTGCGATGTCGGTATGGAGTTCGGCAAGCTGCGGTTTCCCGTTTTTCACACGCCGAAAGGCGAGCCGCGCGAGGCTTACCTTCGCCACGTTTGCGAGGAGGGGTTTCGTCGCCGCTACGGCGCAGACGCGTCCCGCGAGTTGCACGAGCGCCTCGATTACGAGCTCGGCGTGCTCGAACGGCTCGGTTTCACCAGCTATTTTCTCATCGTCTGGGACTTTATCCGCTTCGCCAAAGAGCGCGGCATCCCGGTCGGGCCGGGCCGCGGATCGGCCGCAGGAAGTATGGTGGCCTACGTGCTCGGGATCACCGACCTCGACCCGGTCCGCTACGGCCTGATCTTCGAGCGCTTCCTTAACCCCGAGCGCGTCAGCCCTCCCGATATCGACGTGGATTTTTGCCAGTCACGGCGCGGTGAGGTGATCGAATACGTTCGCCAAAAATACGGCGACCGGTGTGTCTCGCAGATCGTCACTTTCAACCAGCTCGGCGCCAAGAGCGTGGTTCGCGACGTGGCCCGCGTCCTCGGGCTGAGCTACGGCGATGGCGACCGCATCGCCAAGATGATCCCCAACGAGCTCAACATCACACTCGAGTCGGCGAGGGAGAAAAATCCCGATCTCAAGTCGGCCATCGAGAACGAGCCGTCCACCCGCCAGCTGTGGGGCTATTCGCTTGTGCTCGAAGGATTGTCCCGCAACGCCGGCATCCACGCGGCGGGCGTGGTCATCGGCGACCGCGATCTCTCCGAGATGGTTCCGCTTTGCCGCGGGAAGGAGAGTGAAGTCATCACGCAATTTTCCATGGAGCCGCTCGGTGATCTCGGGATGCTTAAGATGGACTTCCTCGGACTGAAGACACTCACGGTGATCCGCGACGCCGAGGAACTCATCCGGCGGCACAAACCGGACTTCGACATCGAGAGGATCGCGGTCGACGACCAGGCCGCCTTCGATGTTCTCAACCGGGGCGAATCGGTCGGCATCTTCCAGTTTGAAGGCGGCATGTCGCGCTACTGCCGCACTTTCGGTTTCAACAGTCTCGACGACATGAACGCGCTCTGTGCGCTCTACCGCCCGGGCCCGATGGCGCTCATTCCGGACTACATCAAACGCAAAAAGGGCGAAACCAAGATCAACTACGACCATCCGCTACTCGAGCAGATCGCCAAAGAAACCTACGGCATCCTCATTTATCAGGAGCAGGTGCAGCAGGCCGCCAACTTGCTCGCCGGCTACAGCCTCGGTCAGGCCGACCTCCTCCGCCGCGCCATGGGCAAAAAGGACAAGGAGAAGATGGCCAAGGAGCGCAAAGTCTTCATCGAAGGCTGCCAGAAGCACAACAGCATCCCGGAGAAAAAAGCCGCCGCCATCTTCGACCTGCTGGAAAAATTCGCTGACTACGGTTTCAACAAAAGTCACAGCGCGGCCTACTCGCTGATCAGTTACCGCACGTGCTGGCTCAAGGCGCACTATCCGGTCGAGTTCATGTGCGCGGTGCTGAGCAACGAAATCAACGACACCGACAAAATCTCGTTCTATGTCGACGAGGCCAAGCGCATGGGGCTGACCATTCTTCCGCCCGATCTCAACCGCAGCATGCTCAAGTTCGTGCCTGAGGAGCACGAAGGGGCAGTGGCTATACGCTACGGCCTGAGCGGAATCAAAAACGTCGGCGAGGGGGCCATGGCCGAGGCCGTGGCTGAGCGCGAGCGGGGCGGACTGTTTGCCTCGCTGGAGGACTTCGCCTCGCGCATGGATCCGCGCGCGGTCAACCGCAAGTCGATGGAATGCCTGGTCAAATGCGGTGCCTTCGATTTCACCGGCGTGGAGCGCGCGCAGATGGTCGAGGATCTCGAGCCGGTGCTGGCGGCCAGCGCCTCGCACCACCGCGATATCTCCGCTGGACAGCAGAGTCTTTTCGGCTCCGAGTCCCTGCCCATGGCGCCGCGGGGTGGAGGGCGTCGCCGCGCGCGGCCCTTCAGCGAGTCGGAGTTGCTTTCGTTCGAGAAAGAACTTCTCGGGTTTTACGTCACGGCACACCCGCTCGACGCCTACCGAGGATCGGTCGAAAATGGAAAATTCGCGACGGTCGCGTCGCTCGAGGAACTCGATGACCGGGCCACGGTGCGCGTGGCGGGAATTCTCGACTCGGTGGAGAAAAAGTTCACCAAGTCGAGTGGCAAGCCCTGCGCTTTCCTTGCGCTCGAGGATTTCACCGGCAAGGTCGAAGTGCGGGTGTGGAGCGAGGCGTTCGAGAAATATTCCGGCCAGCTAGTGCCCGGCCGCGTGGTGCAGATCACCGGACGCTTGGACAAGCGCGACGACAAACCGGCCGTGACGGCAACCGAGATCAAGCCGCTGCCGCCCGACCCGGGCAATGAGAGACCGGTGATCCTCCGTCTCCCCTGCGGCCGCTCGGGCCGTCGGCAACTGGAAGATCTCCGTTCCGCGGTGCTCGACCATCCGGGGCGTCGCCCGCTGGTCCTCGAGTTCGTGGCCAAGGACGGCCGGGTCCGCCGTCTTCGGACAGCCGACCAATTCAAGGTGGGAAGCGAGGAAAAGCTGCGCGTGGCCCTGAACGGCCTCCTTGTCGCCTGATAGCGAGCGCTTGCCGTGGGGGCGACAAGAGTGTTTGCTTTCGGGTTCTTTTCCTATGGCCAAAGCCAAAACTCAGAAGGATTTACCCGCCGGGGAGGTGGCCTTGCCCCTTTTCGGCCGCTCCGATTGGATCTCGGCGGCTGCCGTCACGCTGATCAGCGGTGCCGTTTACTTCTACACGGCCATGCCGAATGTCGGGTTGCTCGATTCGGGCGAATTCATCGTGGCCGCCCAACACTTTGGTGTTCCGCACCCCACCGGTTATCCGCTGTGGACTCTTCTCGCGTGGCTTTTCCAACTTCTCCCCATCGGTAATGCCGCGTGGGAGGTGAACCTTTTCAGCGGTTTGTGCGGCGCGTTGGCTGTGGGACTCGCGGCCCTTCTTGCCTCGAGCATGTTGCGTTGGATGATGCCCGCGTGGGGTGGTAAGGAAAGCGACCGGGCTTGCGGGTTCATCGCGGCCGCGTTTGCCCTGCTCTTTGCTTTCAGTTTTTCATTTTGGACCCAGGCCGTCATCGCCGAGGTTTATACCCTGCACGGACTGCTTGTCGGATTGTTC
>JBILUI010000222.1:0-2547 GCA_044371145.1 Chthoniobacterales bacterium | reverse complement strand
ATCCGTCGCCACCGCCCTCGAAACGCGCGATTGCTCGAACCCCCTCGCCGCGCTTTATCTCACTCTCGAAAATTCTGACCCGACACCGGCCGTCGCCCTCGCCCGTGCCCTCCGCGATGATACGGGCCCGACACAAATCGCTGACGAACCCGCTTTACTCCGCTACTGCCACGGCGTGGCCGGCACCGTCGGACTCATGATGGCCCGCGTCCTCGGCGCCACCGATCCCGCCGCCGCATGGCATGCCATCGACCTCGGCATCGCCCTCCAACTCACCAACATCGCCCGCGACACCCGCGAAGATGCCGACCACGGGCGCCGCTACCTCCCCGCGTCTTGGCTCGATCTTCCACCCGGATCCAGCCGCCGTGCACCGGAACGTATCCATGAGGCGGCGCTCCGCTGTCTCGCCCTCGCCGAGCCATATTACGCCAGCGGACTCTCCGGACTTGCCTATCTCCCGCCGGAATCCCGCCGTGGCATTCTCATCGCCGCTAAAGTTTACCGTGAAATCGGCGAAGAGCTCCGCCGCCAAGGGCCCCACCGCCCATCGGATCGCGTCACGGTCCCCACTTGGCGCAAAGCCAAACTGGTAGCGCAAGCATTCTGCCAGCGCTCGCCGTGGACAATTCCCGTCCCGCCGCACGATACCAGCCTCCACCGCCATCTCGACGGACTGGTCGGCACCCACGCATGAGCCACGACTACGACATCGCTTTCGCCGGTGCCGGGCTTTCCGCGCTAAGCCTTGCCGTGCGCCTCGCCGCATTGCCGAACCCACCGCGCATGCTGCTTGTCGATCCCCGCACCCAATTCCCGCACGATCGCACATGGTGTTACTGGCAACTCCGCGAAAACCCTTTGGACCCGGCCATCACGCATCGTTGGCAACAATGGAGCGTGAGTTGCGAAAGCAAGTCTACCACGGCGCATTACGGGAATATTCCTTATGTCCGTATCCCCTCCGACCGATTTTATCACGAGGCGTTGCAAAAATTATCATCATGCCCGCAGGCGACACTGCTCCAAGGTGTTTGCGTAGATTCGATCGAGAGCAAATCCGATCGCGCCATCCTTCGCCTCTCGGACGGACAAAACATTACCGCCGCATGGGCCTTTGACAGCCGACCCCCGCAAGACAGCAGCGCTCCGTGGCGCCAAATTTTCCGCGGACTCGAACTCCATTCTCCCGAAGCGAATCTCGACACCGCGACCGTCAGACTCATGGACTTCCAGTCCGCCGGACCCGACGGCATCCGTTTTTTCTACGTCCTACCCCTCGACCAACACACCGCCCTAGTCGAAGACACCTGGCTCGTTCCGGATGGCAAAACCCCGCAGTTTTCCGAGGAAGCAATCCTCACCTACGCCCAAAAAAATCTTTCTCCTGCCAGTTGGCAAATCCGACACCGCGAAGAAGGCAACCTCCCCATGGGCCTCCTCCCCTCTGCGAACTCTGCGGTTAAAAACTCACAACGTAACATCCCATGGGGCACCCCCGCCGGTGCCGTCCGTGCCTCCTCCGGTTACGCCTTCTCCCGCATCCAGCGGGCCAGCGACTCGATGGCACACCACTGGTCGCAACATCACCATCCCGATCCCGCCGTCACGCACGAATCCAAACTCCTCGCCTGGATGGACCGCGTTTTCCTGCGCGTCATGGAACGCCACCCAGAGCGCGTCCCCGAATTTTTCTTCCGCATGTTCGATCAGGTTCCTCCCGACGCTCTGGTCCGCTTCCTTGAGTCCGAACCGCGCACCGCCGATATTTTCCGGGTGATGCGATCCCTTCCCGCGGCGCCATTCCTCGCCGCTGCCCTGCGATGAGCACGTGGTTCCCTGCGTTCCAGCGCCGCCACACGGTTTTCGTGGTCGGCTTGCTCGCTATCGCTTTGGCCGCCTCACCCTTTATTCCTTCCCTTCCGCTCCCCTGGCAGCTCGCCATTCTGGCTATGGCGGTGGTCGTCTTCGGTCTTCCCCACGGCGCTCTCGACCTGGCACTGGTGCAAGGCGCCTCGCGCGGATCATGGGACGCTCTCGCCGCAGCGACAGGCGTTTACCTTGTTGTTTCTGTTGCCGTTCTCGCGGTCTGGATCACCGCTCCCGTGGTCGCGCTCTTCGGCTTTCTCGCCATTGCGGTGATTCATTTCGGACTCGGCGATACCGAGGATCTGCACGGACCACAACGCGCGGTGGAAGTGATCGCCCGCGGGGGCTTCGCGGGCATCGCACCGCTGGTCTATCATCCGCAAACCACCCGCGATCTTTTCAGTCTCCTTGTCGGCCCCTCTTCCACCGCCAACCTCGACGCCGCTCTTGCGGTCATGACCACACCCGCCACCTGGCTCTGGATCGCCAGCCTGATCATCGCTGTTGCTTGGCGCGCGCTCCAACGCGCACCCGGATGGCTCCCGGCCGTGGCCGAACTCCTCCTCACCACTGCTATCTTTGCCGTCTTCCATCCGCTCGCCGCCTTTCTGCTCTATTTCTGCTTCGTCCATTCCGTTCGCCATATCGCCGATCTCGGCGCAGCCCGCTTCCCTGACT
>JBILUI010000228.1:0-2555 GCA_044371145.1 Chthoniobacterales bacterium | reverse complement strand
CCCGACGTGCGAGAACCCCTATCTCCCCGCAGCAAGGGTTTTCCGGGACAAGATTCCGCCCGGCGGAAACCGCACCGAGAAGTCACCGATTCCACTCCAGCCGGGCGCGGCCACATGACGATCACGGAGACCGGACAGCCCGCCCCGCGGCGGCCAGATGACCGCGCGGAACGGGAGCCTTCGGGAGCCTGCACGATGATCAGTCGGACGCCAGCCGCCACCTCCAGCTCGACACCGGCGACCGGGGACGAGTTCCTGCCCGCCGTTCCCCTGCTCGCCCTCGAGCGTCAGCATGCGGTCATCCGTGACCGGCTCCGCGACGCCATCGACCGAGTCTGCGAATCGGGGCGGTTCGTCCTCGGACCCGACGTCACGGAGCTGGAGACGGAGTTGGCCCGGGCCCTCGACGTGCCGCACGCGATCACCTGCGCGTCCGGCAGCGATGCCCTGCTCCTCGCCTTGATGGCCCTTGGCGTGGGTGCGGGGGATGAGGTGATCCTGCCGAGCTACACCTTCTTCGCCACGGCCAGCGCGGTCACGCGGCTCGGGGCGGTGCCGATCTTCGCCGACATCGATCCCGCCACCTACATCGCCGATCCCGCCGACGTCGAGCGGAAGATCAGCCGCCGGACCAAGGCGATCGTCCCGGTGCACCTTTTCGGCCGGACGGCCGACATGGATGCCCTGCTGCCGATCGCGCGGAAGGCGGGCCTGCCGCTCGTCGAGGACGCGGCACAGTCGATCCTCTCGACGTGGCACGGCCGCTGCTCGGGCGGCCTTGGCGACGTCGGCTGCTTCAGTTTCTACCCCACGAAGAACCTCGGCGGTGCCGGGGACGGCGGCTTCCTCACGACCACCCGCGATGACCTCGCGGCATCGCTCAAGCTGCTCCGCGTGCATGGCATGGAGCCGCGGTACTACCACCAGGTGGTCGGCATCAACAGCCGGCTGGACACGCTCCAGGCGGCGATCCTGCGCGTGAAGCTCCCCTGCCTCGACAGCTGGACGACGGACCGCCAGGCGAACGCGGCCCGCTACGGGCAGATTTTCGCCGAGTACGCCCTCGCCGACCACGTCACCGTCCCGAGCGACGAATCCCGCGGCCGCCACGTCTGGAACCAGTATGTCATCCGCGTGGCCGGCGGCCGCCGCGACGCGCTCCGCGCCCATCTCGCCGCGGCCCGCGTCGGCACGGAAATCTACTATCCCGTGCCGCTGCACATGCAGCAGTGCTTCCGTCACCTCGGCTGGGCGACGGGCGACCTGCCGCACACCGAGCGGGCCGCCGCAGAGACGCTCGCGCTGCCGATCTTCCCCGAACTCACCGCGGCCGAGCAGCGGACCGTCGTCGGGCGGATCGCCGAGTTCTTCGGCGCCGCTCGGACGGGCCGGCCGGCCGGGGAACAGCCGGCCGGGGCCGGTGAATCGAGGAGCCTGCCCCGCCCCCACTTCCTGCGCCGTGCGGTGGGCTGTGCGGACGAGGTCCGCTCCTGACGCCTGACTGGCTGCACGGCTGACGGGTCAGGGATTGTCCGGGTCGAAGCGGCGATCCGGCCGACCGACCACGTAGACGCCCAGTGCCACGAGCAGGCCGACGAGAACGTACGCGAGCAGGTATTTGGGCATGGGTGCGGCCCGGCAGGACGGAGTGTAGGATCGGAACTCGTCGTCTCCGATTTTCAACCTCCAGCATCGTACCGCCAATGCCCCCGAAGACGAAACGCCCCCCGAAGGCCACCGCCGGCACGCTCCCGCCGGTCGACGTCAAGACCCACGGCCTGATCGTTGGCCTGGCCGACGAGGTCGCCACGGCGGCGGAGAAACGCCGCGACCCGTGGCTCGACATCCCGACCCGCAGCCTGTCGAACGTCCGCTTCAACAAGGCGCGGAAGATCATCGAGATGGGTGGGCAGACCAACCGGCGCCAGCTCTTCAACCTCTCCCAGGCGAAGAGCTACATGCAGACGCTGCTCGTGGCCACGGGCTGCAAGCAGCTCATCGACCAGCAGAAGACGACCAGCATCCGCGGTCTGTACTACCTCCTCAAGCACACCATCGAGGGCACCCGCGAGGAGACGTTCGCCACCCAGGAGGAGTGCGACCCGATCATCGAGGATCTGGAGGTCACGCTCGAGAGCCTCCGCGAGGAGCTGCACGTCTACGCCAGCAATCGCGGCGGCATGGTGGGGCCGATCACGCTCATCGACTCGGGAGACGAGATCGACTGCTCGCGGATGGGCTCGGGCGGCTACTCGATCCCGTCCATCGTCGAGGCCGACATCGTCAAGTTCAAGTCCTGTGACGCGAAGTTCATCCTCCACGTCGAGAAGGACACCGTGTGGCGCCGGTTCAACGAGGACAAGTTCTGGCGAAAGCACGCCTGCCTGCTCACCCATGGCGGCGGCCAGCCACCGCGCGGCGTCCGGCGCATGCTCTATCGGCTCCACAACGAGTTCAAGCTTCCCGTCTACTGCCTGCTCGACAACGACCCGTGGGGCTACTACATCTACTCCGTGCTCAAGCAGGGCTCGATCAACCTCGCCTACGAGTCGAAG
>JBILUI010000252.1:0-2623 GCA_044371145.1 Chthoniobacterales bacterium | reverse complement strand
AAATGGTTCAATTTGAACGGGCCGAAAACGACCGGCGCCTTGGCGCGGTCAGCCTGCAGACGGATCATGCCCTGCAATTTTGCGATGACTTCTTCCGGACCGTAGAATTTCGAAAGGTAAACGTCGGCGGGCGGCCACACCGCGCCGACCCGCGGGCCGCCGCGCGGGGCACCGGTGAGCACCATAACCGGAATGCTGACCGTATGACGGTTGGTCTTGAGTTCGCGGCAGACATATTCGCTGCGCATGTCGGAGAGAAGTTTTCCGATGATGACTGCCGCCGGTGAGTCGGCGCGCGCGGCTTTGAGCCCGGCAAGGCCGTCCTTGGCGACAAGGACTTTGAAACCGCAATCGACAAGTGCGGGCTGCAACATGCCCAGGATCTCGGCGTCTTCCTCGATCAGCAAAACGGTGTCGAATGTCGGTGGTGCAGCCATGGCTGGAATGGCGGCAAACAGCGCCAGCGCTGGGGAAGATTAAGTTTTGCGCTACATGTGCACCATGAAGGAGATGCAACATTGTCGCCACAGATGTTACAGATAATATCTTGCAGCCGCGGCAGCTGAGTGCCGCGGCTACAGTAAAAGCAAACAGGCGTCCTCCGACAAGGACGCCTGTTCTTGGAAAACAAGATCGATAATCAATCAGCGCCGCGCGCGGCGGCGCAGGCGGTAGGCGGCGAGGCCGGCTCCGCTCAGAGCGAGCAGCGCGTAGGTGGAAGGCTCGGGGACGAGGGCGACTTCTCCGATATTGAGACCATTGGCAATACCGGTTCCGCTCGTCGCGGTGCCCGTGAAACCGAGATCGTTGGTTGCAAAGCCGAGCGAAATTCCACTGCCATCAAAGAACTCGATGCGTTGGACCACGGCATTCGTGGGGATGTAGGTGCTGAAGGTTCCGGTATTGGTACCTACGAGTGTATCGACACCAGTGCCGATCACCAGGTTGTCGAACTCAGTCCAAGAGGCAGCAAGAGGACGCCCCGTTCCGGCCACGTTGTCCCACAAGGCGAAGAATCTTTCGTTGCCGATGGATAGGCCGTCAAACAGAGCGGAACCATAGAACAGCGTAGCCGTGCCAGCGGTGCCGGGATTCCCGAGCGAAGTGAATGCATCAAGGGCGCGAATGTTGAGCAGGGCACTGCTTCCAGAAAGGCTGGTATTGCTCATTTGCAGGTAGAGGTAAGGCGTCTTGCCTGCTGCGAAGACGGTGCCGCCACCTCCTGATGTAGGAACGAGACCAAACCAGCCGGTGTAGTTACCAGTTGCGTCGGTCGTGAATTCGCCGTATTGCCCGGCATTATTGAAGCTTTTGCTCGTGGTGTAGGAGGCGACATCACCATTGTTGATGATGACCATGTTGCCGGGGATAGTTCCGGATAGAGGGTTGGTGGCGGCGTTAGTCGTGGAGCCGACGAAATAGCGGTAGGTCGAGCTGGCGGAAAGACCAGTTAGACCAAGGTATGAAACGAGAGGACTCCGATTGCCGGACGTGGATCCATCAACGATGAATTGAGGCAGGAGAAGTTGGTTGTTGCTTGAAAGAATAGTCTGCGCTTGCGCACCCGTGATAATCGCGCCGGCGAGGACAACTATAGAGAGAAGTTTTTTCATGATTGGAGATGCATTTTGGTGGTTTCGTTGAGGGGCGTCTGGACGCATACAACCGTAGCCAATGCACCATGCAGGGAGCGCGGCGACAACGGATAAAATGTGAAGTTTTCGACACATTGCTAGCGCCTGTGGTGGAAGGACTTTAGTTGTTACAATTGCTTCCGGGCCGACGGATGAGTGGCTGCTCGCCCCCACCATGATTGGCCCTCCCCGGAGTCGTGACGAACTTGTCACAGGCGGCGGCTTCAAAGCGCGGGGTGGAGCGGGCAGATTTGCGCGCTATGTTTGGACCGGAATTCTGGATGATCCTCGGGTTTTTGCTCGCGGCGTATTCCATCGTGGCCAATGACGCCATCCAGACGCTGGGCACGTTCATCAGCTCGAACCATCACCGCCCGTGGTGGGTGCTCTGGCTCTTTGCCAGCACGATCCTTTGCGCGGTGATGATCTACGGCTACGTGACGAATCACGGGGACGTTTCTTACGGACGCCTCGAGAAATTCCCCATGCCGGAGAACTTTTCGTGGTTTTATGTCATTCCGCCGGTCGTGCTCGTCTTCCTCACGCGCTTCGGGTTCCCGGTCAGCACAACATTTCTCATCCTCACGGTGTTCCGTCCGGAAAATCTGCAGGGCATGCTTTTCAAATCGGTGACCGGCTACGTGGTGGCGTTTTTTGTCGGGCTGGCCGTTTATGTGGTCACGGTGCGCACGGTGGAGAAGCGCTTCATCGACACCTCGGGCGCGCCGCCGCGGTCTTTCTGGATCGTGCTGCAATGGGGATCGACAGCTTTCCTCTGGACCCAATGGCTCGTGCAAGATCTGGCCAACATCTTCGTCTTCCTCCCGCGGCAGCTGGACTGGACGTGGTTCCTCGCCGCGCTGGGCGTGATGGTCGCCCTGCACGCGGTCATTTTCTACACCTCGGGCGGCGCCATCCAAAAGATCGTCACCTCGAAGACCAACACCACGGACATCCGCTCGGCCACCATCGTGGATTTCATCTACGGA
>JBILUI010000089.1:0-9768 GCA_044371145.1 Chthoniobacterales bacterium | reverse complement strand
CTTACGCGCCCAAACTCGACCGCGGTTCGGGCCGCATCGACTGGTCGCGATCGGCAGAGGAGATCGCGCTTCGCGTCCGGGCCATGCACCCGTGGCCGGGTTCGCAAGCCGACCTCATCTTGGCCGGCGGGCAAAAGCTCACGGCGAAAATCCACCGCGCGACCGCGGCGCCCGGGAGCGCGGCTCCGGGTGCCATCGCCGGCGGATTGAGCGTCGGATGCGGCGGAGGGGGACTGCTCGATATTTTGGAAGTGCAACTGCCCGGCGGGCGGGCCATGACGGCCGCCGATTTCCTGCGCGGGCATTCCGTGCGCGCGTTCGACAACGGCCAGCAAGCCCAGGCCCAACAACAGTAGCCCGATGCTCGTCTACATCGCCAGCCTGCCTCATAGCAGTTCGACTCTGCTCAGTCTGTTGCTGGCCAAGCATCCGCGCGTCGTGGCGCTCGGCGAAGTGCGTTTGCAAATCGAGAAAATCCGCCGCGACGCGACCAAAGCCGGGGAGGGAACTTGCGGCTGCGGCGCACGCCTCGGCGATTGCGACCTATGGGGCCGCTTCATCAAGGAACGCGCCGCCTCGGCCAAGCCCGTCGAAGACCTGCAACTCGTCGCGCGCATCATGCGCGGCTTGCACGGCCCCGATGTCGTCATGGTCGACGCGAGCAAAATGCGCGAGCCTATCGAGGAACTGGCGGCGGATCGCGCCTTGCCCGTGAGAGTCATCCACCTTAGTCGCGACTACCGTTCATGGATCGTTTCCGCGGCTGACCTGCGCCGGCGCAAAGGCAAAAGTGTCCGCGCCGGATGGTGGCTCGGATTCGAGGGCGCGCGCCGTTGGGTGCGGGAGAACCGCAAGCTCGAGCGCGCTATCGCGGAGTCCGGTTTTCCCTCCATGCTCCTCGGCTACGAGGAACTGGTGCTGGCGCCTGAAAGGGTATGGCCAGAACTCTGGCGCTTCCTCGATTTGCCCGCTGCGCCCGTGCCTCGCGATGTGTCCGGCGCTCGCAATCATATTTTCTCAGGAAACCGTATGAGGGAAAACCAAGATCGGCGCGCGGTTTCCTATGACAGACGCTGGTTCACCCGCAACGAGTGGCGCGCGTGTTCAATTCTTCTTCCGCAAATGGCCTCGCTCAACCAGCGCTGGACCTACAGCCACGGGTTCGCCGGGAGCGGTCGCCAAAAAGATCTCGAACGAATGGCTGCCTCGCATGGATTCGAACCATGACAAACAGATCCAGAATCTGCAGTGCTACCGTTACACCACGAGGCAATAGTATCAGTTGTAAATCAAGAACTTATGAAGTGTGACACATAAAGTGACACAATCTCAGGTCGTATGCTTGATTGTCTGATGCACGAAGGCGACTGTCGTTCTTCTGTCCCGCAGATTCAAGTTCAAAGCCCATCGCGACGCCTTGAAGTGCGGCTGAGTTGCAACCCAGGCTGATCTCCGACCCATTTTCGGTGTCGAAAAGGCTGGCATGATTGGTGGCTTGCGCGGGTTACTTCGGATCAAGGCTCTGAAATTTCGTACCCTCGTCGCGAGCTAGTTACGGCGGACTAATTAGCAGTGCCCGTAGCGTTTATTTTTTCAGCTATTTCTACAAGACGACGCATAGCTTCTTTTTGCGCGTCCTCTAATTCGTCTCCCGATAGCTTCTCCTCATTTTTCTGCGGCAAAGATAAAATTTCGGTTTCACGCAATAACCGAGAGCCTCCACAGACATTCGAGATAAAATTCCAGACATAAGCCTCTTTCAAGCTTCGAGGGACACCTTTTCCCTCGCTGTAAAGCTCCACCAGTCTCGTCTGTGCAAACTGATGACCCTGCTCAGCGGCTTGCAGATACAACTTAGCTGCCTCGGGGTAGTCCTTCGGAACGATTTCTCCCTGCTCATAGCAAACGCCGAGATCATATTGGGCTTGGGCTGCTCCTTGATCAGCTGCTGCGCGCAGCCACTTTACTGCCTCGGTTTCGGTGTCGGGACTAAACCTCAGGAGATTCGCAAGATCCAATTGCGCCTGAAGGGATCCCTGCTCTGCTGCCTTACGAAGCCACTTAATGCCCTCAGGGTTCGGCTCAACTGGTTTTGGCGGCTCGAAGGTCTCTTGATAAAGAAGTAGTTGTCCAAGCTCACATTGTGCTGCTGCGTCACCCCGCTCGGCTTTCGGCTTAAGCTCTTTGATACGCTCTCTTTGCTGGTCTTTGAATTCCTTGTGAAGCTGATTTAGATTGAGTGGCTGCTCTTGTTGGAGTTTTTCACTGTTCGTGTTCTGTGCCCCAACGGTTAAGGGAACTATTATGCTTAGAAAAAGGTAAAATGCTTTCACGTTATCTAGA
Organism: Chthoniobacterales bacterium; assembly: GCA_044371145.1. GTDB lineage: Bacteria > Verrucomicrobiota > Verrucomicrobiia > Chthoniobacterales > JACTMZ01 > JACTMZ01. The sequence continues at coordinate 7,425 of JBILUI010000089.1, read as the reverse complement.
GGGATCGATGATTCAACGGGCGCAAGTCCGAAAAATTAGGAGTCTTAGGATCCCTAAACGCAACCGCGGCGCGCGGTTTTCAACTGCAAAGCGGACCTAGCCGCCATTCTCCTTTTCGCGCAGAGCAGCCAGAACCGCCTCGGCTGTTTGGCGGTGGGTGAGGGCGCTGGAGTCGATGCGGACGGTGGCGACCTCGCGGTAGAGAGGTTCGCGGGCGCGGTAAAGTTCCTCGACGGTGCCGCGGGGATCCTTGGTCTGAAGCAGCGGGCGCTTGCTGTGTCTCACGCGTTGGTAGAGGTGATCGGTGCTGGCATCGAGCCAGACAACCGGCCCGATCTGCGGCAGGTAGTCGCGGTTTTTGGCCACTGTGACAACGCCACCGCCCGTAGCGACAATCAATCCGATCCGTCCGACGAGGCTTTGCAGGACTTTGGTCTCGAGCGCACGGAAATGCTCCTCCCCGTGCTGCTTGAAAATCGCGGTAATGGATTGTCCGGCTTCCTGCGCGACGAGTGTATCCGTGTCGACCAAAGCAAAACCGGTCAGTGAGGACAGGATGCGCCCGACGCTTGATTTGCCGGATCCCATGAATCCGACGAGGACCAAGTTGCGAAACACCGCTAGACTCTCGTCACGTTGAGGGCTTTCGGTCCGCGCTCGCTCGGTGACAGCTCAAATTCCACACTGTCTCCTTCTTCGAGCGTTTTGAAACCGTCGGTGCGGATTTCCGAATAGTGCACGAAAATATCGGAGTCGCCGCCTTCGGGATCAGCGATGAACCCGAAGCCCTTCTTGTTGTTGAACCATTTGACTTTTCCTCGGGGCATGCAGACGGGGGTGGTCCTGACGCGATACTCTGCGCCCAGAGCTTCTTATGGCGGGGCAGTGGAGAGCGGTCAATTGCATATTGGAAAAATACCGCCCCGCGGGCATGATGCGGAAACGGATGAAGCGAGCAAAACGGGTGCAAGTCGGTGTGGTCATGGGCAGCAAGTCGGATTGGGAGGTCATGGAGACCGCGTCACAAACCCTTAAGCAACTGGGCATTGTGCACGAGACCAAGGTCGTCTCGGCCCACCGCACACCGGACCTCATGGCGGTTTACGCCAAGAAGGCGCACGCCCGCGGGCTGGGGGCAATCATCGCCGGCGCCGGCGGCGCAGCGCACTTGCCGGGCATGCTCGCAGCGCACACCACCGTCCCGGTGTTGGGTGTGCCCGTGCCGTCGGGCGCGCTGAAGGGGATCGATTCGCTGCTCTCCATCGTGCAAATGCCCGGCGGCATTCCCGTGGCCACATTTTCCATCGGCGCATCCGGCGCGAAGAATGCCGCGCTCTTCGCCGCGGCCATGCTCGCTGCGGACGATGCGAAGCTGGCCGCGCGTTTGGAAAAATTCCGCGCGGAGCAATCGCGCAAAGCGGAGAAGTCCGTCCTGCCGCGCGCATGACCACGCGAGTTCTTCCTGCGCTTCACGCGGGACAAATCCCCGCCGCGGCCGGGGAAGCGGCGCGACTTTTGCGCGCGGGTGAAGTCGTCGCATTGCCAACCGAAACGGTTTACGGCTTGGCCTGCGACGCGCTCAACGCCGACGCAGCGGCGAAAGTTTTTGCGGCGAAGGAACGGCCGTCCTTTGATCCGCTCATCGTGCATGTCGCCGGTGCGGATTGGATCGAAACGCTTTCGCCACTCGTTGGTCGCGCCGAAGCACTTACCCGCAAACTGGCCGGAGCTTTCTGGCCCGGGCCGTTCACCATGGTGCTCCCGGCAAAGGATCTTGTGCCCGACTTGGTGCGATCGGGACTGCCCACGGTCGCTTTGCGCTGCAGTGCACATCCCGTCATGGCTGCCGTGGTGGAGGAACTGGGGCGCCCGCTCGCTGCGCCCAGCGCCAATCGTTTCGGCCGCATCAGTCCGGTCACAGCGCAGGATGTCGTCGAGGAGTTGGGCGGACGCATTCCGCTCGTGCTCGACGGCGGACCATGCCGTCACGGGCTCGAGTCCACCATCGTCGCCGTGGAGGAAAACCATCTGGTTCTGCTGCGGCCCGGTCCGGTGACAAGCGAGGAGCTGGAAAAATTCGCGCCGCTCGAGGTGGCCGCAAAGCGCGACGCGGTCGCCGCGCCCGGTATGCTGGAAAGTCACTATGCCCCGCGCACGCCGTTACGTTTGTGGAAAGAGGGTGCGGCATTGCCGGATGATTCGAGCGAAAGCGGCTTGCTTGCCTTCGGTGCGGTCGGACGGGGTTTCGCCAAAGTAGAAGTGTTGCCATCCGATGCCGTCGACGCCGCGCCACTCTTCTTCGCCGCGCTGCGCCGCCTTGATGCCGCGGGGGTGAAGCGCATCTACGCGCGGGAAATCCCCGAATCGGGGCTGGGCACAGCGATCATGGATCGTTTACGCAAGGCGGCGCATGAGTAAGGAGAAGCTCAACACGCGCGCCGCAGGCGTCGTGGCGCTCGCCGTCATGCTCAGCCGTGTGCTCGGCCTGGCGCGCGAGTTGATCCTTGCCGCTTTGTTCGGGGCGGGGCGGGGGATGGATGCTTACATCACGGCTTACCGCGCCCCGAATCTGCTGCGCGACCTCTTCGCGGAGGGCGCGCTGTCCGTCGCTTTCGTCACCGTCTTTTCCAAGCTCGGGGTGGAGAAAAGTTACGAAGCCGCGTGGGAACTCGCGCGCAAGATGGCGACCTTGGTGTTGGTCTTTATGTCGGCTGTGACAATTCTCGGCATCGTTTTTGCCGGTCCGCTCATCAGTGTCCTTGCTCCCGGCTTCGATCCGGAAAAGTCGGCGTTTGCCGTCGAGCTCACGCGCATCATGTTCCCCTTCATCCTGCTCGTGTCGCTCGCCGCGCTCGCCATGGGCATGCTCAACTCGCGCAATGTCTTCGGTGTCCCCGCACTGGCTTCGAGCTTCTATAATGTGGGCTCCATCTTCGGCGGCGTGACCATCGCCTGGTTGATTGACCCGACGTTCGGTCCGCGTGCTCTCATTGGCATGGCCATCGGCACGTTGATCGGCGGTTTCCTGCAAATGGCGGTGCAGCTTCCCAGCCTGCGCAAGGTTGGATTTACCTTCGCCTTCGATTTCGGATGGAACGATCCGCAGGTGAGGCGCGTGCTGGTCCTGATGCTGCCCGCGGTCATCGCGGCTAGCGCGGTGCAGGTCAACGTGATGGTCAACAGCGTCTTCGCTTCCTATCTCGGGGATGGTGCGGTGAGTTGGCTGTCCTACGCCTTCCGCCTGATGCAGCTCCCGCTCGGCATTTTCGGCGTGGCCATTGCCACGGTAACGTTGCCGGTTGTTTCGAAAATCGCCGTGGGCGGCGACATGGCGCACTTCCGCGAAACATTGGGCAAAGCGATCCGCTTGGCTCTCTTTCTCACCTTGCCGGCGACCGTCGGCCTCGTCCTGATGAGCGACGATATCATCGGGCTCATCTACCAACGGGGAAAATTCTCCGTCTCCGACACTTTGCAGACAGGCGCCGCATTGAAGTTCTACGCGGCGGGATTGATGGCCTACGCGTGTATCAAAGTGCTTTCGCCCGCGTTTTATGCGCTCGACCGCAAGTGGACGCCGATGACTGTGAGCTTTGTCTCAATCGCCCTGAATGTGCTGCTCAATTGGCAGCTCACGTTCCACTTGGGTATGGGGCATCGTGGTTTGGCTTTGTCCACCGGACTCTCGGCCATCGCCAACTTTCTCCTTCTCTACTTCTTCATGCGTCGCGCCGCCGGGGGCATGCCGACGGCTTCGTTGCTCGGCTCTTTCGCGCGCATGCTGGTCGCCGCAGCGGGATTGGCCGGGGTCTGCTTTGCCGGGCGACACTTCCTCGGGCCGTGGCTCATGTCCGCATCGCTCGTCGACCGACTTTGGTCGCTTCTCGCGGTGATTGCAGTAGGTGCCGTTGTTTATTTCGGCCTCTGTACACTGCTGCGCGTCGAGGAAACCAAGCAAGCGTTGGCTATCATCAAACGAAAGATCGGTCGTCGGGCCATCGCCTCGCCCGGCGCCTAGCGCGCAGCCGTCAAACCGCACGCTCGCCGCGCGATAGTCGCGGCGGCCTGCGCGTCGGGAACAACGGAATTCGCGCGCGACGAGGCCGGATCGAGCGCGGGGAAAAATTCCCCGCCTTTCCACACATGCGCACCGGTCCGGTAGGGTCCGACTTTGCACGGGTCGCTCCAGGTGTGGATGCCAATGAGCTTGTCGGTGACCGCGGCGGCCAGATGCATCGGACCGCTGTCCACGCTGACAACAAACGCCGCACGGCGCAGCAGCCAGATCAATTCGGGGACGCTGGTCAGGTTCAATAAATTGAGCACGTTGTCCGGAAGGCCCGGGAGAGCCGCATCACCGCGTCCCGCGATGACCACAGGCATTCCCGCCTCGCGGCAGAAGGCGAGCACTGCGTCCTTCGACAACGATTTTCCCCGCCCTCGAGAAAAGGGATGCAAGAGAATCCACGGTCCGGGCGGCAGGTCCGCGGCCGGAGGGTTTCCCTCCGGCAGCCGAAAGACGGGAATGCCTTCACTTGCCGCTCCGACGGCGGCTGAGAGCGCCAGATACCGTTCGACCGCGTGCATGTCGGGTGTCACGCGAACGGTGTTTGTCTGGAAAAATCCGGCGCCCTCGCGCGCATCGGAAAGACCGTAAACGGGCTTGCCGCGAAACGCATTGGCCGTCAGTCCTGTGCGCAGGAGTCCCTGGTAGTCGAGGATGAGGTCGGGGTGGAGGTATTTCGCTTTTTCTTTGCGCCAGCGCAGGAACCGCACGGATCCGAGCGGTCCGCGGAAGTCACGGCGCGGGAAAATGAGGAGATCGTCGATGTCCGGGTTCCCTTCGAGCAAGGAGGCCCACTCGTCGCTTACCATCCACGTGATGCGCGCCGCGGGGAATTTGGACCGCAACGCGGAGACGGCCGGCAGAGTGTGGACGACATCTCCGAGCGAGCTGGGTTTGAGGACCAGCAGGTGCCGAGGGTTCATTTGCCGAGCGCCAGGCGTTCCGCCAGTTCGGCGGGGAGACTCGCGTCGATGATCTTCCGTTGCGCCGATTCGATGTCGTAGGGAATCCGGCGCAGTTCGACGTCCATTGTCTCCGGCTGGTAGATGACATAAGCCGCGCGCCAATCGCCGTCGCGCGGTTGGCCGACGCTGCCGACATTGATCATGTATTGCGCGCCGGGCTTGAGCTGGATTTTGTCGTAATTCTGTTTCTTCACCGCCACGCCGCTACGGAAAAGAACCGGTTCGTGTGTGTGTCCGTAGAAGCAGACCGGCGTGTGCTGGTAGGTGAAACTGGCCGCCGCGTCGCCCGGCGTGACGATGTATCCCCACTTGTGCGGTGTATCGAGCGTGGCGTGGACTACGGTGAAGTCGCGTATGACACGTTGCAAGCGTAGCGAGCGCAACCACTCTTTGTCGGCATCGGAGAGCTGTTTGCGCGTCCAGCGAATCGCCGTGTCGGCCAGGTCGGTGAAGCCTGTGTCGGCACCTGACATGGCGGCCTGCTCGTCGTGGTTGCCTTTGATCACCGGGCAGTCGAGGGCCCGCACTGTTTCGATGCACGCGGTGGGATCCGCGCTGTAGCCGACGAGATCACCGAGACAGATGTAATGTGTGCACTCCTGAATTTCCGCATCGGCCAGCACCGACTGCAGGGCTTCCAGATTGCTGTGGATGTCACCGAAAAGGGCGATACGCATGGCCGCAAATCGAGAACATCGGTGTCAGCCGCCTCCTTGGCAATTCCGATTGCGCTAAACGAGGTCCCGGACGTAGGTGCAGAAGACTTTGTCTTGCCGGTATCCCGCGCTCTCGTAGAGGGCTTGGGCGCCCCGGTTGTCGTGGGCTGTGGAGAGGACGATTTCGCAGCCGCCCGCCGCGCGCGCGGCATTGTGGACCGCATCGAGCAGTTGCCGCGCCGTGCTTTGGCGGCGGCCCTGCGGATCGACGAAAAGGTCGTGCAAAATCCAAGCCGGAGCGAGGCGCAGGGAGTTGTGCGCCAGATGGCAGAGGGCAAACCCGGTCATGCCGCCGGATTCATCGAACGCGCCGAAGGCTGCCGAATCCTTGGCTGCGAGGCGTGCGTCGAGGAATTGACGCTCATCTTCCGGTCTCTGCGCGACGCGGTAAAATTCGAGATAAGCAGCGAAGAGGGGTGCGAGCGCGTCGAGGTCCGCGGGCGCAAGACGCCGGATCACGGATGCGCGGGGATGGGCTGCATCTCGCCCTTGGCCATCCGCGTCTGGTAGTCGTCCCAGCTCATCTTGTCGCGGCCGGTGTCGATTTCCACCATGGTGATACAATCGTCGACCGGGCAGACGAGCGAACAAAGGTTGCAGCCAACGCAATCTTCTTCGCGCACTTTCGGAACGGGTTTGCCGGGGACGCGGCCGGGGCCGAGTCCGTAGGGCGCGCTGTCGACCAGATCGATGCATTGGTGTGCGCCATCTTCGCAGGCGATATAGCAAAGGTTGCAGCCGATGCACTTGTCGTAGTTGATCCGGGCGACGCGCTTGTAGTGCAGGTCGAGGTATTTCCAGTCGGAAAGGCTTTGCACCGCGGCACCGGAGAAGTCGGCCACGCTTTTGTAGCCTTTGGAGTCGAGGTAGTCCGAGAGGCCTTCGTTCATGTCCTCGACGATGCGGAAGCCATAATGCATCACCGCGGTGCAGACCTGCAGGCTGAGCGCGCCGAGGGCGAGGAATTCGGCAGCGTCGCGCCAGTTGCCGATGCCGCCGATGCCGGAGATGGGGAGATTCACTTCGGGATCCGCCGCGCAACTTTGCAGCATGTTGAGCGCGATCGGCTTGACCGCCGGCCCGCAATAGCCGCCGTGCGAACTGAGGCCGCGCACGTAGGGCTCGGGGGTGAGGGTGTCGAGATTGACGTTGGTGATGCTGTTGATTGTGTTGATCAACGAAATGGCATCGGCTCCGGCGCGCTTGGCCGCGCGGGCGGCATAAACCACGTTGGTGATGTTCGGGGTGAGTTTGACGATGACCGGAATGGTGGCGGCTTCCATGACCCAGCCGACGATGGTCTCGGCCACTTCGGGGTTTTGTCCGACCGCTGAACCCATGCCGCGTTCGCACATGCCGTGCGGACAGCCGAAGTTGAGTTCGATGCCATCCGCGCCGCAATCGGCGGAGCGTTTGACGAATTCATGCCACCGCTCGCGGGTGTCGACCATGAGCGAGGCGATCACCGCGTGGTTTGGCCAGCGCTCTTTGACTTCTTTGATTTCGCGGAAATTCGTCTCGGGCGAGCGGTCGCTGATCAGTTCGATGTTGTTGAAGCCGATCATGCGCTGTCCGCCGAGGTTCAGCGCGGAATAGCGGGAGGCGACGTTGACGATGGGATCGCCGATCGTTTTCCAGACCACGCCGCCCCAACCGGCTTCGAATGCGCGGTGCGATT
>JBILUI010000221.1:0-2630 GCA_044371145.1 Chthoniobacterales bacterium | reverse complement strand
CGCTTCCTCGAGCGCGGCGAGACCTGAGCCACCAGTTCCTGCATGCGCTCGACGGAGGCGAGGTCGTCGCAGATGACGGCGTCGACTTCATCGGTGAGAAAGTCGCGCACCGTGCGTTCGACGAGGCTGGGCTCCTCGAAGAGTTGGTAGGGGGCGCGCTGCGTTTCCATGTTGCGCTCGATCTCCCTCCACTGGTCGAGGAGCAGGGCGAGGTCGCGGACGAAGAAGCGCGAACGCTGGCCAGCCCCGACCGTGCGGATGATCACGCCCATTCCGTCGGGAATATCGAGTTCGTTGAGAATGGCGCGCAGACGGTCGCGTTCTTTCGGGTCGTCGATTTTGCGCGAGATGCCGCATTGCGGGCTGTGCGGCATGAGGACGAGGTAGCGCCCGGGCATGCTGATGTTCGTCGTGATGCGCGGGCCTTTCGTGCCGATCGGACCCTTGCTCACCTGCACCATGATCTCGGAGCCCGGCGGATAAATCGTCGGGATGTCCTTGGCTGTGATTTTTTTCGGGAGTTTCTTGCCTGTGTTGCGGCGCACTTCCTCGATTCCGCTGTCCAAGGCCGCGGGGATGGCATCCCAGAAGTGCAGGAAGGCGTTTTTCTCGAATCCGATGTCGACAAACATGGCTTTGAGGCCCTGTTCGATGTTTTTCACGCGGCCCTTGTAGACGCTGCCGACGATGTTGCGGTCGGAGACGCGCTCGACATTGTATTCCTCGAGTTGACCGTCCTCGAGGACAGCCACGCGTTTTTCGAGTTTCTCGGCGTTGACGATGAGGCGGGCGCCGCCGGATTTGGTGGGGAGCCCGAGCAATTTTTTGACTTTTTCGATCATGGTAAGTTGTTGGGTTGTTGTCAGCGCGTCGGGCGCTGCGGTTTTTCTTTTTTCTCTTTCTTCTTTCCGCCCCCGAAGAGGCGCTGGAAAAAATTCGGTTTTTTCTGCTGCACGGTTCCTTCGGCGTCGGCGGCCGGGCGCACGGTGGGAGCCGCGGCGCGCGCGCTGGCGGTCTGGCCCGTCTCGCCGTCGCGCGTGGATTCTCCCGGAGGCGCATCGGCCAGGGCGGCCGGAACGGAGCGGCCGAAATCGACGCTGGAGACAAAACGGAAACTGCCCTTGGCCGGCGAGAGTTCGGCCACTTTGTATTCCTCCCCCTCCTCGATCTTGAAAGTCTCGGCGAGAATTTTCGACGCGATGGGAGCGGCCACCCCGCCGCCCGATGCACCTCCGTTGACCATGACGCACACGGCGTAGCGCGGTTTTTCGTAGGGCGCGAAGGCGATGAACCAAGTGTGGTTGTCCGGCGTGCCGCGGCGCCAGAATTGCGCGGTGCCCGTCTTGCCGGCCACGGCGTAGTTTTTGATGCGTGCGTTACCGCCTGTGCCGCCTCCACGATTCACCACGTCCCACATGCCGCTGCGCACCACGCCGATCTCGTCGAGGGTGAACTCGTTCTCGAGGAGATTGGCCCGCACTTTGACCGGTTCTTGGCGGACAACGCTGCCGTCCGGAGCGACTATTTTGTCCACGATACGCGGATAGTAGCTCGTGCCCCAGTTGGCCACGGTCGCGGCGACCATGGCCATCTGCAAGGGCGTGGCGAGGACAAAGCCCTGGCCGATGGAAGTATTGGCCGTCTGTCCGGTCGACCAACGCTCCCGCGTGGTGCGTTTGGCCAACCATTCGGGTCCGGGGAGAACGCCGCTGTATTCGCCGGTCAAGGGGAGTCCTGATTTTTGTCCGAGCCCGAGCATGTTGCCCACCGCGTCGATCTCGTCGATGCCTGCCTTGTTGCCGTAGAGGCAGAAGAAGGCGTTGCACGATACGCGCAGGGCCGAACTGAGGCCGATGGTTCCGTGCGTTCCGGAGCACTTGAGCATGTGTTTTCCGTATTTGACGCCACCCGAGCAAGTGAACGATTTGTCGGCCAGTTCCTTGCGCAAACCGGCCAAGGCTGTGGCGACCTTGTAGGTCGATCCCGGCGCGTAACCGCTGGTGGCACGGTTGAGCAGCGGATCTGTCGCGTCGTCGGTGAGTTCTTTCCAATTCGCCGCGGTGATGGAAGGGATGAAACTGTTCGGATCGAAGGACGGCACGCTGGCCATGGCGAGGACGTCCCCGTTGTTCGGATCGACGACGACCGCGGCTCCGCGGCCGACGGTGCGGAGGGCCTGCTCCGCGATGTGCTGGATGCGCGCGTCAATGGTGAGGACGATGCTGTTGCCCTGCTTGGGGTCTTCGCGTCGCGCTTCCCCCTCGATGCGTCCCTTGGCGTTGCGCTGCATGATGCGCGCCCCGGGCGAGCCGCGCAAATCGGCGTCCATGGCCAGCTCGAGCTGCGCTTTGCCCTCGGTGTCGGGTTGGTAGTAGTTGAAAGCGGCTGCATCCTCCTTGTCGATCTTGTCGGGAACACCGACGTAGCCGAGGAAATGCGAGCCGAGGGCTCCGTAGACATAGCGCCGGACCGGGCGGACGGTGAGGTTGACGCCGGCAAGGTCGACACCGTGTTCGGCGAACCGGGCCATCGATTCGTAGTCCAGATCCTCCGCGTAGGTGAAGGGGACTTCGGTTTCGTTGCGGAAGTGGTTGCGCAGGGCGTCGGCGTTGTAGTCGCGGGCCAACCCG
>JBILUI010000088.1:0-9796 GCA_044371145.1 Chthoniobacterales bacterium | reverse complement strand
TCGCAAGCACACGGGAGAAGGGTTTACTGGCTCAAAATACGATCCCAATTCGCCCAAATTCGCATTCGGGCCAAAAGCAAAGGAGGAACCCGCAAAAAGCGGGAGCTTCACAGCCGAACAAATAAAGGAGATCGCGGTCACTATCTCCAATTACCAGTCGAAGCAAATTTCCCAAGCCACTGCCCTTAAATTCCTTGAGGTAAACGGAGTGGGTCGAGCGGAGGGACTTAAGCTACTTGAGCTTAAACCATCTTCAGCTACCGCACAGTAAAGACGGATGTCTCGTTGTGGTGCGACCACAACTCTCGCCTTGAAGTGAACCCGCCCGCGAGACGATTGACACCGCAGGCTCCGGCGTTTCCGCCGGACGGGCATCTCTCCGGCCTGCGCTGGTCAGAGGCTTTCTTGGATCTTGTTGTGCAACGGGGAGCGGGTTGCAAAAACTTGCAGTTATCCGGCGCGGTGAACCAACAGGGAACTTTTGTCGTCTATTGTCGGTGATGCGACTTGCTCTTTGGTGGGCGGGAGGCAACAACTCCGGCTTATGAGAATAACCGCCCTCGCAGTCATCCCCGTTTTGCTGCTCGTAGGTTGCGCCAATCCATCGATCACCAGCATCGACAGGGCGGCGGTCGCTGGGAGCAGTCCTGTCTACGTTGCTCGCTTTGAGGGGAAGCCGGAGTTTGTCGAGTCGGCTACCGATATGTTCATTGCCACGCTCCGCCAGCGGACATCGCGCAGAATCATCCAAGGGGATGTATTGCGTGAGGAACCGACTGACATTGCTGGCGAGGGAAACATTGCACCGAGGGGCGCGGGTTTGTCCGCAGCAAGGGCATCCGGCGCGGGATTGTTAGTCCTTGGCAAGGTGACCTCCCACAAGACCGATCTCATGCTTAACGGATTCGTGACGGCTCGCCTTATCGATGTCCAGACGGGCGGAGTGGTTGGAACAATTCACCGACCCTCTGGTCTGCTAATCGCGAACAGCGAACACCAATGCGTGATGGCGGCGGCGAAGCGAGCTGCCCAAGCACTCGGTGATCAGTTGCAGTAGCGTTCGGCAGGGAAAGTTTGTCGTCTTGTGTCAGTGATCCGCCGAGGCAACGCAAGGCATCGCCTTGTCTTGTCGCGCAGTAGGAGCGCGGCAGAAGCTACTCCGCGTTTAGAAAATCATCCGCGCTGACCGACATGTCCCTAAATGAAATAATGCACTCGACGCTCCCTGTAGCATTTGCGTTTGCCGCGCTGACAGCTTCTTTCGTTGTCCCCTTGAGCATGGTGGGTTCGCCAAGCTGAACAAATCCGAAGGAATCATAGACGTCCTGCTGGCCTTTTAGCGTGGCAAGGTGAAATCCGTCTTTGTCGCGCAGGACAAACTCCACATCAACTTGGACGTCTCGCGGAAACACTCTGACATCCCAAGAGTCCTTTTTGCCCTGCTTATTTGCCGCTTCAGCGGCTTGCCTCATCTCCTCCTTGGATTGCAAAAGCAACTCGATCTCATAGCCCAAGGGGGCCGTGAAGTCGTTGCCGCGCTGGCCGGAGGTCACGAATTTCGCCCGACCCGTTAGCTTTGCAGGTTGCGGCAGGGCCGCATTTAGACTTTCGGCTTTTGCCACGATTTCTGGAGACCAAGACATCAACGCGCCCCACTCGTCAGCATCTCCTTTTGTCAGTTCATTGATCGGAAACCAATGCGAAGGAAATGTGTTCTTTCCGCATTGGCCGAGGCCAACGGCCAGCACCGCACCAATACCGACCAGCAGAAGGGCTTTGAACGCTCTCCAGAGCTTTCTCATAAACCTCTAATCGCCCCGTCACCAAGCCAAGCGCAAGCACAACCGCGCCGCCCTCCCCCTTCCGCCGCCTTGGTGAACCTGCCCGCGAGACGATTGACACCGCAGACTCCGGCGTTTCCGCCGGACGGGAAGATGACAAACTCTCTCCCCAAGGTTCGGGGACAAGTTAGGCGAGGATTCACCGCCGGAAAAGCCAGCCGAGCGGGGAGGGTTTAGTCAAAACGCCTGCGCCGGAAATTGGGACACCTTGGGGGTGAACCGGCCACGCAGCGGCCACTCACCGAAGTGATGAAAAAAGTTTTTCCGCTTAAGTCTTTGTTAATCAAGTGCATCCGGCAAGACTCGAACTTGCAACCAATTGATTAAGAGTCTTCTCGCTTGCCATGTTCCGCTTTGTATCGCAATGTTCCGATATGAGCGAGCAAAAGACCTCCCAATCCAGTATCCATGCGGGTTCCCGCGCTACCGCCAACCCCGACAAACCCGAACAAACCCGCTCCGCAGGGAACGGAAAAACGGCCACTCAACGGCCACTCACGCGTTCGGGGGGTGTCGGCAAGAACTCGTCCAACTACTGGCTTGGGCGAATCTACAAGCCCGTTAACGGCCTCGGCGTGGAATCGCCGCACTACTTGATGCGGGTTCGCTTCAAGCCCAACCATCGCCTCGCCTTCGGTCTTGGCACGGGCAACAAAGCCGCCGCTGCCGCCAAGGCCGCTTTGATCTACAACGACCTTCTCACGCTCGGCGTCGAGGAGACGCTGGCGAAGCACCGCCCGAAGGCTCCGGTTACGCCAGACCGGATCGCAACCATTGGCGAGTGGCTTGCCGAGGCCGAGCGGGTGAATGTCGCCAGCAGCACAACGTTCACGGGCTACTCACGCGCCCTGCGCAAGATCGCCGGAGATATCGTCAACGGCCTGCTCGACTCGACGGCCAGAAAGCGACTTGGTGCTATTGCCCACGATCTGGTCGGCAATGCATCCGCCGAGGCCAAGACCGCCATGCGTTCCGAGGCTGGCCGGATCATCGAATCGGCGCGGAGAAACGCTGGCAATTCCAAGGCCAAGGCCAACAAGTCCAAGTCCGAGGCCAAGGACTTCCGTGGCAGCAATCGCTTCGGGCCGCGCAGCGGCGGTGCGCAGGGATTCCGCGCCATCGTGGACGAAGCCAGCCTTGAGGTGCTTTCGCCACGCGCCATTCAAGATTGGCGAAAGGCTTACGCTGGCGATGAAAGTAATCCCGCCAAGCAACGCTCCCGCATGACCTCGGCCAACTCGACCATCCGGCAAGCAATGTCGCTGTTTTCGTCGCGTTTCATCTACCTGCTTTCCCATGAGGACAACGGCGTCTGCCTGCGCCTTCCCGAACCCCATCCCTTCTACGTCCATCCCATGCTCAAGCATAGCAAGCGTGGCGGGAAGCATCCCCTGTTCTACGAAGAGGCCAACACGCAGTATCGTTCCCGCATCAATCCGCAGGAGATTCTGCAAAAGGCCGAGTCCGACTTGGCGACAACCGATGCCCCTGCGTTTCTCGGTCTGCTGCTGGCAATAGCTGTCGGCCTGCGCCGTCACGAAATCGACGCACTCACTTGGGGCCAGATCGATTTCCGCAGAGGCTTGGTGCGCGTTGAGCGCACCGCCACGTCCGGCATCAAGACCAACAAGGCCGAGGCCGATGTTCCGGTAGACCAGAACACCATCGCCTGCCTGCGCGGGTTCTTTGCCAAGGTGAAGGACACCAACGCGCACGTCGTCGAGGGAGCCGGTATCGCTGGAGGAAAGAAAAAGTGGGGCGAACACTATCGCGCCGATGCCGCGTTTGCCCGACTCATCGCGTGGCTGCGGGCCAACGGAGTCAACGTGCGCAAACCCATCCAAGAATTGCGCAGGGAGTTTGGATCGCTCGTCGCCACGCAACACGGCATCTACGCGAGCCAGAAAGTCCTCCGCCATTCCAGCGTGACCACTACCGCCAAGTATTACGCCGACATCAAGGAACGTCCCGTTGTCGAGGTTGGCGCATGGCTCAACAACGTGATTGAGCTTCCCAAGGAGGACAAGCGGGCCGCGAAGTGAACTCCCGTCCGGCGGATAAAAACGCCGTGGCGGGGCAGGCAGGGGGCAACGCGGGTGCGGTGCGGGAAGAGCCGAGGATTGCTCCCCTCGGCGGAAGAAAGTTGCACGGGCTGTTTTGTTGGCGTCCGTGGTGATCCAACTTTTTTCGACAAACTATTGTGCCACTCGGTTTTCCTGTTCAATTAAAGTGCAGGCCGGAAATCCGATGACGCTCGGATCGGCTGCTGAAAGACACCTTGGTTTTGCACAATGGGCCAAGCCTTTCGGACAAAGCGCCATCACGGAGACGCCGCGAGGGCGGATGTTTTGCGGTGATGGGGATTGAAACCTCAAAGGAGGATCAAATCATGCAGTTTGTTCGTAGGCAAAATGCCGCAAAAATACTGGGAGTGACGCCAGCCACGCTAACGCGATGGCACAAAGGTGGCGTCCTCGTAATGACGAAGCTGTCCCCGCGTGTGATGGGCTACACGCAGGAACAATTGGAAGCCTTTGCCCAAGGCCGCAGAGCGAAGGGGGACGGCAAATGAAACCGACGCCCGTAACCGAAACGCCGTTCACCAACCGCACGGGTTTGTCCAAGCGTTGGATGAAATCAACCATGACGCTCAAGCGCATGGAGAAAGCGGGGCTACTTCCGTTCCTTAAGATCGGCAAGCAGGTGCTGTATCGCATGAGCGATGTCGAGCGCATCGAACAACAGGCGGAGGTGAGCTTCCGATGAACTCATCACCTCCGCAAAAGCGAAAAGCCGCCCCTGCTGGAGACGGCCTCGCGTTGAAGAAAGCACCGACATCATGGCAAACACGCTCTCATGGCGCAAGTGGCGCAAGCCTCTGCGACCAGATCAAGGAGCGGTTAAGCCTGCGCGACTCCGCCGCAATGTGCGGCATCGAATTACCGCGTGATGGCGTGAAGTTCCGTTCGCCATTCCGGCCAGACCGCAACCCGTCCTGCACCATCAAAGACGATGTGATGCGGGATTGGTCGCGCAACGAATCATTCGATGCCATCGCGCTCTACGCCGCCGCGCACGGAATCACCAATTCCGAGGCGGTGCATAGCCTTGGAGAACGACTAAACCTCATCTCAAGCCAACGTGGCGCGGGTGCGGTGGCGTCTACGCAGCGGTGCAGGAATGCGCCGGTGGTCTTCGACGGCCACGCGCCGTCCGATGCCGACTATCAAGCCATCATCCAAACGCGGAAGCTCCCGCCGGAATCAATCTCCGGTCTGCTGATTGCGCGTGAGGTTGGTGTTTTGCATTTGGCGGAAGTCGGCGGATTCCGGTGCTGGCTTGTCTCGGACGAGTCCAAGCGATGCGCGGAGGCCCGCCGGATCGACGGCAAGACGTTCCCCGCTGTCGGCAATCTGGCCGAGCGGAAGGCTCACACGATCAAGGGCAGCACAAAGTCATGGCCGGTTGGCCTCGCGCCACGGGTAAGTGAATCCCGCGCCGAGCATCTGCGGACAATTCCGTTGGTGCTTGTCGAGGGCGGGCCGGACTTGATGGCCGCGTTCGCGCTGTTGGCCGCGTTGCCGATGAGTGAGTGCGATGTTCAGCCCGCTGCGATGCTCGGAACAAGTGCGAGTATCGACGCCGGAGCATTGGAGCAGATTGCCGGTCGCCGCGTTCTCGTCCTCGCCCACGGAGACGGGGCGGGAGCAGACGCCGCCGCAAGGTGGGGCAGGCAATTGTCCGAAGCGAATTGCAAAGTGCAGCTACGGCATTTGCCGGACGGCCAAGACCTCAATGATCTTGTCACCGCGCATGGACTGATTGCCGCGAAGGAGGTGCTGCGATGAGCGCACTATTCACCGAGGAAATCATCGAACCAGCACCAGCACCGCCTGCGCCGGAGATTCCGGTGGTCTACTACGCGGGGCGTGGTGGCTACGCCATCGAATTCGATAGAGACTACATTCCGTTGAGTGAGACGGCGGTCGGCCAGCATCTTCGGAAGGCGGGCGTGAAGAAGGGAGCGGTGGCGGATTTGCTCTGCGACATCCGCACACAAAACTTCGTCTCCTACATCAATCCTGTCGCCGGATACCAAGCGGGACTCCACATTTCGGAGGACACCAACCGACCATTCCTTGTCACAACGGGGCCAACCATCGTTGTCGGGAAGGAAGGTAATTGGCCCTTCCTGCGTGGATTCTTCACGGAGTTGTTCGGCAACGGCGAGCAACATGATGCCGTCATGGCATGGTTGCGACAGGCGAGGCGCAATCTGATTGCAGGCAAACGCCGACCACTTCCGGCGGCGGTGCTGGTCGGGCCGCGCAATTGCGGCAAAAGCCTGTATATCGAAGTTGCCCGCCTTGTCCTCGGTGGAAGGTCTGCTCCCGCGTTTGCCGCGTTGAGCGGATTGTCCACGTTCAACGCCGACATCATTGGCGCGGAACTGCTGACCATCGATGACGAGATTGCGAGCAAGGATCACCGCGCACGGACTGCGCTGGCCCAAGGCATCAAGAAGCACTTCTTTGCTTCCAACGTGCGGGCCGAAGCGAAGGGGCGTGATGCCGTGGTGCTGCGTCCTGTTCAAGCCGTGGTCATCGCCGTCAACGACGAGCCAGAGCATCTACAGGTGCTTCCCATGTTGGACGATTCCGTGGCCGACAAGATTTCCTTGTTCGCCTGCCAACGGGCATCGCTCGACGGGCAAGATGACCGCGATGCCATCGCTCAACTTGTCCGAGATGAAATGCCAGCGTTTGTCCATCATCTCGACACTACGGAGCATCCCGAAGCTCTGCGCGACAAGCGCACCGGCTGCGCTGCGTGGCAACACCCCGAAGTGGTTGAAGCCCTCCAAACCATCCAACCGGAGGAGCGGATGCGGGAGTTGATGCAGCAATGCGAGGCAATCACCGAGGCCGTTGAACAAAACGGCGGCTGGCGCGGAAGCGCGGCGGAGGTGGAGCGGCTACTGCTTGAGAATCCGGTTACGGGTCATGCGGCCAGAGCGTTGTTCCGCAACACCGCAACGTGCGGAACCTATCTTGGCAGGCTCCAAGCCAACCAGCGGGCCACGATTGAGAGGGCAACTCTCCACGGCGTGACGCGGTGGAAGATAACCTCGCTGAACCCGCCGCAGGCCAAGCAGGGAAGGTTGACCATATGAGCATGGGGGGTGGAGGGGTGGGGCAAGTTTTCCACTTCAGAAACATTTCCTCTCTACCGATAGGTAGAGGCTCCGGCTTCCGGTGCGGAAATGCTTTTGCAGACCAGCAAACTGCGTCCACCACTCCACCCCGCCACGCCTAAAGCCATGAATCCATCCATTCAAAGTTGGGCATCGTTGCCGGAATCGATCAAGCAACAGGCCGCGCCGGAAATGCTCGCTGGCGCGGTCTGGAGCTACTTTGGCAGGCCGGTAGAGCGGCCACGGGATTCGGAGCTTACAAGGTGGCTTCCGCCGCCTTTATGCCCCGTCAGACGCACGAACGCGGAGAAACGCAGGGATGTTCTCGCCACGCTCAAAGTCATGCCACGCGGCAGCCTCCGAGCCGTCGCGAAACAGACGGGGACGAGTCACCAATTCGTTGCCAATGTTCGCGCTGGATCGAAGCGGAGAAAATCCGCCGCGTTGAAAGAGGAATTGTCAACGGATGACGGGAAGGCGTCGTTGCCAATTGTTGCATTTTGTTGCGGTAATACGGAGTCCGTCGTCTGCAATGTTCCGCAATGAGCCGAAGTCACACGTTACGAGCCAAACTCGTCGCGGATTGTCGCGGTGGATACGAACGAAGTCGGACAGAGAGGTTGTGAGACTTTGTGAGACTAATTGCACGACTTTGCCGGACTAATTGGCGGGGGGCCGTCAGAGAGTTTGTGGCAATTTGTGGCGGTGATTCTCCGAGGCCGACATCGATCTTTTTGTGCGGCTGGGCGTCTTTGTGGCAGCAGGGTCACTGCCTTTTCCTGTAAGCAGTATTTGGTGCAATGGATAGGAAGGTCGCCCTTGAGCTTGAAGATACGCTAACGACGCTTTTTCCAGACATAGCCTACGACGACAGCTAACTGGCAAATGATGATAAAGAACGTCATGCCCCAAATGCCAAACCATCCAAACCCTCCTACCACCGAGGAGACTGAATCGGAATCGGCGTAGAAGACATCCACAAGACCTCCGATTAATGAGAGTGCTATCATGCCGAAGTAGAAAGCAGCACCCGAAAGCGCAGCAGAAAGAATGTATACACCGCATGAGAGGAGCGCAGCTTTAATGAAAGTCGCCCAAAATCCTTCTTTCGGATTTCGGATTGCAACAATGATTGCTACCAATAAACCAACGCCAACAAACAAAAGAAAAAGTAGCGGATGGCTGGAGTGAGCGCCTTCGGATGAATACATGAGTGGCAGAGTTCTCTGGGTGAGATGTTTTATCGCAGCATTACGTCCGCCTCAACTCCGCCAAATCCTGATCCGTCTCCGCCAACTCCCGCAGGCTACTGTCCTTCTTGAACGCCGTCTCCAGCATCTCTCTGGCCTCTTCGATGCGGCCCATCACGCACCAGTAACAAGCCAAGTTGTAGCGGACGAGCGCATCGTCGTAGTAGCGGCGTAGTGCGAGCGAGAGGATTTCTGCGGCCTCGGACTCACCGCGCAAGCGTCTCACCGCATAAGACATGTTGAGAGGGTGACCGACATCGTCCGGTTCGATCTTGCGAAGATGGTTGCTCACCTCCGCCATCATTTCCCACTTCTCCAGCGCACGGCATACCTCGACACGCACCTTCAAGACTTCGGGACGGGAGCGATCCTTTGCATCGATGTCCTCAAGTTCATTCCATGCGTCCATCGGCATACCGAGATTCAGATAGCCCACAGCAGCGTTGAGGCGCTTTAGGATCGGAACAAGTTCAGAAGGAGGAAGAGAAGACATCCGACTCTTACTCCATGGGGTTATCTTTGAGGACGTCCGCAGCGGATGGCATAAGGTCGGTGATGTCTGGCATTCCGGCGTTTGGTTCCTTGGCAGGCTCCGAGTCCTCGCTGTTGGACAATTCCATCGTCGGAACCGCTGCACCATCGCCCCACGCTCCGAGCCGCTCTCGCCGAGCTTTTGCCTCAAGCCGGTCATACTTGGCCCGAAGCTCCGATGAGCTATCCCTGTCGGTCGAAGCGTCCTCCCCAAATGAACGCGCAAGGCCACGGGAGACAAGCATCTCGCCCAAATCCTCGCCGTCTGCGGTGGTGACGAACGCATACTCGCGCTGAAGCCGACTTGCCCCCATGGCGTCCTGTCCGCGAGTGGTCACTTTAAACGGGCGGGAAAGCACGGAGCGGGTAAACGCTGCAGCTTTCTTTCCCATCTCGACGCTCTCCTCCTCGTTGATCCCAAACTCTTTGGCCTGCTCGCCTACGCGCTCGGTGACGTAGCCGCCGGATTTAGCTTCGGGTGTGTCTACGAAGTAGAGGCGGAAGATGCGTTCCTCGCCATCCGCCTTAACGTGGAAGCTGTCGCCGTCGTTGGCTTCGTTCTCGATCAAACGGCAGCCGGTGATGGTTTGCCAGTCGTCGGCGTGAACCAAGGTCGAGATGGCAAGCAGCAGCGAGAGGGTCAGGACTGCCTCTTTCATTAGGATGCAATGCACTTGGAGGCCAAACTGGGCAAGCACTAACGGTTGCGCTGAATTGAGGCTTGTGTGACTCCGAAGCGATTAACACATTGGACACTTTATGAAGCTCCCCATAATCCAACTTCTCACCGCGACTTTTGCCGCGCTGTTTCTGCCGCTGGCGGCTTTAGGGCAAGCGGTCGTCACGATTCCTGCGATCAATCCAAACTACAACCCTAATCGGGGCGAGAAGCCCATTATCCCTCGGCTTCCGCAAACCAGCAGCAAGCCGCCTATCGACCCGAACGACTACATCGGAGTGGACATATCGAAGATGAGTTC
>JBILUI010000087.1:0-9834 GCA_044371145.1 Chthoniobacterales bacterium | reverse complement strand
GTCTCCCCTTTCTGCCTCGGATGCCAGACCTCCAAAGTCCCCTTCCCTCCGTGCGCATTCGGCAAAGCAGCGCGTCCATCGGTCCCGGTAACCGCAAAGAACGGCGTATCGGTGACATAAACATGGGCGACCATCCAGTCATGGATGTTGCACCCC
Organism: Chthoniobacterales bacterium; assembly: GCA_044371145.1. Lineage (GTDB taxonomy): Bacteria > Verrucomicrobiota > Verrucomicrobiia > Chthoniobacterales > JACTMZ01 > JACTMZ01. Next base: position 9,678 of record JBILUI010000087.1, on the reverse strand, counting down.
AAAGCAACGACGCCGGCGCGGTCGAATACGATGTCCTGCGGGGCTTCTCCTTGGTAGAGGGGAATATCGAACTTTTTCGCCGGTGAGAAGGAGTAGACGTGGTGGGCGACCTCGTCGCGGTTGGGAAAACGCACCCGGCTGCCAACCGGCACGATGGTCAGTTCCGGAATGAAGCGACGCCCCTCCTGCCGGATCTCGAAGACACCCGGGGTAACGCGCGGGGAATGTCCCGCAGGCCGGAAGGTCACCACGGCACCGGCCAAAGGATTGCCCTTGTCGTCGACCACAGACACCGCGGCTCCGCCCGCCCTTCCCGAGGAAGGTGCCAAGGCGGCTGCGACAACGAAGAGGCTAAAAAGCAACCTTCGCGGAAACTTGGGCAAGGTAGGCATTATAGGTGATCGCACTGCGCGAGATGTGCTGGAACTCCCCGGTGAGCTCCAGCGATAGATCGGGTGTGAGAGCAAAAGCGGCACCCGCAGAGAAACTCTGGGTCAGTGCGGCCAGCCGGTAGGCGGTCAAAGGCTGGCCGAAGATCGTGTTGCCTGGCTCCACCACCGTGGAGACGGACTTGATCGCGGGCTGTGGCGGCGTGGCAAAAGAGACGACATCGCCGTAGCGCAAGCGGTAGCCCGCTGAGAACGACCAGCGCCCGGCCGGCTCCCACCGGATCAACAGAGCTCCCTCGTTGCCCAACCCGCTGAAAAGTTCGGACTCCGCGAAGCGCGCGTCGAGACGATAGATCCCCTCGATCGACCAAGCCTCTCCGAACTTTTGCGTCCATTTCACGGAGGGAACGAGCAGCCACAGGCTCATCTGGGGATCTTGGAAAAAGTCGCGCTCGAAGGAAACCGCGGCGGAGGCGCTGGGCGCCGCAACCCCAAGGCCGAACTTGCGCGTGGCACGCAGGTCGACGCCTGTCTTTGCCATGGTGAAAGCCGAATACTGGAAAGGAACTTCCGTGCCGGCAAAAACTCGCGCGGCGAGCCGCCAGTCTCGTCCTGCCGGTTTGTTCCACGACAGGCCCGCCGCAAACTTCCAAAAGAAATCGTCTCTCACATCGGCCGAATCTTCGGCGTTGCTCAGATTGCTGTTGTAGCGGAATCCGCTCGCTGCGTCGAAAGACGGCAACTGTGCAGTGGCCCAAGTGCAGCTAATCAGCGCGATGGCTGCAATGCCCATGCTCCGATGAAACATGACCGAGTGGTATCATCTCCGGGGGGTTGCATACAGAAATTTGGAAACGAATCAGCGAAGCGGGAAATCGGGAATCGCACGGCAATGGCCCCTCAGAGGCCGGCTGTCGCAAAGGAGGCATCTCCCCGACGATCTGCGTGGCACCTCTTTCTCGTCCTCTACTTTACCCCCTTGGCAGCCTGGCCGATGGGGGTGTCGGCTGCAGAAGACCGGAGGCTAAATAGCAAAGTTCTCGGCAGTATGGTCGAGGTGGAGAACCCCGAGCGCGCGTTTGACCAGCGCGCGACCACTCTCTTCCTCGTCCAGGATCACGATATCCGCCCCGAGATCGGCCAAACGCTCGGCTTCTTTGCGGAACTTGGTCCGTGCCATCACGGCGATGGCCGGGTTTTTCTCCCTCACCACGTCGAGCGCACGCTCCACCGCGGGCGTTGCCGGAAAAGTGAATGCCACGAGTCGTGCGCGATCGACCCCGCAGAGGTCCCACACTTCGCTCTGCGCCGCGTCGGCAAACAGGGCCGGTTGGCCTTCGCTTTGCAGCTTGCGGATCGCTTCGGCATTGAGATCGACCACCACGGTCGGCACACCCTGCGCGGAGAGGGCGCTGACCAAAGCCTGTCCCACAGGTCCGTATCCGCAGACAATAGCGTGGTCGGAAAGATCAAGTGACCCGCGGGGTGGTTTGGGGCGCGACCGCTCGAACTTGAGGAGGTGCGGCAAATTTTTCTCCATCCAGTTGCCCAGAGGTGCGGCAAAGCGCATGAGCACCGGAACCATAGCCATGGAGAAAGCCATGGCAGCAAGCAGCGGCTGGTTGGCATCGCCGGGCCACGTCGTCATGTCCGCCGTGCGCCCCATCAAAACGAGGGAAAATTCGCCCGCGCTGCCCAGTCCGATGCCAGCGTAGGTGGCAGCGCGCCAGCCCAGTCCGAGAAAGCGGGCGATGAGCGCGACAAGGACGGTCTTTCCAATAGTCAGACCGGCAGCGACGGCCAAAATCATCGCCCAGTCGTCCAAAAGCGGCTGAATGTGGATCCCCAGCCCGACAGAGACGAAGAAGATGGTCAGGAACAAATCCTTGATCGGAGCGACATCAGACAAAATCCGGTGCTTATACATGCACTCACTCACCGCAAGTCCGGCCACAAAGGCCCCCAAGACGACGCTCAGCCCCATCACCGCGGCAAGGAAAGCCACCCCGAGGCACAAGCCGGCCACGGTCAGCGTGAAAAGCTCCCGACTGCGGGTCACGGCCACGGCGTGAAGAACGCGCGGGATGATATAGCGGGCCAAGAGCACGGAAATGCCCACGAAGGCCGCGCCCTTGGCCAAGGTCAACGCGATGGTCGGCGCCAACACTCCGCCGGTCGAAGCACCCGGAAGAAAAAGCGCCGGAAGCAAAACAAGAAATAGGATGACGAACAAATCCTGGAAAATTGCGATGCCAAGGGCCAGACGCGCACCGGAGCTGGCCGAGATCTCCATGTCTTGGAAAAGCTTAACGCTGATCGCCGTGGAACTCAGCGCGCAGGCCACCGCCACCACCAAGATTTGCGCATGGGAAAAATGGAAAAAACAGGCAGTCGCAGCGGCCGCGGCGGCCATGGTCAACGTGACCTGTAATGCTCCGCCGGTAAAAGCGTAGCGGCGCAGGTGACGCAGTTCACTGAGGGAAAATTCCATTCCGAGGACGAAGAGGAGCATCATCACGCCGTATTCCGACATGGTGGCCACGGCCTCCGTTGTCCCCTCGCCCGTCACACTTTCGAGCAATCCCGTGTTGGCAAGGGCGATGCCGCACAGGAAGTAGGCGACGAGCAGCGATTGCTGCAGGCGCAGCAGGAGCAGCGAGACCGCGACGACCCCCACCAGCATCAGCGCCAGCAGGGAAAACATCGGACTTATGTCGGCAGCGGCCAGAAGCATCCCGCACTTTGGCCGCAAAGGCCCCCGTGCGGCAAACCCGATGTCAGCAAGCGCGCACGGGAATCCGGACGGTCCGCAGCACGGCGAGCCCGACGAGGAAAAAGACCAGCGTGATGAGGATGGACTCGCGCAAACCAACCGTATCAGCCAGCACACCCATGGCCAACGGACCCAAGATCGCGGCGAGTTTGCCGAACACCCCCCAGAATCCGAAAAACTCTGCGGCCCGTTCGCGCGGAGAAAGCAGCGTCACCACGGCACGGCTCGCCGCTTGGCTGGATCCCATGGCCAGACCAGCCACATTCCCCACGATGAAGAACGCAGGCTTGCCGGCACTGAAATAAGCGCCGAGCGCCACGGCGCACCAGAGCAGCAGCGCCACGGTGAGCGTCGCGCGCGAGCCGACTTTGTCCTGCAGGGAACCGCAAAGAAACGCACCGATCGCGCTGCTCAGTTGCAACGAAGCGAAGAGAACAATGTTTTCCATCGTCGAGAAACCGAGGACCTTCTCCGCGTAGATCGCAGCGAAAGCCACCACCGCCCCGAGCCCGCTCATGTAGAAAAAGAAGGAAACGAGAAATTTGAAAAGCTCCCGGTGGGCAGGAATATCGTGCGCGGCGTTGATGATGCTCTCCCAACCCAAGCGCATCCACTGCCCCTTGGCGACCTCCCTTTGCTTCCGCTCGCGCAGGAGCAGGAGCACAGGAAGAGTCGCGGTGACCATCAGTAAGGCGGTGACTGGAAAAACGAGGGGAACGCTCTCCGTGAGACTGATCACACCCAAGGCAAGACCGAGTGCGGTGAGGCCACCGAAGTAGCCGAAGCTCCATCCGTAACCGGAAACACGCCCGACATTCTCGGGCGTGCTCAGCTCGCTGAGGAAGCTGGCGCAGAAGTTTTCCCCGAATGAGAATGCGGCGTAGGCCGCCACCACTAAAGCCGCGGCGAGCCAGACCGTTCCGGGGCCGGTGAACCAGAGCAGCGCTGTGGCCGAAGCGCAGACCCACATCATGGAGAGGAGAAATTTTTTCTTCGAGCCGGTGACGTCAGCCATCACCCCGAGAGCCGGGCCGAAAATGATCACCACAGCCTGGGACAAGCCCAACGTCGCGCTCCAGAGCGTGTTGGCCGCCGGGGTGCCCGCCGCGATCACGCCCGCGAAGTAGGGACCGAAGATCACGGTGATGACCACCGTGATGAATGCCGAATTGGCAAAGTCGTAACAACACCACCCGAAAATCTCCCGCTTGCGCACCGGTTCGCTCATGCGCTGCGGATGGCTGCTCAGACGCCCGCGCGCCTAAAACCCGTTCTCGAGCACAACCTGATCGTAGGAAAGTTGGCCAGGACGCGGCCACGAGTCCTGCGTCTTTTTTCCGACGGCGATCATGAACGCGATGGCATGGTCGGACGGCAAGTTGATGATTTTACCCACGGCATCAAAGTCGAAACCGTCCATCGGACAGGTGTCGTAGCCCATAGCCTTGGCCGCCAGCATGATGGTCTGCCCGGCGAGACCGCATGAACGCATCGCCTCGTCGCGCTGCACCTGCGGCTTGCCCTGATAATATTGGTCAATGGCCGGGACGAGGAAGTCCTGCACCGGCTTGGGAGCATTGCGCCAATATTTGGCTGGGTCTTGCTCCCATGCTTTGAGGTTGGCGCACAGCACGACGAGCAGCGAGGCATCGGTCACCTGCGCTTGATCCCATGCGACTGCGCGGATTTTTTTGCGTGTCTCCATGTCGCGGACGACAACGAAGCGCCAATTCTGGATGTTGAAAGCGGTCGGCGAAAGCATGGCCAGTTCAAGCAGTTGCCGCTCCTCGTCAGCCGACATTTTGTGGTTCGGATCGTAGTGCTTGATGGCTCGCCGAGCCCTGATCGCTTCGATGGTATTCATGAGAGGAAAAAGTGGTGCGCGATACAGGGTTCGAACCTGTGACCCCTACCGTGTCAAGGTAGTGCTCTACCACTGAGCTAACCGCGCAATTCGGGTGTCAGAGAGGAACCCGAAACTATCCGAAGCTCCGCCAATTTCAATCTCTTTCAGACTTCAGGGGGCATGCCCTCATGGAGGCGGGAGGAAAGCCAGCGAACCCAAAAGGCCAAAAGAAGAATTGCAGAGAAGTAGATCGTGTAGCGGTTGATGTGGAAGCCCGACACGACGACATCGAATGACCGCAGCGCGTCGAGTACGGCGCCCCAGACCATCGGGGTCAATCCGAGGGCCAGTCCCGAAAGGACGGCAAACAGGGCAAAGAAATGGTTGCGTCCCATGACAGGAACACTGCCCATCACGATGCGTGTGCTGGCCACTCCGAACATCGCGCCGGCGATTCCGCCCAGGAAATTCAGCGCACCGACGACGGAACTCCATGCCGGCAGCAGCCCCCCTGCCAGGAGGAGCCATCCGAACACGGCCAGTTCGAAGAGGAGCAGCGCGCGGCGCAGCCAAGGCTTGCTCCCCGTCTCGTCGAGCCACGGTCCCGTCAGGGCAAGGCCCGCTAACGCGCCAACAAACGCCATCGCACCGAGCAGGAGAATGGTGTTTTCGCCGAATTTTTCTTTCACCGCGAGGAACTCGACCGTGAAGACGCCGAGACCTCCAATGACCACGCAGTAAAGCAAACTGAAAAAGAGCAGGCGGGCGAACGGCGCGTGCTTGAGCATGGCGAGCCACGGAACCGGAACCGCCGAGCGCCGCATTTCCTCGGCCGAGTGACCCTCGGGGACACGTCGGATGAACCACAGACTGACCACCGCAGCCACCGCCCCTAGCCCAAAGACCGCGGCGTATCGGGCCGCGTCCACCTGCTTCGTGATCATCCACGAGGAAACAACAAGCGCGACAAAGCAGCCAAGATGCATGAACGCTTGGTCGCGCGAGAGGAAACGTCCACGCACGTTTTCCGGAATGATGGCGGTGAGCCAAGGCAGCCAGGCCCCCGAAGCAAACCCGCGCAGCGCGTTGAAGGCAAAGAGGGCAGCGAGCAGCAGCCCGAGGCGCGCCGCATCGGAAACTCCCGGCCACAAGGGCAATGTGGCAATGATGCAGGAAAACACTGTGCGCGTCCCCCAGCCTGCCAGCACCAACTTGCGGTAGCCCGTGCGGTGCAGCATTCTCGCCGCGACAAACTGCAATATGGTGAGAACCGGAGTTAACCCCGCTATCACGCCGAGAATGAACGAATTCGCGCCAAGCGACTTGGCATAGAGCACGATCGGCGAGCCGAGCATGATCTGGAAACAGACCGCGTTGAAAAAACTGAAGCCGTTGATATTGAGCGAGCCCGCAGGCAGAGCGGTCGCCGTTCGATCTGTCATCCGGCGCTATGTTATAGCGCAGCGCGCGGATCCGCGCATGACAATTTCCCGGAAAAGTGCCGGCGGCGGGAGTCGAACCCACACGGGACTTTCGTCCCTTCGGATTTTAAGTCCGATGTGTCTGCCATTCCACCACGCCGGCTCTGTCCGGGGCAGAATCCTCCACCACGCGCGCCGGCGCAAACGCGAAATACCCGGCGCTCATTTGACCTTTGTTGTCTTCGTTCGCTTCTGTTCTAAATCTTTTTGATATGGGCGCGACAAGGATGCGGCAGGTAGAGATCATCGCCATGCACGGTTGGGCGGGTGACTCGCGCTGCTGGAAACCGTGGATCAAAGCAACGGACCACCTGGGATGGCACTGGCAGTGCAGCGAACGGGGCTACGGTGAAATCTCTCCTCGTGCGCCCGCTTGGCCGGAGGGCTGCTTTGCACCTGAGGCGCTGCGAGTGGTCATCGCGCATTCGCTCGGTCCGCACTTGATTCCACAAGAAGTGTGGCAGTCAGCCAACGCTGCTATTTTGCTCGCCAGCTTTGGAACCTTCGTTCCGCCAGCTCGCGCCGGACGGAGGGTTCGCATGGCATTGGATGGCATGGCAGCGAAATTGGGTAACGAGACGGACGCGAAGGAAATGCTGAGCAAATTTTTGATCAACGTGGCGCATCCCGAACCGCGTGGGCTTTTGCCTGCCGGCCCGGAGGAAGGGTTCCTCACCCTCGACCGACTCCGCGACGATCTGGAAATTCTCCGCAACTGCCAGGGTTTGCCGCGCGGTTTCCCAAGCGAGGCGCGGGTCCTCATCGTCGAGGCGGGTGCGGACCGGATCGTTGACGCCGAGGCCCAAGCCATGCTGCGAGCTGCGTTGCCGAACGCGGAGGTCGTCCAGTTACCCGATGCGGGGCACGCCTTGCTTCAGACCGGGATCGTCTCGCAGGTGGCCGATTGGGTGCAATCGCTGCGCTGAAGGGCAACGCGGCGTTGCGGTCAGAGCCCAAATGACTTTCAATGCAGGCTTCCCAATGGACGTAGCCGGACAGGCAGGAAGCACAGCACTCTTTGGACTCGGCCTCTGGCTGAAATGCGCTTTGGCCGGTGCCGGGGTCGGGGCTGTAGTCGCTGCCGCCCAGGTATTTTCGGGGCGGTGGCATCCGGCATGGGCGACACGGCTGATCTATTGGTTCAGTTGCCCTTTCTTCGCCGGCCTAGCCACCGGCGTGGTCTTGGCACTGAGAAGCGTTCCGCCGCTGGCCCCGGCGCGGGGATTGTGGCTGATTCTCTGCCTTGTCATCGGCGCGTTCACCGCAACCGTAGCCGCGGCTGCCGTTGCCTATTTTTCGCGCAACTACGATCCCAATGCGGCGAGTAAATCTAAGCGTGTCTCCCGTCGGGCGAGAGGCCAGAGGCACGACGCACCCGACACCTGGGAAGATCGGCTGCGCTCCGTTTTCCGCCCGGAACCGACAGCCGATGAGTCACAACCGAAAGCTCCCGGAGACGAAAAGTTAAAGAGCGGGCAGGCGGTGATCCCGGGAATGCGGGGCAAGTTGCCCCCCGAGCGTTTTCCCGGGAAGTCGGAGCTGGCCAAACCGCCGCACTACGCGGGACATCCCCGGCAAGTGCGGTTAGGTCAGGGCAAATTGGAAAAGCCCATCAAGTAACGGTCGCACTCGCGGGCGGCGGCGCGGCCTTCGTTGATGGCCCAGACGACGAGGCTTTGTCCGCGACGCATGTCGCCGGCGGCGAAGACGCCAGGGACGCTGGTCGAGAATTTACCATAGTCGGCTTTGACGTTGCTGCGTTCGTCGGTGGTAAGGCCGAGTTTTTCAACCAAGGGTTTCTCGGGTCCGAGGAAGCCCATGGCGAGCAAGACGAGTTGTCCGGGAATGACTTTCTCCGTGCCGGGGACATCGACCGGCGAGTAGCGGCCGTTGGCGTCGAGTTTCCATTCGATCTGCACGGTGTGCAGTTCGTTGACGCGCCCATCCTTGTCGCCGACAAACTTTTTGGTTGTGGTGCAATAGACGCGCGGGTCGGCGCCATAGAGGGCGGCGGCTTCTTCCTGGCCGTAGTCCATACGGTAAATCTTCGGCCATTCGGGCCACGGATTGTTCGCGGCGCGGGCGGCGGGTGGTTTGGGGAGGATCTCCAGCTGGGTAACGCTCTTGCATCCTTGGCGGATGGACGTGCCGACACAGTCGGTGCCGGTGTCGCCGCCGCCGATGACCACGACATGGCGGTCCTTGGCCGAAAGATGCGCGGGCACTTCGGTGCCGTCGAGGAGGCACTTGGTGTTTGTGGTGAGGAATTCCATCGCGGGATAGATCCCGGCCAGATCGCGGCCTTCGATCGTGAGGTCGCGGGGTTGCGTGGCGCCGCAGCAAAGGACGACGGCGTCGAAATCTTTGACCAGTTTTTCCGCGGGATAGTTTTGTCCGACATTCGCGTTGGTGACGAACTCGATGCCTTCGGCGGCAAGGATGTCGACGCGGCGTTTGACGATGTCGTCTTTGTCCAACTTCATGTTGGGAATGCCGTAGGTGAGGAGTCCGCCGATGCGGTCGGCGCGCTCGAGGACGGTGACGAGGTGGCCGGCTTTGTTGAGTTGGTCGGCACAGGCGAGGCCGGCGGGACCGGATCCGACCACGGCGACTTTCTTGCCAGTGCGGTGCTTCGGCGGGTGCGGGACGACCCACCCTTCCTCGAAGCCGCGTTCGATGATGGAAAACTCGATGTTTTTGATCGTGACCGGCGGTTCGATGATGCCGAGGACGCAGGCGCCCTCGCAGGGTGCGGGGCAGACGCGGCCGGTGAATTCGGGGAAGTTGTTCGTTTTGTGCAGGCGGTCGAGCGCCTCGCGCCAGAGGCCGCGGTAGACGAGATCGTTGAACTCGGGGATGAGATTGTTGATCGGGCATCCGCTGGCCGCGCCGTTGAGTATCATGCCGGTCTGGCAGAAGGGCGTGCCACAATCCATGCAGCGCGCGCCTTGGTCGCGGAGTTTCTCCTCGGCGGTGTGCGCGTGGAATTCTTCCCAATCGCGAATGCGCTCGAGCGGCGAGCGGTCGGCGGGGATCTCGCGGGTGAATTCTTTGAATCCGGTCGGCTTGCCCATAAATCAGTTCCCCCCCACCCGCGCCAGATCGCGCGCGTTTTCTTCGAAGGCGGCCATTACAGCCTCATCGCCGCTCAGGCCGGACGCGATGACGCGATCCATGGCCATGAGGACG
>JBILUI010000086.1:0-9905 GCA_044371145.1 Chthoniobacterales bacterium | reverse complement strand
CGCTGTCGTCGAGCGCATCCCGCTGGGGCGCTTCGGTGCTCCGGAGGATATCGCCGCAGCGGTCGCCTTTCTCGCCGGTTCCGAGGCCGCCTATATCACAGGCCAGACGCTGGTGGTCGACGGTGGCATGGTCATGTAGCCGCGCGGCGGAATGACTCTTTACCTTTTGCGCCATGCCGAGGCCGAGGTGCTGGCCGCCTCCGACCATGCGCGCCGGCTCACGCCGAAGGGCGAGGCCCAGGCCGAGCGCACGGGGAAATTTTGCCGCAAGCACGGCATCGGGCCGGCGGTCATTCTCTCCAGCCCGGTCACCCGCGCGCTGCAGACCGCGAAACTCGTGGCGAAAAATATCGAAGCCGCGGAACTGATCGAGGTGCCGTGGGCCGCTTGCGGCATGGACCCTTTCAACACGGTGCCCAAACTCGAAGGTTACGCGAAGTTGCCATCGGTCATGCTCGTCGGACACCAGCCCGATCTCGGTGCGCTCGCCGCCGTGCTCCTCGGATGTGACAACGTCGGCGCCTTGCATGTGCGCAAGAGCTTGCTCTGCGCCATCGATGTTTCGCACGGGTTCCGCCACGGCGTGCTCGAGTTTTTCGTTCCTGCGAAGCTCATGGATTGATCCGTGTCGCACCACGGGTTCATCGATCTTCGCGCCACGCTGGAATGCGGGCAGGTGTTCCATTGGCGGGAACGGCCGGACGGTGTTTGGGAAGGGCTCATCGGCAACAAGTTCGCCGCGGTGCGCGAGGATGGGGGCAAGCTGGTCGTCGTGGATGGCGATTCCGCCTCGGTCTCGCGTTATTTTGCCTTGGATCACGATCTGGACGCCGTTTACGCGGGTTTTCCTGGGGACCAGACCATGCTTGCGGCCTTGGAGTTTTGCCGCGGGTTGCGGATGATCCGCCAACCGGCGTGGGAGTGCCTCGCCACCTTCATCACATCGTCCATGAAACAGGTTGCGCACATCCGTCAGATGTCGACCGCGCTGCGCGCGCGGTTCGGCCGCGCGGTGCGAGGCACGGACTTGCGGGCCTACCCGTCGCCCCGTGCGCTCGCCGCCGCTTCCGAGCAAGATCTGCGAGCCTGCGGTCTCGGTTATCGCGCCAAAAATCTGCGCGCCACGGCACAGCGCGTTGCATCGGGCACGGCGGATCTCGCAAAAATGCGCACCTTCGGTGACGCGGATTTGCGCGAGGCGTTGTGCGAGCTTCCGGGCGTGGGACGCAAGGTGGCGAACTGTGTCATGCTTTTCGGTTTCGAGCGTCTCTCCGCATTTCCCGTCGACACCTGGATCGAGCGCATCATGAAGCAGCATTACTGGCGCGGACGCAAAAAGCCGACACCGCTTGCCCTGGAGAAGCAGTTGTCCTCGCAGTTCGGCCCGCACGCCGGCTACGCGCAGCAGTATCTTTTCCATCACGCCCGCATGACGCAGGGAAGGGGACGGCGATGAAGAATCGCCTGGCCGAGAAAAAAGCCGCGCGCCGCGCCGTGCTCCTTGCGCTGCTTCTTTCCGTGCTGGCGCATCTCACCGGCATCTTTTCCGTCGCTTGGTTTCTTTTTGTGAAGCCGCCGGAAGTCCGCGAGGAGATGCCAGAGGAACTCACGGTCACGCTGGTCGAGCCGCCGGCGCCGACGGAAACGCAATTTGTCGATACCGCGGCGCCCGAGTCGGAGCCGCCGCAGAATGCGCAGTTCGAGTCGGACCGCAACACGGCCGCCGCCTCGCCCGACGTGGCGTCGGGCGGTGCAGCCTTGCCCACGCAGGAAGGACGCGACCAGTCCTTCCTCGAGTTGGAGGAGCAGCAACTGGCCCTGGCCAAACCGGATAGCGCGCCACCCGCACCGGAAATGCCGCCGTCACCCCCTGCGCCGCCCTCGCCGCAAACCGCACCGCAACCTCCCGAGCAACGCGAGGAGATCAAACCCAAACCCGAAGACGACGGTTCCATCATTGCGTCGAACGTGACTCGCGAGCCGGAGAGAGTCCCTAAACAGCCCCCTCCGCCCGCCGTGCCACCGTCGCGTCCTTCCTACCGCCCGATGACCCGCGCCACGCGCCTCAGCGGCAGCATCGACAGCCGCGGAAAGGCATCGGTCTCCGCTCTGGCCACACCGCTCGGCCGTTACCGCAAGGCGATCAGCGATGCGGTCGGTTCGAGTTGGTATTACCACATCGGCTCGCGCATGGACATGTTCAGCCTTGGTTCGATCAAGGTTCTCTTCACCATCGAGAAGGACGGCAAGGCCCGGAATCCGCGCGTTCTCTCCAACACCTCCAATGAAAGTTTTGAAATTGTGACGATCGAGTCTATACGTGCTGCGGAGATTCCGCCCATCCCGCCCGATGTCCTGCCTGTGCTGGACGGCGGAAGGATCGAGATCGATTTCAGTTTCAGCATCATATCCTACTGACATGACACAGGCTTTCCACGGCGCGGTGATGTTTTTCGTCAATGGCGGGTTCTTCATGATCCTGCTCCTCGCGCTTTCGGTCAGTGCGGGCACGGTCATTCTTTTGCGCGCGCTTGCCCTGCGCGAGAAACTGGTCATTCCGCCCGAACTTGAGTCCGCTTTGGAGAGCGTCCAACCCGGCGACACCATGGAAGGCTTGGCCCGCGCTGCGCAGATGCATCCGTCTCCTCTCGGACGCATCATCACAACCTGCCTCGCGCACCGCAACTGGCCGCGGCAGGAAAACCTCGAGGCGGTGCAGGTGCGCGCCCGCCATGAAGTCGTCCGCATGGAAAGCGGCTTGGCCCTGCTCGAGATGACCACCGGCGTCGCGCCGCTCTTCGGATTGCTAGGAACGTTGTCCGGCCTCGTCACGATTTTCGCCAACCTCGGTGGCGGAGGCGGCACGGGCGACACCGTGGCGGTGGCGCGTGGTATTTCCGAGGCGCTCAACACGACGATCGTCGGCCTCGCCGTGGCCGCACCGAGCCTCATCGCGCACAATTATTTCCAGCGCAAGATCGAGACCATGGCAGTGACCATGGAAGGGCTCATCGCCGACCTCCTCGCCAAGTGCTACCCCGAGACGCGCTGATCCGTCCGCGATGAGATTTTACACCCGCAAGCGCCGCGCGCCGGTTGTCATCATCGTCTCGCTCATCGACATCCTGGCCATCCTGCTCATCTTTTTCATCGTCACCACCACGTTCAAAAAGGATCTGCCGCAGTTGCAGATCGCGTTGCCCGAATCGCGCTCGGCCGAGGCGGGGGACAAAAAGGAAGAGCCGCTCATTCTCGAGGTGAAGGACGAGCAAACACTGCGCCTCGGCGGCCAGCCGGTGACGCTGGTCGGATTGGCCGACGCCCTGCGCGAAGTGGAGAAAAGCCAACCCGGTCGCGGTGTCGCTTTGCAAGCCGACGAAAACGTGCCTTACCGCATCATTGTGCGTCTCTTCGATTCCATCCGCGAGGCCGGCATCCGCAATCTGCCCGCCTTTACCCGTCCGCCGGGGAGCGCGACACCGCAAACCCCATGATGAAGATCGTCAAACTCGGTCATCCCGCCCTGCGGGCCAAAGCGGACGCGGTCGATCGCATCGATGACGGCGTGAAGACCTTGGCCGACGAAATGCTCGATGCGATGTATGCGCACGACGGTTGCGGGCTTGCCGCCAACCAAGTCGGCGTGACGCGCCGCCTCGTTGTCATCGACGTGCGCGAGGCGAAAAGGCGGCCCAGCGTCCTGCGCATCGGCGGCAAATCGCGTCCGGTGCACAAACATATGCCGATGATTCTGGTCAATCCGCAGGTGGAGTTTCTTCCGGGCGGTAATGTCGCCGGATCCGAAGCCTGCCTCAGCATTCCGGGGGTGCACGGCGATGTGGACCGGCCTGCCGTGGTGCGCGCCCGCGCGCTGGACATCGATGGAAATCCTCTCGAGTTCGAGGCGGAAGGCCTTCTGGCCCGCGCTTTGCAGCATGAGATCGATCATCTCGACGGTATCCTGTTCATCGACCGCTTGAGCCCCGAGGATCGCCGCCGCGTGGCCGACGAACTGCACGAAATGGCCGGCGGCATGGTCGGCTGATCCGGTTTTTCTTTTTCGCGCGCACCGCGTGTTTTTTGGCTATGTTGATGCCATGACAAACGAACTGCGCCCCGGAGATGCCGCGCCCGACTTCCACGCCCTCGCCGTAGGCGGCGAATACGGGGAGGGAACCGAAGTGCGCTTGGCCGACTTTTCCGGCCAGCGCGTTGTTCTCTATTTTTACCCGAAGGACGACACGCCCGGCTGCGTCCGACAGGCTTGCGGGCTGCGCGACGCGTGGTCGGAAATCACATCGACCAACTCCGCGGTGTTCGGGGTGAGCGTGGATGGTGCTGGTTCACATCTTGCCTTCATCGCCAAATACCAACTTCCTTTTCCTCTCCTCACCGACGAACACCATCGCATGGTCAAGGCCTACGGTGTCTGGGTGGAGAAGGAAAAGGACGGAAAGAAATCCATGGGCACCGAACGTTCCACTTTCGTCATCGGGCGCGACGGGCGGATCGAACAAATTTTCCGCCGCGTCGTGCCTGACGAACATGCCGCGCTGCTCCTGCCAGTTCTGCAATGAGTCGTCCCGCTCTTCTCGCCGCTTACGAAAAGCTGGCCGCGCTCCTCGGCAAATTGCCCGGTTCCCTGCAGGAACCGGTTTTGCGCGAACTCGATCCGATCAAGGAGATCTTCCTGCGTCAGCGGCCTCCGCGCATCGCGTTTCTCGGGTCGGAGAACGTCGAGTTGCCCTCGCTAGTCAACGCGCTGGCCGGGCGGCCTGTTCTTCACGCCCCGCTTACCCGCGGTCCTTGGACCCCGGTGCGCGGGGCGGGCACGGTCGAACTGGCCGATTTACGCGGTCCGGGCGCTCTGTCCGGCGCACCGGCCGATCTCTTTCTTTATATCACCACCGGTGCCTCCGGGTCTGAAGCCCGCCGCGCCGCTGAAGTCCTGACCAGCGCCGCGCCGCGCGAGGGCGGTTCTCCCGCCGGGTTGGTCGTGCTCGTTCTCGGCGGATCTTCCGAGATTCCCCCCGTGCTCTCCGCTCTGGCCGATGCGGGCGCCTCGGCCTCGATCGTTTTTTCGGCGCACCTGCCGCGCGGTTTGGCCGAGCACGGCATTGCGGCCGCGGAGCGTTCCGACCTCGGAGACCGACTTTGCGATTTTCTGCCCGAGGATGCGCAACTCGAACTCGCGCGTTTCCTCCATGCCCGCGGCGCTCAGGCGCGACTGGCCGGCACCGTGCTCAAAGCCTTCGGCGCGGTGGCCGGGGTCATCGGCGTTCAACCGATTCCGCTGGCCGACTTTCCGGTGCTCCTCGGTCTGCAGGTGTTCATGGTGTCGTTGATTATCTATACGAGCGGACGTGACTTTTCCCTTCGTTTGGCCGGGGAGTTTGCCGCATCGCTGGGCATCGGTTTCGGGGCGGGTCTTGTCTTCCGCGAAACAGCGCGTGCCGCGGTGAAAATCCTCCCGGTCTGGGGGCACATGATCTCGGGTGGCGTGGCCGGTGCCGGAACCTACGCTCTCGGTCGCGCGGCCATCGCTTATTACATCGAAGGGAGACATCCAGGCCGCTTGCCTTGGTTCGGAGGGCGTTCCTCGCCGCCGACACCCCCGCAGTTGCCGCGTTAGGATGTCGGCCCGCGCGCTTTCCCCCGGCTGCGTTTGGCTCGGCACCTGCGCGTGGAGTTTCGACGACTGGCGCGACGAGTTTTATCCGCACGATTTGCCGCGCAACCGGTGGCTGCAGTTTTACGCGAAGCATTTCCACGCGGTGGAAATGGATTCGAGTTTCTACCACCTGCCTTCCGCCAAGACGGTGAGCCACTGGGAGGAATTGGCCGGACCCGGGTTCCGCTTTTGCCCGAAGCTTCCCAAGACTTTGAGCCACGAGAAACGCTTGGACGATCCCGCGCCGGAAATCGCCATGATGCGTCGTCTGGCCGAAGAGTTCGGCCCCTACCTCGGCTGCGCGTTGCTCCAGTTGCCGCCATCGTTCCACGCGCGGTCCCATGAAGAAAAAACTTTGCGCACCTTTCTTCGTGCATGGCCCGCGGAGATCCCGCTCGCCGTCGAGTTCCGCCACGAAAGCTGGGAGACGCCGCATGCGGCCAAGATTCTCGAGGACCGCAATGTCGCGTGGGTCTGGGCGGACAACTTCGCCTTGGATGAGCAGAAAAAATCCGGCTTCGGTTTTCTTCCGGTCACCGCTTCGCACCTCTACGTCCGCCTGCTCGGGGATTTCCGGACCAAATACGGGGCCGACGGACGCGAAACGCACCGCTACGGGAAATTGCTCTGGCCGCGCGACACCGCATTGGACCATTGGACAGCGAAGCTGCGCCATCACGCCGATGCTTCCGCCATTTACGTTTTCGCCAACAACCACTACGAGGGCATGGCCGTCCAGACCGTTCAGCGGTTGGCTCCGCTTCTCGGCATCGACCTGCCGCGACCCGCCACGACCGCCGGACCGGCGCAACTCGACCTGTTCGGCGGCCCTGCCACCGGGTAGAACAGCTTCGTCATGCGCCTCCTGCTCGTCGACGGACACTACTACGCCTACCGCTCGTTCTTCGCCATCCAAGGTCTCAAGAACAGCAAGGGCGAGCCGACCAATGCGGTGTTCGGTTTCGTCAAAGCCCTGCGCAAGATGCTCTCCGACCTCAAACCGGACTTGGCCGCCGTGGTTTGGGACGCTGGTCTGCCCGAGCGACGCATGGCACTGCTTCCCTCCTACAAACAGCAACGCGAGGAAACGCCGGATGATCTGCAGACGCAGCTGCCCGTGATCGAGGAAGCGGTGACCGCACTCGGCGTGCAAAATCTCAGCCTTAAGGGCCACGAGGCGGATGACCTTATCGCGGCCTACGCCGTCGCCGCGCGCAAAGACAAAGCTGACATCGTCATTGCGACGAATGACAAAGACATCTACGCGCTGGTCAATGCCCAGACGCAAATCTACACGACGAACAAGTCGGATGTTGGCGAGTCGAAGGACGGCTACGCCTTGCTCGGCGCATCGGAAGTCGAAGCCAAGTGGGGTGTGCCGCCGGAGTGGATCCCGGACGTCCTCGCGCTGACCGGTGACTCGGTCGACAACATCCCCGGAGTCGAAGGAGTCGGACCGAAGACCGCAGCCAAGCTGGTGTTGGAGCACGGAGGCGTGGCCAAACTTCTCGGCGAAATCTCCGCGATCAAAAATGAAAAACTGCGCGCCAAAGTGGAGACCGCTGCGCCGCGCGTGCGCGACAACATGGAACTCGTCCGTCTTGATGACGCGTTGCTGCTGCCCGTGCCAGTGAAAGACCTGCGTATCGCCCCCGATGCCTCCGCTGTGGTCGCGTTGGCCAAGAAATGCGAGTTCCGCAGTCTTCTTGCCGAATACGAAAAATTAGCCAAAGCAGGTGCGTCTTCTGCGCAGGGCGAACTGTTTTGATTGCGGATCAATCGGCTGTCAGCACCGGCACGATCCAGCGCACCGAGACATCGCACGACGCGGCGCGCGCCACGCCCGATCCCGGGCCGCGCGGATCGTCTTCGCCCCAGTAAAGGTCGATCTGGTTGCGAAAGAGACCGCCACCCGTGTCGGACACTTCGTAAAGTGCGGCGCCGAATTGGTTGTAGACCTCCGGATCAAGCACCCAGACTTTGCGCCCGGATGGAACGAGCTTGTTCCTTGTGTTCACCGCGATGCTGTAACGCGGGACCAGCTCGTTGTTGCGGTTGCCAAGGATGCGGGAGTGCAGGCTTCCGTTGTAGGCGAGGTATTTGTTTTTGCCGACCGGAGCCGCCAGGCGCCCGAAGCCTTCCATGACCGCGGCGCGGATAAAGTCAGCCGCGTATTTGCGTGCGCGCGCTCCCTTCATCGCGGTCGGCGTCAGATCGAATCCGCGCTCCGCCTTGAAGCCGGTCTCGTGCGGTGTGTAGTAGACCGTGCAGAAAAAATAATGCGACGACGGCGTTTGATCGAACGTCGCGTAAAGGTCGCGCACCATTTCGGTGAAGAAACGCAGTCCTTCGGCCGGCATGTTCTGCGGTGGGACGATTTCCGCGAAGTTTTCCGCCTTTTCCATCAGGCCGTCGAAGGGTCTCGGCGTGTTGAGCAACTCCTGCCAGGTCACCACCGTCGCGCTCGCCGGGGAGGTGAGCACGATTAGGGCCGAAGCGAGCAGTGCGGCCTCAAACCGTCTCATCGAAGATTTGCTCCAGCGGCCGGCCGCATAAGATTTCGATCGGCAGCTTCTCGTGTTCGTATTCGTAGGGCGGTTGCTTCCAGGCGAAGTCTCCAGGATGCATGTCGCGTATGGTCCGGATAATTTCCAGGCCCGTGAGCACCGGGCGGAATGCGGCGCGGTCGGTCACATGCAATTGCGCGCCGCGGCAAATTTGCCCCGCATGTTTCTGGAAGCCGGGTTCGAAGGCCGCGTCGCGGAAATGGACGCCGGGCAAACCGAGGCCGTTCAGCACGGCGGACAAGTGCGAGCCATCGATCCAAGGCGCCCCGAACAACTCGAACGGGCGCGTTGTCCCGCGGCCCTCGGAAATATTCGTTCCTTCGAGCAGACACATACCTGGATAAACCACGGCCGTCTCGGGTGTGGGCATGTTGGGCGAGGGCATGACCCACGGCAGGCCGGTCTCTTCATGGTAGTGGTGGCGATTCCATCCCTCCAGCGGCATGACAACAAGATCGACATCCGGCACCAACTCGTCGCGGAACTGGCACGCCAGTTCGCCGATCGTTTTGCCGTGCCGCACGGGAAGGGGATGCAGCCCTACGAAAGAAAGATGGTCCGCGCGTTGCGGCCGACCTTCCGTGGTCACGCCGTTGATCGGATTAGGCCGGTCGGCCACAACCACAGTGATCCCGCGCCGCGCCGCCGCTTGCATGCACAGCAGCATGGTCCAAATGAACGTGTAATACCGCGCGCCCACGTCGACTAGATCGACAAAAAGAACCTCGATACCCCCGAGCATTTCATCCGTCGGTTCGCGATGCTCGCCGTAAAGGCTATGCACCGGGATGCCCAGCCGCGGATGACGGTATCCGCGCCACTCGATCATGTTGTCTTGGGTTGTTGTTTCAAATCCATGTTGCGGGCCGAAGAGCGCGGCAAGTTTGATGTCACCGGTAGTGTTCATATGCTCGAGCACCGACAGTGTGGGTACGAGCGAGGCGTTGACCGAGGCGGCATGGAGTAGCGCGCCGGTGCGGCGCCCCCGCAAGCGGGCCGGCCAAAGTTCCGCCAACCGGTCGACCGGGAGGACGACGCGGCTCATGGCTTCAGGCGCGCGATGATCTCCGCCGTGATGTCATCCGCGCCCGGTGCATCAAGCACTTGCGGCAGGCCGTTGTCCGACGCAGCCGATTTGTCGAGCACCACGGCGTAACGCTTCTCCGCGTTGAACTCGCGGACCACACGCACGATATCGTCGAGAATCTCTTTCTTCGCCGTTCTGAACTGCTCCTCGAGATTTCTTTGGTTGGTTGTGCCGAGTTCGGCAATGGCGCGTTCCAATGTATTCGCCTTTTCCAATTCCGCTGCAGCTTCCGCCTTGCGCCCCTCGCGCAGAAGTTCCTGGTGTCTCTGCAAGGTGTTCTTCAGCTCCTCCGACTTCTCGCGGAAGTTCTGCCTCGCTGCTTTGCGCGCCGCGCTCAGCGCCGCCGTGGCCTCCACCGTGCGCGGGTGGGCCTCGAAGACAGTTGTCAGGTCAACCGTGGCGATGCGAAGAGGCGCAGTCTCTTCTGCGCGAACGAACGAGGCCATGATAGCCAGAGCAAGAGCAAGAGCGACGCCACAGTTCAGATGCATACGGTTTGCCTCGCACAAATTTCCGAAAAGTTGAAGCCGCATCTCTGGTTCTCAGGAGCGCGTAGGCCTGCTCGGCGGATCCCGCTTGT
>JBILUI010000085.1:0-9915 GCA_044371145.1 Chthoniobacterales bacterium | reverse complement strand
GATTTCCTCGGTGACCATGCTTTTCGACTTCACCACCTTGGTGATGCCGGCGGACTGGAGAATTTCCGTCACCGTGCGGTTGGCGTCTTCCGCCGTCACCGCATAGTGAACTTTGGCCCCGCGCGCGGTCAGGCTTTGCTCGGCCTGCGCGAGATAGGTGTCGAGGTGCTCGAGGGAATGCTGGCGAATGGCGCCGGCCAATTTGCGGAGCGCATCCGCATCGGTGAAGTCATCCCCGAGCAACTGGTAACGTTTCTCGGTGGTGGTCGCCGTGCTCTGGTGCACGGCCTTACGCACGGTCGGCGGCAACTCCGCCACGTAGGTGTCAATGAGTTGCTTGGCCACGGTGGTTATGGAGCGCGTCGCGCAGGATTTGGACAAAATGAAGTGTCTTCACCGGGCGCCCCTCGCGCTCGGCCAGCCCGCCGAGATGCATGAGGCAGCTCATGTCACCCGAGACAATGTAGTCTGGGTGCGCGGCGCGGATGTGTTCGAGTTTGAGTTCGCCCATGGCGGTGGAAACGTTGGGGAAACTGACGGAAAACGTGCCGCCGAAGCCGCAGCATTGTTCGCCTTCACCAAACGGAACGATTTCGAGGCCTTTGACGGATTGCAAAAGTTGCATCACGGCGGGCCCGCTCGCCGTGCCGCGGGTGTGGCAGGCGCGATGGAAGGCGACCTTGGCGCGGAATTCGCCGGGCCAATCGGTGATACCGAGGCCGTTGACGAGGTAATCGCCCAACTCCCAGGTGCGGCCGCCGACCTGTTCGACCGCGGCGCGGTCCTTCTCGCCTTCGAATTCGAGCGTCGCGCCATGGAACATCATCGCCGCGCAGGAGCCGGACGGAACAACAACGGGATCGTTCCCGGCGAATACCTTCGCCGTGTGACGCATGACGGTGCGCGCGGCGGGCCACTGGCCGCAATTGAAAGCAGGCTGACCGCAGCACGTCTGGCCCTCGGGAAACTCCACTTCGCAGCCGGCGTGCTCGAGCACTTCCACCGTGGCCTTGGCCACATCGTCGTAAAACGCATCACACAGACACGTGGCCATGAGTTGGACGCGTTTGCCCTTTGGGCGTGCGGCAAGATTGATCATGTGGCAGAGGAGATTTTTGCGAAGCGATCCGCTCTGGCATCCCAAGCCGCGGTGTCGCGGGGCACAAACTCGCCGATCTCGAAGGACTCGCGGATGAGCGCCCGTCCCTCGTCCAGCGAGGCAAGATCCCCGCGGGCGATCATCTGGGCGACGACGTTGCCGAGCGCGGTGGCTTCGGAAGGTCCGGCAAGGACGCGCAACCCTGAAGCATCGGCGGTCATCTGGTTGAGCAGCGCGTTGCGCGAACCGCCCCCGACCACGTGCAAGGTGTCGGGAAAGTCGGGCATCCATTCCTTCATGCGGCGCAGAAGGTGGCGGTATTTGAGGGCGAGGCTTTCGAAAATGACACGCGTGATGCCGGCCCGGGTGTCCGGAGCCGTTTGTCCGGATTTTTCCAACCATGCGGCGATGACCGCGGGCATGTCGCAGGGCCGCGCGAACTCCGGCGCATCCGGATCAATGAAAACATCGGTGTGCGTGCCGGCGGCCTTGGCCACGAGGGATTCGTATTCGAGTTTTTCGCCGTCGGACTCCCAGTTGCGTTTGCACTCCTGCAAGAGCCACATGCCGGCGACGTTTTTGAGGAAGCGCGTTGTGCCGCGCAGGCCCTGCTCGTTGGAAAATTTCGCCTCCGCAGTCGCATCAGTGACCAGGGCCGCGTCCAGTTCGCGGCCGAGCAGGGACCAAGTTCCGGAACTGAGGAAGAGCGGGTTTTTCCCCGCGCTCGGCACCCCAGCCACCGCCGAGGCGGTGTCGTGACTGCCGCAAAGAATGACGTCGATTTTTCCCGGCTTCCCGTCCGTGCCGCGCAGGCGACCGGCTACGGTGCAAGGTTCGCTGACGGCCGGGAGGATCGACGGCGGAATGCCGAGTTTCTCGGCCAAATCCGTGTCCCAATCCGGCGTGCCCGCTTTAAGCAGACCGGAGGTGCTGGCAATGGTACGTTCGACCGTGCGCTCGCCACTCAGCCAATAAGTGAGGAGATCGGGAATAAAGGCCAGACGCGCGGCCGCCTTTACCGCCGCGGGATGCTGCCGCGACTCGGCAAAAAGCTGATAGATCGTGTTGAAGAACATCGGCTGGATGCCGGTGCGGCGATAAAACTCCGCGGGAGGCACGATAGCCGCAACCCCGTCCATCGCGCCATCGGTCCGCGCATCGCGATACATCCAAGGCATGCCGAGCAGGCGCCCTTTGTCGTCGAGGAGACCGTAATCCACACCCCACGTGTCGACGGACACCGAGACCACGTCATCACCGTGCTCCGCCACGGCTTTGGCGATGCCCCGGCGGATGTCGCCGTAAATGCGCAGCATGTCCCAATGCCAACCGTCGGGCAGGAGCAATCCGCCAGTCGGAAAACGGGCCATTTCCTCGAGGACGATTTTGCGCCCGTCGTAAATCGCGGCCATGACGCGTCCGCTATCGGCACCGAGATCGACTGCGAGATAAACTTTCTTGGCCATGGCGAGGTTCAATCCGCGGTCTCGATGCGCACGCCTTGTCCGGTAAGCGAGGCCGCGATGTGCTCCGGCGGAGGTTCATCGCAAATCCAAAGATCGATGTCCGAAGACTCGGCAAAAAAGTAACTGGAAGTGACGCCGCACTTTGACACGTCGGCGAGTAAGACAATATTCGCCGCTCTTTCGACGACCGCGTGTTTCAGGCGCGCTTGTCCCTCGCTCGCGTCGCTGAAGCCGCGCTCGGAGTCGATTCCGCGACAGGAAAGGAAGGCCGCATCGAGATGATAAATCTCCAAGGCTTTTTCCGCCGCCCATCCCGTGCAGGAGAACGAACTCGGATGCACGCTGCCGCCGACGAGCACGCAGGACACGTCTCGCTTCTCGGCCAGGGCTAGGGCGTTCTCGATGCTGTTGGTCACCACGGTGAGCGGCATCTCGGGCAGTGCACGAACGAGTTCGAGCACCGTCGTGCTCGCGTCAAAGTAAACCGTTTGGCCGGGGCGCAGGTGTTTGGCCGCCGCGCGCGCGATGAGACGCTTCTGCCCTGCATGCTGCCGGGCACGCTCGTCGGAGGAAAATTCGCGGCGATCGAATTCCAGCCGGGTCGCCCCGCCATGGGTGCGTTGCAGCATGCCGTCTGCCTCGAGTTTCTCGAAATCGCGCCGGATGGTTTCCTCCGCCACCCCCGCCTCCCGAGCAGCGTCGGCCGTGCGCAGGCTCCCCCGGGTGTTGAGTTCCTCGATCAACCAGCGATGACGGTCAATGGCAAGCATCGGAATGTGGGGAAATGTCGGTTTTCTGCGGCATTTCGGCAAGTCCAAAAGTTTTTTCTTGCTTCATTCCCAAAAATACAAAGATTTTCCCACAATTCATGACATCCGCCCGCACGCCGAAACACGTAACCCGCCACTGGGACGAGAAAACATCCTCCACACTCTCCGGCGTCGACGAGCTGGTTTATCGGTCCAATTGTTTGGGGCGCGACCAACGCATCACGAACACGGGCGGAGGTAACACCTCCTCGAAGATCACCGAGCAGGATCCCGTGACCGGAGAGCAGATCGAAGTCCTGTGGGTCAAAGGCTCCGGCGGTGACCTGCGCACCTCGAAGCGCGAAAACTTTTCCTCGCTCTACCAGGACAAATTGATCGGTCTGCAGAAAGTCTACGCCGCACGCGCCGACAAAGGGCTCAAGTCGCCCGCCGAGGACGACATGGTCGCGATGTATTCGCATTGCACCTTCAACCTCAATCCGCGCCCGTCGTCCATCGACACACCGCTGCACAGCTTCATCCCCCACCCGCACGTCGACCACACGCATCCGAATGCAGCCATCGCCTTGGCCGCCTGCGCGAAAAGCAAGGAAGTCACGCGCGAGATCTACGGCGACGAGGTTGTGCATCTTCCGTGGATGCGTCCCGGTTTCGAACTCGGTCTTGCCATGCAAAAGGCCTGCGCCGACCACCCGAAAGCCGTCGGCTTCATCATGGGCCAGCACGGGCTGATCAATTGGGGAAAAACCGGACGCGAATGCTACGAGCGCTCGCTCGAACTCATCGACCGCGCGGCGACCGCCATCGAGGAACGCATCACGAAGAAGGGCGGCGAGGAAAAGATTTTCGGCGGGCAACGCCACCGAGCGCTCACCCCCGAAGTCCGCGCCAAAGTCTGGTGCCGCATCCTGCCGTGGCTGCGCGGGCAGGTCAGCAAAAGCCGCCGTTTTGTCGCCACCGTGCAGGACGACGAGAAAATCCTCCGCTTCGTCGATTCAAAGGACGCGCCGCGGCTCGCCGAACTCGGCACCAGCTGCCCCGACCATTTCCTGCGCACCAAAATCAAACCGCTTTACGTCGCCCTCGATACCGTGCCGGAGAATCCGGATGACGCACAGATCGACGCCTTTGTTACCCTCCTCCGCGACAAGCTGGCCGCCGGACTCGAAGCCTACCGCACGGACTACGCCAAATACTACGAGGCTTGCAAACGCGCGGATTCTCCCGCCATGCGCGACCCGAATCCGACCGTTGTTCTTATCCCGGGACTCGGCATGGTCGCCTTCGGCAAGGACAAATCCGAATCGCGCGTCACCGCGGAATTCTACAACTGCGCGGTGGAAGTGATGCGCGGGGCCGAAGCGCTCGGCGGATACATTTCCCTTCCGCAGCAGGAGGCGTTCGACATCGAATATTGGGCGCTGGAAGAGGCGAAGCTCCGTCGCATGCCGCCGGAAAAAGAAATGGCCGGACGCATCGTCATCGTTATCGGCGCCGGCAGCGGCATCGGACGCGAAACCGCCCTGCGACTCGTCCGCGAAGGCGCGCAAATCGTCTGCGCAGATCTCAACCTGGACGCCGCGCAGGCAACCGCCGACGAAATCCTGGGCAAAACCGGACTCGGCATCGGTGTGGCCGGCACGGGTATTTCCGGATGCGGGCCCGCCATCGCCGCGCAGGTCGACATCACCAAACGCGAGAGTATCCGTGCGATGCTCGACCGCGTGATCCTCGCCTACGGGGGCTTCGATGCCATCGCGGTCACCGCCGGCATTTTCGTGCCGAGCGACACCAGCGGCCACATTCCGGACGACAAATGGGCCCTCACTTACGCCATCAATGTCACCGGCAGCTACCTTGTCTCCGACGAAGCGTCGAAAGTTTTCCGTGAACAAGGTCTGCGCGGGGCCATCGTCCTCACGACAAGCGCGAACGCCGCCGTGGCCAAGAAAGGCAGCGTTGCTTATGACACATCCAAAGCCGCGGCCAACCATCTCGTACGCGAACTCGCCATCGAGCTTTCCCCGCTGGTCCGCGTCAACGGCGTGGCGCCCGCCACAGTCGTGCAAGGCAGCGCCATGTTCCCGCGCGACCGCGTCATCGGCTCGCTCGCCAAATACGGCATCGCTTACTCGGACAAGGAAAGCGACGAGTCGCTCACCGCGAAGCTCGCGCAATTCTACGCCGACCGCACACTCACCCGCTCGCCCATCACACCGGCGGATCAGGCCGAAGCTTACTTCGTCCTGCTCTCCGACCGGCTTTCCAAAACCACCGGCCAAATCGTCACCGTCGACGGCGGTCTGGTCGAAGCCTTCTTGCGCTGATGACCACTTCCACCCAACAACCCAAATCCATGCACCTCCAATCCGAACAACTTGCCGCCCCGGCGGAAGGCCTGACCCCCAACCTCGATACCGTGCCGCAGCGCATCCGCGAAATCGCAATGTTGCGCGGACTCGGATACTCGTTCCGGCAGATCGCCGAGCAATTCAGCGTCACGCCGCAAGCCGTCTCGCTTATGCTTTCGCGGCACCGCCGCACCATCAAGTCCCTGCGCGGAGCACTCGAACTGCGCAACCTCTCTCCCCGCGCGGTCAACGCGCTCGGGCGCCACGGGATCCGCACCCTCGATCAAGCCCGCGAGAAAGACGCCGTGTCCCTGCTCAAAGGCGAGCGCAACTGCGGACGCAAGACGCTCGAGGAAATCACCCACTGGCTCGACGGGGGCAACGGCCAGCACTAAAGAACATCCCCATGTCTTCCCCCTACGATTTGGCGCGTGAGGCCTATGCCTCCGTGGGTGTCGATACCGCGAAAGCCCTCGAGGTCCTCGCTCGCACCCCGATCTCCGTCCACTGCTGGCAGGGTGATGACGTCGGCGGATTCGAGTCCGCCGCCACCGGTGCGCCGGGCGGCGGTTTGGCTGTGACGGGAAATTATCCCGGACGCGCCCGCACGCCGGACGAATTGCGCGCCGACCTCGAAAAAGTTTTTTCCCTCGTGCCCGGCAAACACCGGCTGAACCTGCACGCGTTTTACCTCGAGAACGGCGGAAAGAAAGTTGACCGGGATGCCATCGAGACGAAGCACTTCCAAGCGTGGATCGACTGGGCCAAATCGCTCGGCATCGGCATGGACTTCAACCCGACGTGTTTCGCCCATCCCAAAGCGGCGGACGGTTTCACCCTCGCGCACCGAGACAAAGCCATCCGCGAGTTCTGGATCGAGCACGCCCGCCGCTGCCGCACGATCGGTGCCGACATCGGCCGCGGCCTTGGATCCACCTGCGTCGTCAATGTGTGGATCCCGGACGGCTACAAAGATCTGCCTGTCGACCGTGTCGCGCCGCGCAAACGTCTCATCGAATCACTCGATGCCATCTTCGCGGAAAAACTGCCCGCGCAAGACGAGATCGACGCCGTCGAATGCAAACTCTTCGGCATCGGTTCCGAGAGCTTCACCGCCGGATCGCACGAATTTTATCTCGGCTACGCCGTCTCACGACAGAAGGCCGTCTGCCTCGACGCCGGACATTTCCATCCCACCGAAACCCTCGCCGACAAAATTTCCTCGGTCCTTCTCTTTGTTCCTCGTCTTCTGCTCCACGTGAGCCGCGGCGTGCGCTGGGACAGCGACCACGTGGTGCTCCTCGACGATCCGACGCGCGCGGTCATGGAGGAGCTTGTCCGCGGCGATTTCCTCGGCCGCACCAGCATTGGCCTCGACTACTTCGACGCCAGCATCAACCGCGTGGCCGCCTGGGTCATCGGCATCCGCGCCACCCAAAAAGCCCTCCTCCTCGCCCTGCTCGAACCGTCCAAGCGTTTGCGCAAGGCGGAAGACAATGGCAACCACACCGCACGGCTGGCCCTGCTCGAAGAAGCGAAATCCCTCCCGTGGGGCGCCGTCTGGGACGAATTCTGCCGCCGCCACAACGTGCCCGTTGGTGGCTCGTGGTTGGCCGAAGCGGAATCTTACGGGCAAGAGACGACTCGCCTCAGAAGCTGACCGTGAGTAGTGTTCCGCGGATGAAGTTCCTCCGCACGGGCAGCCTGTTGCTTTTGGTGCAGGCCGCCTCCTTTGCCCAAGCCCCGCCCACGCCCGCCGGTCCGAAAGATGCCATCCGCAACGGCGGCTTCGAGCGCACCCTGCAGGCGCCCAATCTCTGGAGCGGAGTGGACAAAGACGGCTTCCTCGCTGGCTTCCGCGGCCTCCTCCCGGTGCTGAACGCGAGCGGCGGCATTGCCGAAACCCCCATGCCCGTGGGTGTCGCGGTGGGCGATCTGAAAGGAGACGGCCTGCCCGACATCCTCTCCTCCGACCCGCTCGGCTACGTCCGCATCTACTTCAACAGCGGCAGCAAAGAACAACCGAAATTCACCCGTGGCGAACTCAGCCTGCCGTGGCTGGCCTCGGGCGAGGGCGATCCGCCCTGGACCCCGCCGATGCTCGGCGGCGAACAAGAAGTCGGGGGATGGAACCAAAAGTGGGCCAAGCGGCGCCAAGGCGTTCGTGCCTCTCTCGCCGACCTGTCAGGAAGCGGAAAACTGGACCTCGTGGCCGGCAATTACTTCGGCGATATCTTTGTCATCCGGAACAATGGCTCGGCCCAGGTCCCCCAATTCGCCCAGCCTCCCTCGGTGGCCAAAGCTGCGGTCCCGACAATGAAGGATCCCCTCCACCGTTGGGGCAACGTTTTCGCGCCGGTCATGCACGATTGGGATGGCGACAACAAACCCGACCTGCTGGTGGGCGAAGGATCCTACTCGGCCAACAATATCCATCTTTTCCTCAATCAGGGGTCGGCTGCCACGCCAACTTTCAACGAGGACAAGCGGCAAGCTTTAGCGCTCGGCGAGGGACGCCAGCAACTCACACCCGCCTTGGCCGATGTGAACGGCGATGGCAAAGAAGACATTGTCGTCGCCGATCGCGAGGGTCGTGTCACCGCTTATATCAGGCCGGCCGCCTGGAAATTCGGTGACAGCATTTCGCCCACGGGATTTCTTTCCAAAAGCGGCGGCGTCACCCCCGATGAAGGCCAAGCGCTGGCACTCGGATCCGGAATCCATACCATTGCCACCGGCGACATGAACGGCGACGGACTTTTTGATCTCGTCATCGGCAAAAGCAACGGCCGCATCGCTTGGGCAGCCAACAAGGGCACTAAAGAAGCTCCGAAATTCGAGGTCCCCGCCGACCTCACCGGCGACAAGCCTATGCCCGCAGCTTGGCAACTCCCATCGCAATGGGATGTCGATGCAGGGGCTTCGCGCGGCAACTTCCTCGCCTACGCGAACAGCGTCGCGGCCCAGGATGATGCCACTGCGCAACCCGTCGAGGGCACCCGGGCCCTCAAATTCGGCTACGCTGCGCCCAACGATCCCTCGCTTCCGGTCCCCCGCCTCGATATGCCCGCGACCCGCGGATTCGATCGCCGCGGCGAACAGGAAAACAGCAACCCGCTTTTCCGTGCGTCGGCCGAGCAAAGGGGCACCGGCGCACCGTCCAACTACTTCGTTCTGCGCCAACCCCTGCAGTTGGAAATCGGCAAAACCTACAAGTTGAGCTTCCAAGCCAAAGGAAACAAAGTCGCCAACGCGTCCTACACCGTCGGCTGGCGCGGCTTCAAACAACTCGGCGAAGACCGTATCGTCCGCGGCGAGCGCGGTGCTGTCGACAAGAAGATCAACGCGATCTACGACGGCGACCAGCAATCGGCCGAATTCCGTCCCTCGGGAAACTGGTCGACAGTTTCCAAGGACTTCAAAATCCTCTTCAAAAAAGAACGCGACCTGAACAAGGAAAAACTCACTTCCGAGGGCATCCTGGAAATCAGCTTCGAACTCGCAGCCCCGGACGGCTTCCTCTACCTCGACGACATCAAGCTTCTTCCCACGGACTGAGGAGCAAGTTCGTTGTTTGCAAAAGATCACTCCCCTTACGCCAGAGATCAATTCGCACATATCGAGCCCAACGCTGTAGTTGAAGCCGGACACGCAGTCTGTAAATTCCTGCCATGGAAGACGACCGCCGAAGACTGGCCGCGCTGATGCGCGAAGAGACGGAGCGGTTCGAAAAACTCCATCCCAGATCTCGAGAGCTTGCGACTGAGGCGAAGTCGTTGGTAGCCGGCGTTCCCATGCCGTGGATGAGGCGCTGGCCGGGACCCTTCCCGCTGGTGGTGCAAAAGGCGGAAGGTGCGCGGTTCACCGACGCGGACGGCATCGAATACGTCGACCTTTGCTTGGGCGACACCGGCGCGATGACTGGCCATGCCAATGCGGCGATCAATCAGGCGATATCGGCGCAGCTGGCCCGTGGCGCGACAACGATGTTACCTACCAAGGACGCGGCATGGGTCGCACAAGAACTGGCACGTCGGTTCGGGCTGCCCAAATGGCAATTCGCGTTGAGCGCGACGGATGCCAACCGCTTCCTCCTGCGTTTCGCGCGCGCGCTGACCGGCAAGCCGAAGATTCTCGTCCACGATTGGTGCTATCATGGGACGGTTGATGAAACCTTGGTTATTGCAGACTCGAAGGGCCAAACGATAAGCCGTCCGGGAGCGATCGGT
>JBILUI010000084.1:0-9916 GCA_044371145.1 Chthoniobacterales bacterium | reverse complement strand
CCCCCATTTCCTGGATGGACCAGTAGAGCCAGAGCACCATGAAGACCAGCGCCATGGCCAGAGTCATGTTCAGGTCAGCCGTGGTCGGACGAAGGATCGGCACCTCGATGTTCGGCACGGTGAGAAAGCCGGTGCGCTCGCCGAAGCCGATCGAACCGACGCCCGGAACAAGGGCGAACCAGTTGGAGATGAGAATGAAGAGGAAGAGCGTGGCGAGGAGCGAGAAGACTTTGCTCACCATGTGCGGCCCAACAATTTCCTCCATGGTATCGTAAAGCGTCTCGACGATCGCTTCGAAAGCATTCTGTGGCCCGTCCGGCACCAACTTCACTTCCTTGGTGGCGCGGCGGGCGAAAAAAAAGACGATGCCGACGACAAGGAGGGAGACCAAGATCGAGTTGGTCAACCAATCGATGTCCAGAAGCAGCTTGTCCGCATAGAGCGGGATGTCGGCGGCGATGGGCAAAAAGAAGGTCATGGACATTAAAAAAGCCGCAAGCGCGAACTCGCGGCCGAACGCTTCTTATAAGCTGTCCTAATACTCGGACTCAAGCGCGAATTGCGCAGGAAAACGTCACAAAAATGGCCGCCTTCTCTTCAGAGAGGTCACCCCCAGCCCGACAAGAAGAACGACCAGTGTCCCGACCACCACGGTCATGAAGGTGTGGAACGGACTCTGCAACTCCTCCGGCCACGCCGCCGCCCCGGGGGTCAGCGTCATCCAGAGAATGACCAGCACCCCCGCGACCACTCCTGTGACCGCCGCCGCATTCCCGGCCCGCCGCGAAATCAGTCCGAGCAGGAACAACCCCAACATCCCGCCGGCAAAAATCCCCGAGAGCGTCCACCACGCATCGAGCGCGGCTTTGACCCCGATCATGGCCAACGCCACCCCCGTTCCGAGCGCTCCCCAGACCAAGGTCGCGCCGTGCAGCACGCGCATCGACTCGCGCTCGTCCGCCTGCGGACGGAAAAAACGAAGATACCAATCGGTCAGCAGCAAGGTGGCCGACGAATTCAGGCTCGTCGAAATCGTGCTCATGGCCGCGGAAAAAATCGCGGCCAAAAGGAGCCCCTTCGCGCCCGCCGGCAATTCGGTGAGAATGAAGTAGGGCAAAATGCGGTCCGCGGCGTCCGCCCCCCGCAACGACTCGGGAAGCAACTCCGGCTGCGCGCCGTAGAAAACAAACAACCCCGTGCCGATGAGGAAAAAGACGGCCGACACCGGCACGTAAAGCATCCCGCCGAACCACAGACTCCGCCGCGCCGCCGTCTCGGAACGCGCCGCCACGTAGCGCTGCACGAAATTCTGGTCGATGCCGAAATTTTGCAGGTTGATGACAATCCCGTAGGCCAGCACGACCCAGAAGGTCGATTCGCCCAAGGACGCACCGAAACTTCCGAGCGAAAATTTGTCGGCCGCCACCGCCGCATCCCATCCCGCCGCCAGTCCGCCGGGCAAACCCATGGCCAGCAAGACGAGACAGAGCAACGCACCAGCCATCAGAATCAAGGCTTGCACCGCATCGCTCCACATCACCGCCACGATCCCGCCGAGCATGCTGTAAATGATGACCGACACCCCAGTCATGAGGATGACCCAGTGCATTTCCCACCCGAGCAAAAGATGCATCGGCAGTGCCATGAGGAACATGACCGATCCCATCCGCGCCAGCTGCGTCAGCAAATAGCAAACACCCGCGTAGACCCGCGCCCACGGACCGAACCGCGTTTCGAGGTGGCTGTAGGCCGACACCTCACCGGTCGCGCGGTAATAGGGCACAAACCAGCGCGCCGCGACCCACAAGGCCAGCGGCAGCGAGAGACTGAAAACAAAAGCATTCCAGTTCCCGGCGTAAGCGCGGCCGGGCAGGGCGAGAAAACTGATGCTGCTGACATAAGTGGCAAGGATCGACAAACCGACCACCCATCCCGGCATAGCGCCATCCGCCTTGGTGAATCCCTCCGCCGTCGAACTCTTGCCCGAGCGGTAAAAATAAAACCCCACCCCGAGCATCGCCGCGAAATACAATCCCAAGACCAGCCAGTCGATGAACGGCAGGGCGATCGCTTCCGCTCCCTTAACGCTCATCCCTCAACCCTCATCTTTCCCTAATACAGTTCCACCGGGGAGTGGCTCCCAGCATCAGTGCTGCGTTGGTGCGCACGCTCCTCACCGAGCACGGCGACGCGCAGATCCCAGATATCGCGGTTGATCGTGTCGAACTCCGCGCGGGAAAAAGCGGTGGGCGGGTGCATCTTCTTCTTGAAGTCGGCAACACGCCCCAGTGCGGTGTCGAGCAGAGCGCGCGGCTGCGTCTCGAGCACGGTGCGTGCCTGGTCGAGCATGCGAACGCGATGGCAAATCATGAGCAGGTCGTTGCCCGCGGCGAGGCCGAGGCCGAGCATTTCATCGAAGGTCGCGGTGTTGAGAATCGCGCCCATGTCGAGGTCGTCGGTCATGACGAGGCCTTCGAATCCCATCTCGTCGCGGAGCAAGCCATTGATCATGGCCGGCGAAAGCGAAGCGGGTCGCACCTCCGCTTCGAGCGATTTGTAGTTGATGTGACCAATCATCATACTGTCGACCAGCGGCGCGAAGTGACGGAATACGGCCAACTCGTGCGCTTCCATCTCGGCACGCGAACGATCGATGACCGGGAACCCGTAGTGCGGATCCTCCCCCGCCATGGAGTAACCGGGAAAATGTTTGCCGCAGCTGAGCACGCCGCCCGTGCGCAACGCGCTGTTGAATTCCTCCGCGTTGGCGATCACTTCCGCCACATCGCGACCGTAGCAACGTCCGCGCAGGGAATTGTCCGCCTCGTCATCGAACGAAATGTCGAGCACCGGGCAGAGATCGAGGTTGAAGCCGAAAAGCCGGAGAATTTTCGCGGTGATTTCGCCGTGGCGGCGGATCAACGACCGGTCGCCCTTGTCGCGTAACTGCTGCGCGTTGGGCGGTTCCTCGCCAATGAGGCGAAGACGCGAGACGCGTCCGCCTTCCTGATCAATCGTGATGACCGGTTCGACCGCGGAGAGATCGCGCAGGTCGTCGATCAGTTTGCGCAATTGCTCCGGCTCTTTGATGTTCCGACCGAAAAGAATGAATCCGCCCGGCTTAACGCGGCGGAACATGGCGGCGGTATCCGCATCAAGCTCCGCCCCCGGAACACCGACCAAAAGAAGCTGTCCGACATCGTTCGTCATGGTGGTGTGAGAAAACAGATTCGCCCTGCGCTGTCGATGCGAAAAGCCACAGTCGCTTTCCCCTCACTTGTAGCGGCGGTCAGCCGAGCGCAGCGAGACGGGCTGAAGCGAAGCGAAACCAACTGATGTGACCGCCGGAGCATATTTGGTTGAGGCACCGACGGACATAGTCCGCCGCTACATTTCAGAAAATGACAGCCGCGGCTTGGTCGACAGCCACCCGCCGATCGCCGCGAGGAATACCGCGCCGTAGTCCGACAGCTTTCGCTCCCCCACCCCCGGCACTTGCAGCAGCGAGACATCATCGCGGGGATACTCCCGCGCCATATGCCGCAAGGTGGCGTCGGAGAAAACAACATACGGCGGCACATTGCGGGCGCGGGCCAGTTCGGCACGCAACTTGCGCAAGACTTCGAACAACCCCTCGTCACACTCCACTTCGCCGGCGCGGGACCGGCGCTTTTTCGGCGCACCCGCGCTTTTATCTTTGGCTGGCATGACCATCGGACGAACCAGCTGCACCGGCGACCGGTCGCGCAGCACCTCCATGCCGCGTTCGGTCACGCTGATCGTGGCGAACTTGTCCTCCGTCGCCTCGAGCAAGCCGAGCCGCAGCAGTTGGCGTCCGAGATCGACCCAATAGACGCGCGGCTGGTCACTGCCCACACCGTGCGTGCTGACCGTGTCATGTCCCCAACGCAGGATTTTTTCCGATTTGCCGCCGGTCAGCACCTCGACTGCGTGGTTCAATCCGGTGCTGAACCCGCTTTTCTGACGCAGCCGCACGATGCAACTGAGCAACTTCTGCACATCGGTGGTGGCATCCCATTTTTCGCGAGGCGCGAGGCATTGATCGCAGGCGCCGCAATTTTCCTCGGTCCAATCCTCCCCGAAATACCCGAGCAGCGCCACGCGGCGGCAACGCTCGTCCTCGGCGAAGTGGGTCATTTTCTCGAGCTGCGTCCGCGCCTCGTTGCGCGCCTGACGGTCGGTGATCTCCTCGAAAAAGCGCAGGTATTTGACCACGTCGCCGCGCGAATAAAGCAGCAGGCACTCGGACGGCAACCCGTCGCGCCCGGCGCGACCTGTTTCCTGGTAGTAGCTCTCCACGTTCTTCGGCAGGTCGGCGTGGATGACGAAGCGCACGTTGGGTTTGTTGATCCCCATGCCGAAAGCGATGGTGGCGCAAATCACCTGCACGTCGTCGCGAAGGAAGGCCTCCTGATTGCGCGACCGCTCGTCCGCATCCAATCCCGCATGGTAAGGCGCGGCCTTGATCCCCGCCTCGCACAAGGCATTGGCCAGCGATTCGGCGGCACGGCGCGACTGCGCGTAAACGATCCCGGCATCTTCATCGCGGTCGCGGACAAATTTGACCACCTGCACCGCGGCCTTGGCTTTGGGCACCACGCGGTAGATCAGATTCGGCCGGTTGAAGCTCGCGATAAAAACCTCGGGCTCGCGCAGTTCGAGTTGCGTCAGAATATCCTCGCGCACCCGCGGCGTGGCCGTGGCGGTAAGGGCGAGAAGCGGAATGCCAGCGAAAGTTTCCCGCACCTCGCGCAGGCGGCGGTATTCCGGACGGAAATCGTGCCCCCATTCGCTGATGCAATGCGCCTCGTCGACGGCCAGCGCCTTCATTCCCCAGTCGCCGAGCTTGGGCAGGAAGTCCGGTAACATGAGGCGCTCGGGCGCGAGGTAAAGCATCCGGTATTCCCCGGCGTAGAGCTTGGCGAAACGTTTGCGCGCCTCCGCTGCGTCGAGCGTTGAATTGAGAAATGTCGCCGCCACGCCGCTGGCCGTCAGCTGGTCGACCTGGTCTTTCATCAGCGCAATGAGCGGCGAGACAACCACGGTCAGGCCATCACGAACCACCGCCGGTAATTGGTAGCAGAGGCTCTTGCCCGCGCCGGTCGGCAGCACGGCCAACGTGTCACGCCCGGCAAGGAAACATTCCGCGATCTCTCGCTGATGCGGACGGAACGTATCGTAGCCGAAGACTTCTTTGAGTTTTTGCCCGAGCGTGGACATGGGCGGGAGTTTCTTTGCGCCAAGCAAGACCGGCAAGCCGCGAGCCTTCCGCAAACTTTGTAGCGGCGGTCTGTGACCGCCGGAAACCCTAATTTACTATAGCACCGACGGTCGTTGGCTTCGCCAGTCTCGCAAAGCCTCGGCTGACCGCCGCTACAAGAAAATAAACGAGAAGCTAGGCCGCGGTCTTCGACGCGGAGCGTTTGCGCGCGGTGGCGTCGAGAATCTTTTTGCGCAGACGGAGCGTCTTCGGGGTCACCTCGACGTATTCGTCCGGCGCAATGTATTCGAGCGAGCGCTCGAGAGTCATCTGAATTGGCGGCGCCAATTGGATGCCTTTGCCATCGCCTTGGCTGCGCATGTTGGTCAGCTTTTTCGCCTTGCAGGGATTGACCGGCAGATCATCCGGACGCGCGTTCTCGCCGATGATCATTCCCTCGTAGATTTCCTCCTGCGGTCCGATGAAGAGACGGCCGCGTTCCTGGATGGTATCGAGGGCGTAGGCCATGCTAATCCCGCCCTCCATGGAAATGAGCACGCCTTTGCCGCGGCTGGGGATCTCGCCTTTGTGCGGTCCGTATTCCTTGAACAAATGACTCATCGTGCCGAGACCCTTGGTCGCGTTGACCAGGTCGGTTTCCAAACCGATGATTCCGCGCGTCGGGATGGTGGCCTGCACCAGCACGCTGTGCGGATGGTGCTCCATGTTGGAAATGTCCGCCTTGCGCGCGGCCAAAGCCTGCAGAATGTCGCCGAGATTGTCCGGAGGGACATCGACGTAAAGCGTTTCCATCGGCTCGAGAAGCGATCCGTCGGCGGCGCGTTGGAAAATCACCTCGGGACGCGAGACGAGAAGTTCGAATCCCTCGCGGCGCATTTGCTCGACCAAGATGGCGATCTGCATTTCGCCGCGGGCTTTCACTTCGAATTGTCCGGCCGTCTCGGTCTCGGAAACCTGCAGCGAGACGTTGGTGCGTGTTTCGCGGACGAGGCGGTCTTTGATCTGGCGGGCGGTGAGAAGCTTTCCCTCGCGCCCGGCCAACGGCGAATCGTTGACGCAAATGCGCATGCTGATCGTCGGCGGGTCGATCTGGATGAACGGAAGAGCCTCGCGCTCTTCGTTGTCGACCAGAGTCTCGCCGATGAAAACATCCTCGAATCCGGCCAACCCGATGATGTCGCCCTCGGAAGCCGATTCGATCTTAACTTTTTCCAGTCCCTGATGCCCAAAGATTGCGGTGACATTGGCCCGTTCCTTTCGTCCGTCGGCGTGGATACAGACAATGCTTTGCCCGACTTTGACCGAGCCGCTGATGACGCGCCCGTAGGCGATACGCCCGAGGTAATCGCTGTAGTCGAGATTCGACACGAGCATCTGGAAATAGTCGGTGTCGGATTTTTTCGGCGCCGGAATATGCCAGGCGATGGCCTCGTAAAGCGGCACCATGGTGTCGCTCGGATCGACCAGTTCGCGTTTGGCAAAGCCCGCCTTGGCGCTGGCGTAGATATGGGGGAAATCGAGCTGTTCGTCGGTGGCGTTGAGTTCGAGGAAGAGCTCGAACACCATGTCGAGGACCTTGTGCGGACGGGCATTGTCACGGTCGATTTTGTTGATCACCACGACCGGCTTGAGTCCGTTCTCCATGGCTTTGCGCAGGACGAATTTCGTCTGGGCCTGCGGACCTTCGTAGGCATCGACCACCAGCAAGACGCCGTCGACCATTTTCATGATGCGCTCAACCTCGCCACCAAAGTCGGCGTGGCCAGGGGTGTCGACGATGTTGATTTGGTATTTGTCCCACTTGAGGGAGGCGTTCTTGGCCCGGATGGTGATTCCCTTCTCTTTTTCCAGGTCCATCGAGTCCATGACCCGCTCCTCGACCTTCTCGTGGGCCTGAAAAGTCCCGGATTGCCGGAGCAGTTGGTCGACCAA
This sequence comes from Chthoniobacterales bacterium, assembly GCA_044371145.1. Taxonomy (GTDB): domain Bacteria; phylum Verrucomicrobiota; class Verrucomicrobiia; order Chthoniobacterales; family JACTMZ01; genus JACTMZ01. The sequence goes on along the minus strand of JBILUI010000084.1, from coordinate 2,742 downwards.
GGTGGTCTTGCCATGGTCGACGTGGGCGATGATAGCGACGTTGCGGATGTTTTCCATACGGGTTCCCGAAAAGGAGCGCGGACTATGCTCGTGGGGAGGCACGGTGTCAACCGCAGGGCCTCAGGCGACAATCAGCGGAACAATCCCATCCGGCGCCTGATGCATGATGTGCATGACGCGACGGAAGCCCTGCGCATTCGTTGTGATGCAGGAGAGCGAGTCCGGCACCCCGCGCGGTCCTTCGGGATGAAGAAGTATGGCATCTGCTTTGTATCCGGGCCCGGGTTTGCCGACCGGCTGGCCCGGACCGGTGATGGCGGGCGTTTGCGCGGGCCAATTCTTACCGCTCTTTTGTTTCGGCTGCAGCGTGTAGTGGCCCGCCGGAATTCCGCGCGATTTACCGATGAACCCGTTTTCGTTGGTGCGGAAGTCCCCAAGGTATCCCTGCTTCCCGTAGACATACATGGTCCCCGGCGAACGGCGGTCATCGGGATTATCCCGCTCGACGACCACGCCGATCCAACCGTCCTTGGCACCTTTGGGCTTCTTGCCGGGGTCGCGCGGCAAAGGTGGGATGCTGCGGCGATTCATCGGCGAAAACCACCGTGAGAAACGCGAGCGTCTAGTATTCCTCACGAGCACGAGCGGAAGCGGGGCTGGCTAAAACCTCCGCGGTCTGCTCCGCCGGCCCCCGAAATCACCAAAAACTCTGGGGAACCTCGATCTGGTCGCCGGGAAGCAGCTCAATATCGAGCGACGGATTGGAACGCACGGCCTTGACGTCAATCATGCGCACTTCTTTGCCGCGCAGCAGACGCACTTTGCGCTGGTCGGCATAATCGGTGAAGCCGCCGGCGGCGCTGATCGCGCCGAGAACGGTGAGGTCGGTGGTGTATTCGACGCGGCGCGGTTGCCGCACATCGCCGCTCACGTTGACGAAGCGGGCCACGGTGGGGACGGCTATGGTGATCGTCGGGTTGGTGTAGATTTCACCGCCGCGGTAGGCAGCTTCGACCGCCCGCTGCAGTTCGGCCTGCGAAAGACCCGCAGCGCGGACTTTGCCGATGTGCGGAAGATTGATGAAACCCTCGCCGTCGATGGAGTAGGAACCAGTGATAAGCTGCGTCTCCTCGGAAGGCACACCGCCGATGCGAAGTTCCATGGTGTCGCCGATGCGGAAAGTGACATCGGCGGCAGACGCCACGGTAACCAAGAGCGCGAAGGCCCCGGGCAGGGCAAAGCGGAGCAACTTCCTAATACTCATCGTCAGGAACGCGGTTCGCGCGGCGCGAGTTGGAGGCGACCGACGCCTTGGCAGCCGGTGCAGCAGCATCATCGGACGGCGCCGCGTAGTAGTGGTAATAGTTCGTGTAATACTCGTAATACTGGTCGTGACGCACGTCGACATTGTTGAGCACCACGCCGAGCATTTGGCCCCCGACATTTTCCACGGCCTGCTTGACGCGCTGGAGCATGGCGCGCGGGAAGCGGCGGTGCTGTACCACGACGATGGTGAGATCGAGCGCGCGGACGAGCACGGAAGCATCGCTCACGCCGAGGATGGGGGGAGAATCGAAGAAGACAATGTCGAAGCGGTTTTTCACCTGCGCGATGAGATCCATCATGCGCTGCGAATTGAGCACGCCGACCGCATCGGAGGGCAAGCGACCGCTGGTGAGCATGAACAAATTCGGCAGTGATGTCGTTTGCACAACGTCCTCGAGGTCAAGGTCGGAGGTGAGGAAGTCGGTGAGTCCCTTGTCGTTGCTCAGGCCGAACATGCGATGTTGCGAGGGGCGGCGGAGGTCGGCGTCGACGATGAGCGTGTTGTATCCGCCTTGGGCGAAGGTGTAAGCGAGATTGGCTAGCGTGGTCGATTTGCCCTCGCCCGCGCCGCCGCTGACGAAGGTCACAGAGTTGGCGTCGGACGATTTGCGGTTGAACTCCAAATTGGTGCGTAGAATGCGGTAGGCCTCGGCATCGACCGAGGCATCGGGACTCGACACAAGCAGATGGATGTTCTGCGGGATGACGGCGAGCACCGGGGCCTGGAGGAAGGACTCGACGTCCTCCATCGTCTTCACGCTGGTATCGAGATACTCGAGGAAGAAGGCGAGACCGACGCCGACGATGAGACCCACCACGGTGGCCAAGGCCATGTTGAGCCAGACTTTGGGTTTGGAAGGGAACGAGGCGGCTTCGGCGCGCTCCCAGATGCGCGCGGGGCTCATCGGCATGCTGCGCTGCATGGTCTCGGTGGAAAGGCGCAACTCCGCAGACTCGAGGACTTTTTTGGATTGGATGTAGGCGTTTTTAGCCGCGGCGTATTCCGAACTGCGCGTTTTCGAATCGCGCTGCAGGCCTCGGGACTGCTCGAGTTGCTGCTCCATGGTGGCGAGAGAGCGCTGGGTGATCTCGAGGTTCGCCGCCAAGGTGCGACGGATGCTCCCGATCTGGTCGGCCAACTGACGCTCGTAGGTCGCTTTCTTAGCGGAAAGCGCCTGAATGGTCGGGTGACGCCGGCCAAGGCCGGATTGGAGTGCGCGGGCCAACTCGGAGTCCGTCTCCTGATATTGGGGCAAAATCTGCGAAACGGTCTGGTCTTGGATCTCGAGGGTGGGAAGCGCCCGCATGAGGTCGTCGCCGGAAAGCTTCTCAATCTCTTCGTATTTGGTGCGCAGCGTCCCGGCTTTGACTCGGGCCTCGCTGACCAAAGCCTCTTGGTCGAGCAGGACTTTTTCC